>NZ_CEEDBN010000024.1:0-48297 GCF_979253015.1 Methylobacterium sp. AC433 | reverse complement strand
GCCTGCGCCTCGACATCCAGATCCTCGTGCGCACCGTCCTGGCCGAAATCACGCGCCGAACCAACGCGTTCTGAGCGGGTCCTCACGCCCGGCCCGAGCAACGCCCGACCTCCCGGCCGCGCGCCGACGCGACCGGCCGGCGACCGGACGTCTCCGAAGCCGGACTTCACCAAGCCGGCGCGATCACGATATGCTGGCCTGCAGCCGACTCACGACCCGCCTTCACGCAGAGCGCCCTCGATGCACGCCTCCCACGCCTTCGGCGCCAAGTTCGAGTCCCTCCGCGGGGCGATCCGGCGGAACGTTCAGGTCGTCCGTCTGGCCGCCGCCGTGGAGATGAGCAAGCCGCGCACGCGCGGCACCGGCTACGCGCTCCTCGCCGTGGGCGTCACGCTCGGGGTCCTGATCTCGTTCCTGCTCCAGTTTCTCGCCGTCCTGGTGATGATCGCGCTGGGCTTCGCGCTGGGCTACGCGGCCCGCTCCTACGTCTCCAAGCGTCGCAGGGACCGCTTCATCCAGGAGCGCCTGATGCGCTGATCCGCACGCGCGGAACGCTCGTCGGAAAAGGAGGAGGGCGGAGCGGAACGGGCAGGTTGCCCGTCTCGGCGCCCCTCAGGAGGTCGACCTCGAAGGCGCGAAGCAGGGTCGATCCACCGACGATCAGGTGGCCCTGCTGCGCGCCCGAACGCACTGCCAACCCGCAATGCCTGGAGGGCGACGCCGCCCGCCGCGGCGGGACCGATGATCCCGGGGCCGGATGCGGGCGCGACGGCTGACCATTCGCCCGCCGAAAGTCGAGGCCCCGCTCCGCGTTCTCCCAATCGACCGCGAGTGAGGCCAGCCGCCGGCGGATCGATCCCGGCCTTCCCGTCTTAGCGCGCCCTGCCCGTCCTAGAGAGGGCGGGAGGCGCGCATGCGGACCAGTTCCATCGCCGCGAGGGCCATGGGGATGCCGATGAGGGCGAGGGCGAAGAAGAGAGACATGCGGGACCGTCCGATGCGTCGGTTCGAGGCAGGCTGCTCGGGTCCGGGTGAGGAGCCCGAAGCGAGATACTCCCCGTAGGATCAGCATCAACGCCGGACCGGGGGAGAGGGTTTCGCACGCACGCCCCGGCCTCGGCGCGGAGGGCCGACGGGCATGCCGCCGAGATCGGGTGCGCGTACATCCGGCGTCACCCGATCCGGCAGCATGGCCGTCGCCGGTCAGGCGCCGCGAGGCCGCCACCGGCTTGATCGGACCCTGACGCATCATGGTTAAGAATCGATGACCGTGCGGGAGGACCGGACCCATGTCCGGCCACGCGCCAAACGCCGCAGAGCCTGACCGCCGGTCGGTGCCGCACGCCATATGGTGGGCATGTCCGATCGGTCCGCCGAAACGCGCACCCTCCTGATGACCCTCGCCCGGAACCTGCGCGCCGCCCGGCTGCGCCTCGGCCTGCCCCTCGAGGACCTCGCCTACCTCGCGGAGGTCGAGATCTCGACGATTCAGGCGGTGGAGCGCGGCGAGGGCGACGCCGTCGACCTCGCGGCCCTCGGCCGGCTGGCCTGGGCGCTCGGCGTCACGCCCGACGACCTGATCGCACCGCCGGACGGATAGGCCGGGCCATCAGGCGCGATAGAGCAGCGGCGGGTCACTTCAAGAATGTCGCCTGCGATCAAGCTTTGCTATTCGCCCCCGACGAGGACGGGACGAGGACGAATGGCGGCAGAGATCGACAGGCGGGTGAGCGGCAATCAGGCGAGCGGCTCGCGGGCGATGCGCCTGCGCCGGCTCTGGCGGAGCCAGGACGCCACGCTGCGGTCCAGCGGGCTCGCCCTCGGCCGGCCGATTCTGGCCACGATCCGGCAGGCTATGGCGGGGCCGGAGGCGTCCGAGGTCCCGGCGCGCGGGCTCACGGCCCGCGAACTCATCAACATGGCCCGCGCAGCGCGGCGCGACGGTGCGGACCCGACCGGCGCCGATCCCTGACGCAGCCCCGTCCGGCGGCTGGAACACCGCCACGCCGCTCCCGTTGACCTCGCAACGGGGAGTGATGCCGATGGTCGATGTCTCGCAGATCAAGGAACATGCCGACGTCGTCGGTTCGGACGGTGCGCATGTCGGCACAGTCGATCACGTCGACAAGGGCGAGATCAAGCTGACGAAGAAGGACCCGGACGCGGGCGGCCTCCACCACTTCATCCCGGTGGATTTCGTCCAGTCCGTCGAGGGCGACACCGTGCGGCTCGACCGGTCGGCCGAGGAGGTCAAGCGGGAATGGTCGACCTCCTGATCGCCCTACGCCCCTTCGCCGAGTCCGCAGGCGACCGGGCCCGCGCATCCGCCCCGCCGACCCGAAGGAGAAGAATGCATGGCTGACGTCATCACGGGCGATTTCGGCACGAGCCGGGAGGCCCTGGCGGGCCTGGAGCGCGTCTTCGGAGATGCCGCCGGCCTGCGCGTCGGCCTGCGCCGCATCGAGGCGCCGCACGGCGACGAGCTTCAGGTCACGGTCGGTGCGCAGGCCCTGTCGGTTCCGCGGCCCGTGGCCGTCGTGCTGGCCAACGCCGCGGGCGAGGACGAGGCGGATCGTATCGGCAAGGCCGTCCTCGAAGCGCTTCGGTTGTCCGAGGGGCTGCGACCGGGCCGGTACTGAACAGGGTTCGCCGATCAGGCTCCGTTTTTCTTCTTGCCAGCCGCAGCGAGAACCGCTTTCATCTTCGCGCTGCCCGTGCTGGTCCTCGGGTGATTTGCAACAACCTTCGGCGCCCGCGGCCCACCGGCCTGCGGGCGTTCTTGTCTCCGGATAGCGCATCGCCGGCGGGCAAACCGGTCGCCCGGAACGTCCGGGGCCGGACCCCGACCTTCCGACGACGACGCTCCCTCAGTCCACCGCCGTGCCATGCAGCTCCGCGCTGGTGAAGCGCTGCTGCTCGGCCATCACCAGCCCGGCGAGCTCCCGCTTCAGGACGTTGAACTCGCCCGAAGCGGTGTCGCGCGGGCGCGGGATCTCCACCGTGATGTCGCGCTTGATGCGCCCCGGCCGGTAGGTCATCACCAGGATGCGGTCGGCGAGATAGATCGCCTCCTCGATGGAGTGGGTGACGAAGATCACCGTCTTGCGGTACTCGGCCCAGATCCGGAGGAGCTCGTCCTGCAGGGTGCGCCGGGTCAGGGCGTCGAGGGCTCCGAAGGGCTCGTCCATCAGCATCACCGGCGGGTCGAGGGCCAGGATGCGGGCGATGGCCACGCGCTGGCGCATGCCGCCGGAGAGGTCCTTCGGATAGCGCTTGCGGAAATCCGACAGGCCCAGGGTCGCCACGATGCGGTCCACCGTCACGGTGGCGTCGGCGCGGGGCACGCCCCGGATGTCGAGGCCGAAGCGGACGTTGTCCTCCACGTTCATCCAGGGGAACAGGGCGTATTCCTGGAAGACCATACCCCGGTCCGGCCCCGGCTCGGTGACGGGGCGCCCACCCATGGTGATCCGCCCTTCGCTCAGCGGCGTGAAGCCCGCGATGGCGTTGAGCAGGGTGGACTTGCCGCAGCCGGACGGCCCGAGCAGGCAGAGGAACTGCCCCTCCGGCACCGTCGCGGAGATGTCGTCCAGCGCCGGCACGGCGCCGGCCCCCGTCCCGAAGACCTTGCTGGCCTGGGCGATCTCGATCTGCGCCGACATGGTGAGGCGTCCCGGTTCAGCGTTCAAGGCCGCGATGCCAGCGCAGGAGGTGGTCGTTGAGGCGCGACATCGCCCCGTCGATGATGAGGCCGAGGATGCCGATGGTGAGCATGCCGCCGATGATCTTGTCGGACCACATGTATTCGCGGGCCTCCAGGATGCGGTAGCCGAGCCCGTCCGAGACCGCGATCATCTCGGCCACGATCACCACGATGAAGGCGGTGCCGATGCCGATCCGCATGCCGGCGAGCACGAAGGGGCTCGCCGCCGGCAGGATCACCCGGCGGAACATGGTCCAGGAATTGGCCCCGAGGTTGCGGGCCGCCCGGATGTAGATCGAATCCACCTGCCGCACCCCCGCGATGGTGTTGACCAGGACCGGGAAGAAGGTGCCCAGCGCGATCAGAAACAGGGCCGGCGGGTTGCCGAGGCCGAACCAGACGATGGCGAGCGGGATGTAGGCGATGGGCGGGATCGGCCGCAGGATCTGGAGCAGGGGGTTGAACAGCGCGTAGAGCCGGTCGCTGGTGCCGAGGAGGAGGCCCACCGGCACCGCGAGGCCGGCGCCGACGCAGAAGCCCATGATCACGCGGGTGAGGCTCGCCACGGCGTCGTGCGGCATCTCTCCGGAGAACATCCAGTGCCAGTAGCTCTCGGTGGCCGGATCGTAGGGCAGGCCGGGCAGGAGCCCGGAATACCACTTCATCGCCACCGCGCTCGGCGGCGGCAGCACGATGGGGGAGAACACCCCCACCCGGCTGAGGATCTCCCACAGCACGAGCAGGACCAGGGGGACGATGGCGCCGCGAAGCCGGTTCATGCTGGCGCTCAGTTCGTCTTGAGTTCGGCCTTGGCCTTTTCGAGCAGGTCGGTCTTCACCCATTCGGCGTCGGATTTCGGCGGGTTGACCATCTTACCCAGCCCGTACTTCATCATGTAGTCGGTCGTGGTCTGCATGTGGCCGGCCGGCACGTCGTAGGTGTACTTGGCGTTGGCCATGCCGTCGCGAAAATCCTGGCTCGAGAGCTGGCCCTTGAACACGGTCTCGCGGACGTACTTCTCGGCCAGCGCCGGGTCGTCGATGAAGGCCTTGGTGGCGGCCACGAACAGCTTAAGCACCTTGGCGGCGACCTCGGGACGCTCGTTGTACATCTTCTCGGTCATCACCAGGGGGCGCACCGGCACCCCGATGGGGGTGTCGTATGGCTTGACCACCTCGGTGGCGTAGCCGGCGCTGATGGCCTGGGTCGATTGCGGCTCGCTCTGGCAGATCACGTCGACGTATTTCTGCGACAGGGCCTGGTTCAGGTCGGCGTAATTGTTGAAGTAGATCAGCTGCACGTCCTTGCCGGCCCGCTCGGACCAGGTCATCCCGTGCTTGTCGAGTTCGGCCAGCAACATCAGGTCCTGGGTGCCACCGCGGACCGTGGCGACCTTGAGGCCCTTCACGTCCTTCAGGGTCTTGACGCTGTCGAGGTCGGGCCGGCGCAGGATGCGCACGCCGCCATTGGCGAAGCCCGCCACCACGTAGAGCTTCACGCCGTTGCCGCGCGCGGCCACCGCGCCGTCGGCGCCGGAGGCGGAGATGTCGATCTGGTCCACCGCCATGGCGGGGTAGATGTCGGCGCCCTTGGCGAAGACCTTCTCGTCGATCTTCAGGCCGAATTTCGGGGCGATCTCCTTCATGTAGGAGATGGCGCCGTAATGGGCGAATTTCAGGTTGCCGAGGCGCACCACGTCCTCGGCCCGGGCGCTGCCGAGGGCTCCCAGGGTCGCGAGAACGAGCAGGGCGGCGCGCGTGGTCGCGTGGCGCTTGAACATCGGTGTCCTCCGGTCGCGGGTCGTGTCGCCCACTTCGTCCGACGGGAAAACGGTCGGTACGCGGTTGAATAAGCGTATTCTGGATTCGAAAGTAAACCCGCCGGGGAGAGAGTTTTGACAGCCATTGAAACGGATGAAATTCAGCGGGTCACCGTGCTGGGCTGCGGCACCCTGGGCGCCAGCTGGGCGGCCCTGTTCCTCGCCCACGGGCTCGACGTGGCGGCCTGCGATCCGGCACCCGGGTTCGAGGCGGGCGCCGCCCGCGCGATCGAGGCGGCGCGGGCGCAGCTGGCCGAGCTCGGCCTGAGCGGGCAGGGGTCCCTCCGCTTCCACGACCGCCTGGAGGACGCACTCGCCGGCACCGGCTTCGTGCAGGAGAACGCGCCGGAGAACGAGGCGGTCAAGCGCGCGCTGCTGGCCGAGGTCGATCGCCTGCTGCCTCCCGCGATCCTCGTCGCGTCGAGCACCTCGGCGATGCTGCGCAGCGCCCTGGTGGCGGATTGCGCCCGGCCCGGGCGGATCCTGGTGGCGCACCCGTTCCACCCGCCCCACCTCGTGCCCCTGGTGGAGATCGTGGCCGGCGAGGCGGCGGTGGCGGCGCGGGCGGCCGCCTTCTACGCCCGGCTCGGGCGCCGGCCGGTGGTGCTCACCCGCGAGATGCCGGGCCACATCGCCAACCGCCTCGCCTCGGCCCTCTACCGGGAGGCCGTCAGCCTCGTGGCCGAAGGGGTGGCGAGCGTCGCCGACATCGACGCCGCCCTGTGCAACGGCCCCGGCCTGCGCTGGGCCGCGATGGGCCCGCACATGACCTATCATCTCGGCGGCGGGGAGGGCGGCATCCGGCACTATCTCGATCATCTCGGCCCCAGCCAGGTCCGGCGCTGGGCCAGCCTCGGGACTCCGGAGCTGACCGAGGCCGTGAAGGACCGGATCGTGGCCGGGATCGAGGCGGAGGCCGCCGGCCGCTCGCTCGCGGTCCTGGCGGAGCGCCGCGACCGCGCCCTCATCGAGATCCTCAAGGCCCGCACGGAGGTGGCCGGGCAGGACCCCTGAGCCGGCGCCAGCGCACGACGAGCGATCCCCGATCCACCCCCATCCCCGAAGGCAGACAGAGCGTGAGCGCATCCCGGCCCGACCGATCGCCCGGCCTCAGCCCCCTGGTGGTCCTCACCAATCCCATCCACCCGGACGCCGTCGCCCTGCTCTCGGGCGCGGCCCGGGTGGTCACCGCCGCGGACACCCGGCCCGAGACCCTGCGGGCCCTGGCGGCCGAGGCGGCGGGCCTGATCGTGCGGGCGCAGCTGCCCGACGACATCCTCGACCATGCGCCGCACCTGCGCGGTATCGTCCGCCACGGCGTCGGGCTCGACTTCGTGCCCCTGGAGGCGGCGACCGCCCGCGGCATCCCGGTGGCCAACCTGCCGGGCAGCAACACCCGGGCGGTGGCCGAGTACGTCTTCGCGGCCCTGCTCCACCTGCGCCGGCGGCTCGGCCCCCTGGACCGGACCCTGCGCGAGAGCGGCTGGCTCCCGGCGAAATACCTGGCGAGCGACCTCGGCGAGATCGGCGGGACGACGATCGGCATCCTCGGCACCGGCGAGATCGGCCGCCGCGTCGCCGCCATCGCCCGGCACGGCTTCGGCATGCGGGTGCTCGGCCATTCCCGCAGCGGCGGCACCGCCGGCGGCCTGATCGAGCCGGTGGACCGCGAGACCCTGTTTTCCGGAAGCGACGCCGTCGTCGTCGCCTGCCCGCTGACGCCCGAGACCCGCGGCCTCGTCGATGCCGGGCTGATCGGCCGGATGCGGCCCGACGCCGTGCTGATCAACGTGGCGCGCGGCCCCATCGTGCGGGACGAGGCCCTCGCGGCGGCCCTGCGGGCCGGAGCGATCGGGGGTGCGGCCCTCGACGTGTTCGCGACCCAGCCGCTGACCGCGGACCATCCCTACTTCGCCTGCCCGAACCTGCTCCTGACCCCGCACGTCGCCGGCACCAGTGCCGAGAGCCTGCGGGTGATGGGCCTCGGGGCCGCCGAGGCGATGCTGTGCATCCTGCGCGGCGCCGAGCCGCCGAACCTCGTCAATCCGGAAGCCCTTCGGCGGACGGACTGATCACGGCCGCTCGCTCGCGCAGCCGGGCCGCCGACGCTCTGTTCGCCCGGGCCGGCAGAACGTCGCCGGCCCCCGCTTATCGTCGCCTCCGCAAGGCTGTAGAACGGCCTTCCGCCGGAGGGAGGAACCGACCGCCCCCGGAACACGCCTCGACCGTCCGTCGGGAGCGATCGACGCAGAGGACATGGCCGATGGATCCCGGATTGCGCGCCAGCGCCACGGCCCTGGCGGCCGCGGGCTCCCGGGTCGATGGCGGGATGATCCCGAGCGTCTGACGCGCGCGAGGCCCCGGCGCGGCCGCGCGGGGGCGAACAGGCCTTTCGATGGAGGACACCATGGCTCTCACCAGCGCGATCAAGGGGGTGATCCCGATCGCCCCGACGCCGTTCCACCCCGACGGCCGGGTCGACGACACCTCCCTCGACCGGATGTCCGAGTTCTTCCTCGGCGCGGGCATCGACGGCCTCACCATCCTGGGCCAGCTCGGCGAGGCCCCGAAGCTCGACCATGCGGAGGCGGTCGCCATCGCCCGCCGGGTCATCGGGCGCGTGGACGTGCCGGTCCTCGTCGGCGTCTCGGCCCCGGGCTTCGCCGCCATGCGCTCGCTCGCCCGCGAGGTGATGGAGCTCGGCGCCGCCGGGGTCATGATCGGGCCGCCCAACACCCTGCGCACCGACGACCAGGTGGTGGCCTATTACCGCAACGCCGCCGAGGCGATCGGCCCCGACGTCCCCTTCGTGATCCAGGACTATCCGCTGACCTTCTCGGTGGTGATGACGCCCGCCGTCATCCGCCGGATCGTCACCGAGAACCCGTCCTGCGTCATGCTCAAGCACGAGGACTGGCCGGGCCTCGACAAGATCACCGCCCTGCGCGGCTTCGAGCAGGACGGCTCGATGCGCCACATCGCGATCCTCACCGGCAATGGCGGCCTGTTCCTCGACTTCGAGATGGAGCGCGGCGCGGACGGGGCCAATACCGGCTACGCCTTCCCGGAGATGCTCGTCGACGTCGTGCGCCTGTCGCGGGCCGGGGAGCGCGATGCGGCCCACGACCTCTTCGACGCGCACCTGCCGTATCTGCGATACGAGCAGCAGCAGGGCCCCCTGGGCCTGGCGGTGCGCAAGTACGTCTTCCAGAAGCGCGGGATCTTCGCCTCGGACGCCCAGCGCAAGCCGGCCGCGAGCCTGTCGGCCCAGGGCCGGGCGGAGGTCGACTACCTGCTGTCGCGCATCGCCCGCGTCGATCCGCGCGCCCGCGTGGCTCCCTGACACCCGGAACGGGACGAGCATCATGAGCAAGGGTCTGCGCAAGGGCCTCACCAGCTACGGCGACGCGGGCTTCTCCCTGTTCCTGCGCAAGGCCTTCATCAAGGCCGCGGGCTACTCGGACGACGCCCTCGACCGGCCCATCGTGGGCATCACCAACACGGCCAGCGACTACAATCCCTGCCACGGCAACGCCCCGGCCCTGATCGAGGCGGCCAAGCGCGGGGTGATGCTGGCCGGCGGCCTGCCCATGGTGTTCCCGACGATCTCGATCCACGAGAGCTTCGCCCACCCGACCTCGATGTTCCTGCGCAACCTCATGGCGATGGACACCGAGGAGATGCTGCGGGCCCAGCCGATGGACGCCGTCATCGTCATCGGCGGCTGCGACAAGACCCTGCCGGCGCAGATCATGGCGGCGGCGAGCGTCGACCTGCCCACCGTGGTCATCCCCGTCGGCCCCATGGTGGTGGGCCACCACAAGGGCGAGGTGCTCGGCGCCTGCACGGATTGCCGCCGCCTCTGGAGCGCGCACCGGGCCGGCGCGATCGATGAGGCCGAGATCGAGGCCGTCAACAGCCGGCTCGCCCCGTCCGTCGGCACCTGCATGGTGATGGGCACGGCGAGCACCATGGCCTGCGTGACGGAAGCGCTGGGCCTCGCCCTGCCCCTGAGCGCCACCGTGCCGGCGCCGCATGCCGAGCGCATCCGCATCGCGGAACTCAGCGGGCGCCGCGCCGCCGAGATGGCGCTGTCGGGCGGGCCCCGGCCCAGCGAACTCCTGACGCCCGCCGCTTTTCGCAACGCGCAGGTGGTGCTCCAGGCGATCGGCGGCTCCACCAACGGCCTGATCCACCTCACCGCCATCGCCAACCGGACGCCGCACGGCATCGACCTCGACGCCTTCGATGCCCTCGGGCGCGCGGTGCCGGTGCTCGTCGACCTGAAGCCCTCGGGCCTGCACTACATGGAGCACTTCCACCATGCCGGCGGCATGCCGGTGCTCCTCCGGAACCTGGGATCGCTGATCGACCTCGAGGCCGGCACGGTCGCGGGCGGGACCCTGCGCGACGTGGTGGCGGCGGCCGAGGCGGTACCGGGCCAGACGGTGATCCGCGCCGCCGGTGATCCGATCAAGCCCGTGGGCGCCATGGCGGTCCTGCGCGGCAATCTCGCCCCGCGGGGCGCCCTGATCAAGCACAGCGCCGCGAGTCCGGAACTGCTCCAGCATACCGGCCGGGCGGTGGTGTTCAGCTCCATCGCCGACATGACCACCCGGATCGACGACCCCAACCTCGACGTCGGGCCGGACGACGTCCTCGTCCTCCAGAACGGCGGCCCGAAGGGCGCGCCCGGCATGCCGGAGGCGGGCTACCTGCCGATCCCGAAGAAGATCCTGGCGCGCGGCATCAAGGACATGGTGCGCATCTCCGACGCCCGCATGAGCGGGACGGCCTTCGGCACCATCGTTCTCCACATCACGCCGGAATCGGCCGTCGGCGGCCCCCTCGGCCTCGTCCGCACCGGCGACCGCATCCGCCTCGACACCGCCGGCCGGCGCATCGACGTGCTCGTGGACGACGCGGAGCTCGAAGCCCGCCGCGCCGCCCTCGGCCCGGCCCGGAGACCGGACTGGGCGCGGCGCGGCTACGCGCACCTGTTCCACGAGACGGTGCTGCAGGCGGACGAGGGCTGCGACTTCGACTTCCTGCGCGCCGAGCCGGCGCGTGGGACGGAGCGGTAGGACCTAGGGACCCCTCGCGAGGGAATCCGAACGGATCCCCCCGCGAGCGCGAAAAATCCGCTAGATCCTGGGCCTTCCCGACTCCGCGAAGAGGTCCGCCATGTCCGAAGCGATGCCCGAAGCGATGCCCGAAGCCTTCGATCCTCAACCCGCCGCGGACATCCTGCTGGCCGCCTATGGCGAGGGGCGGCAGTTCGCGGAACTGCCCGAGGCCGTGCGTCCGCGGACGATGGCCGAGGGCTACGACGTCCAGGACCGGCTGGTGGCGGCGCTGGGCGCCGAAACCGCCGGCTGGAAGCTCGCCATCGGCAGCCACAGGGGCAAGCGCGGCTCGGGGGTCGGCCGCTCCATCGCCGGGCGGGTGCTGCGGAACCGACTCCACGGCGACGGGGCCGAACTCCGGATGCCGCATGCCGGGGCGGTGACGATCGAGTTCGAGATCGCCTACGTGATCGCCCGCGACATCGCCCCCGACGCCCCCGCGGTCCCGGCCGCCGAGGTCGTCGGCGAGACCCGGGCGGCATTCGAACTCGTTCTGTCCCGCTACTTCGATCGGCGTGCCGTCGGCTGGCCGAGCTTCGCGGCCGACAATTCCGCCTTCCAGTCCCTCGTGCTCGGCCCCGTCTTCGCGGCCGGAGACCTCGCCGAGGTGGGGCGCAGCCTCGTGGTCGAGGTCGACGGCGTGGAGCGGGTCCGTGCCGTGACGGGGGAGGACGAGACCGATCCGCTGGCCGCCCTCACGGACCTGATGGCCGTGGCGCGCGAGCGCGGCCTGACGATCCCCGCCGGCAGCATCGTCTCCACCGGCACGCTCTCGGTGCCCTTCGACCTGACGGGACCGGGCCGGGTCACGGCCCGGTTCCTAGGCCAGAGCCTCGGGTTCACGCTCCTCCCGGTTTGAGCGGGCCGCCCGAGGGGCGCTCCGCTTCCGCCGCCCGCCGCGCCTCGCATTCCGCCCGGATCTCGGCGCTCGATGCCCCGAGGGCGGGCGGCATGCGGCGCACGGGCAGGCGCTCTCCGTCGAGGCGGTAGGGCGGGGCGAGGACGTGGGCGGCGGGCGAGGCGTCGCCGCCCTGGGGCAGGACGAGGTCGCCGGCGCGGGCCCGGTCGGAGGTCAGGGCCTCGTGCAGGCCCAGCACCTCTCCGCAGGGGATGCCAGCCGCATCGAGCCGGGCGATGAGGTCGGCTCGGGTCCAGCGGACGAGTTCGGCCTCGATCGCCGGCAGGAACTGCGCCCGGTTGCGCGAGCGCTCCAGGTTCGTGGAGAAGCGCGGATCGCTGGCGAGGTCCGGGCGCGCCAGCACCTCGTCGCAGAGGCGGCGGTACTGGCCGTTGTTGCCCACCGCCAGCACGATGGGCCCGTCCCCGGCCTGGAACACGCCGTAGGGCGCGATCGACGGATGGGCGTTGCCGGCGCGGACGGGGTCGTGCCCGCGCACCATCGCCTCCAGGCCGCAATAGGCCGTGAGCGCCAGGCCGCAATCGAACAGCGCGAGCTCGATGTGGCGGCCGCGCCCGGTGCGCTCGCGCTCGAACAGGGCGGCGAGCACCCCCTGCGCCGCGTATTGCCCGGTGAAGAGGTCGACCGCCGCGAGGCCGAACTTGAGGGGCGGCCGCTCGGCCTCGCCGTTGAGCGCCATCAGGCCGGCCTCGCCCTGGACCACGATATCGTAGCCCGGGCGGGTCGCCTCCGGGCCGTCCGAGGCGTAGCCGGAGATCGAGCAGAAGATCAGGCGCGGATTCTCGGCGCTGAGGGCCGCGTAGCCCAGGCCGAGGCGATCCGCGCCCCCGGTCTTGAAGTTCTGCACCACCACGTCGCAGGTGCGGGCGAGATCGCGTGCCACGGCGAGGCCCTCCGGGGAGGCGAGGTCGAGGGTGATCGAGCGCTTGTTGCGGTTGGCGGCGTCGAAGTACGAGGTGTTGGTCGCCCCCGTGCGTAGGCCCCAGTCGCGGGTGTCGTCGCCGCGCTCGGGGTGCTCGACCTTGATCACCTCGGCGCCGAGGTCGCCGAGGCACATGGCGCTCCAGGGTCCGGCGAGCACGCGCGAGAGGTCGAGCACGCGGATGCCGTCGAGCGGCAGTGGCCGCGGGAGGGTACGGGGGCCGTCCTCGCGCGCCGTCGTCTCGGCCATTGTGGGGTCTCCCTCTCGTGTAGGCGGCACCTGGTCCGGCATCCGCGACGCTGCTTCGAGCCGCGCCTGTCTATCAGGATTCCGGCCCGCCCCGAGCCGGCACCGGAGTCCGGGTCGCACAGGTGGCCTCCGCGGCGCGGCCTGCTAGGATCCGGGGAACACGAAGAAGCCCCGAGGAACCGCCCATGAACGCCCCGACGCGCCCGCCCGGCTCCGCCGCGCCCACCGCCCCCGCCTCGGCGAGCTTCGCCTGGGACGACCCCTTCCTCCTCGACGACCAGCTCACCGAGGACGAGCGCGCCATCCACGAGGCCGCCCGGGCCTTCGCGCAGGAGGAACTCCTGCCGGGCATCGTCGAGGCCTACGCGCACGAGACCAGCAATCCGGACCTGTTCCGGAAGATGGGCGAGCGCGGGCTCCTCGGGGTCACCCTGCCCGAGGCATACGGCGGTGCCGATGCGACCTACGTCGCCTACGGCCTCGTGGCCCGCGCCGTCGAGGCGGTGGATTCCGGCTACCGCTCGATGATGAGCGTGCAATCCTCCCTGGTGATGTACCCGATCCACGCCTACGGCTCGGAGGCGCAGCGCCGGAAGTTCCTGCCCAAGCTCGCCTCGGGCGCGTGGATCGGCTGCTTCGGCCTGACTGAGCCCGATGCCGGTTCCGACCCGGCCGGGATGAAGACGAAGGCGGTGAGGACCGAGGGGGGCTATCGCCTGTCGGGGGCCAAGATGTGGATCTCGAACGCGCCCTTCGCCGACGTCTTCGTAGTCTGGGCCAAGTCCGAGGCGCACGAGGGCGCGATCCGGGGCTTCGTCCTGGAGAAGGGCATGAAGGGGCTCTCGGCCCCGACCCTGAAGGGCAAGCTCTCCCTGCGCGCCTCCACCACGGGAGAGATCGTGATGGAGGACGTCGAGGTGGGCGAGGACGCGCTCCTGCCCAACGTCTCCGGCCTGAAGGGACCGTTCGGCTGCCTCAACCGGGCGCGCTACGGCATCGCCTGGGGTGCCATGGGCGCGGCGGAGGATTGCTGGCACCGGGCCCGGTCCTACACCCTGGAGCGCAAGCAGTTCGGCCGGCCGCTGGCCCAGACCCAACTCGTGCAGAAGAAGCTCGCCGACATGCAGACCGAGATCGCCCTGGGGCTCCAGGCGGCGCTCCGGGTCGGCCGCCTGTTCGACGAAGGCCGGATGGCGCCCGAGATGATCTCGCTGATCAAGCGCAACAATTGCGGCAAGGCCCTCGACATCGCCCGCGTCGCCCGCGACATGCACGGCGGCAACGGCATCATGGGCGAGTACCACGTGATGCGCCACGCCCAGAACCTCGAGACGGTGAACACATACGAGGGCACGCACGACGTCCATGCGCTGATCCTCGGCCGGGCGCAGACGGGGCTGCAGGCGTTCTTCTGACGGAGAGCGGGAGCGGGCGGACACGCCCGCCGTCCCCGGCCCTCGGTCCACACGGCGAAGGCCCCGCCTCCCTGGCCTTCTCCGGAGAGGACTGGCATCGTTTTCCGAGGGGAGGACACCGCGCCGTGGCTCAGAGGGACGTGATGCCGTCGCCATCCCGGCGCCTCGGTCGCCCGCCCCGCGGGACCGAGGGCGACGTGCTGCTGCGCGTCCTCGCCGCCGCCAAGGCCGTGTTCCTCACCGAGGGCTTCGAGGCGGCGAGCATCGACGCGATCGCGGGCTCCGCCGGCCTCTCGAAGAAGACGATCTACACGCGCTTCGCCTCCAAGGTGGATCTCTTCGAGGCGGTGTGCGTGCGCTTCATCGAGGAGAATGTACCCTCCATCGAGAAGGTGGCGGCGGAGGCCGGCTCCGTGGAGGAGCGGCTGCACCGCATCGCCCTGGCGATCCTCGAGACCGTGGTGACGCCGGATTGCATCGCGTTCCGGCGGGTCATGGTGGCCGAGGCCGGCCGCTTCCCGGAATTCGCCCGGGCCCTCCACGATTTCGGACTCGCGCGGGTGGTGCCCCTGGTGGAGGGCTGCCTGGAGGACGGCGTGCGCTCGGGCGCCCTCGCGGTGGACGATGTCCGGCACGCGGCCGATGCCTTCCTGGGCCTGACCATCCGGGGCTTCGTCGACCGGACGGAGCTCGGCCTCGAGCGGCCGGGCATGACCCACGTCAAGCGTGAGACGCTGAAGCGGTCGCTCGATTTCTTCCTGCGGGCATGCCGGCCCTGATCCCGCCTCAGGCGGGGCGGGAAGGCGGGCGCCGGAGGCCGGCCGCCAGGGGCAGGGCGACGGCACAGAGCGCCGCCATGCTCCAGAACGCGTCCGCCTCGAACCGTCCGTAGAGCCACCCGGAGAGTCCGGTCAGGACGGTGTTGGCGAGCCCGAGGCCGAGGGTCGCGTAAAGCGTCTGCGCGGTGGCGCCGTCGCGGGCGGGCACGAGGTCGGCGAGGAGCCGCATGTTGGCCAGGTGCAGCAATGCGAAGGTGAAGCCGTGCAGGGCCTGGCCGATCGCCAGCATCGGTACCGCCACCGTGGTCGCCATGATCGCCCAGCGCAGGATTCCGGCGCCGGCGGCCAGCATCGCCGCCCCGGCGGTGCCGAGGCGCTCCAGCAGCCAGGCGCCGCCCAGGACGAACACAGCGACCTCCGACAGCACCGCCAGCGACCAGAGCAGGCTGACGGTGCCGGGGCCGAGACCCGCCGCACGCCAGCGGATCACCGCGAAGGCCTCGTGCAGGGCATGGCTGCCGATCACGAGGGCCGCCACGAGGAGCACCCGCCGGAAGAGCGGCGCGGCCAGGAGCGCGCGCAGGGCGTGGCGAGGCGAGTCCTGCGGAGCCGGCACGTCCGGTTCGGCGGCCCGCGGGGCTGCGGGCACCCGGTGTGCCGCGAAGGCGGTGAGCAGGAACAGCAGGCCGCTCGAGACGAGGACGCTGGACAGGCCAGCCCAGGCGACCGCCTGGCCGGATGCCAGGGTCGCCAGGATGAAGGCGGCGGAGCCCGCACCCCGGACCCAGCCATACGCGAAGGTCCGCTCCCGCTCCACCGCCGCGAGGGTGAGGGCATCGGCCAGGGGCGCGAGTCCCGCGAGGGCGATGGCCTGGGCGAGGCCGAGGACGAGCAGCGCGGGGAAGCCGTGCCCGAGGAGCGTGGCGAAGGCCAGGAGCCCGGCGGCGGCCGCGCCGGCGGCCACCACGGTCCGCGTGGCGTCGAGGCGATCCGCGATCCGCCCCGCCACCGGCCCGGCCACGAGGCGCATCAGCGTGCCGGCGGCGAGCACGATCCCGATCTCGGAGGCGTCGAGCCCGCGCTCGCCGAGGAAGCTCGGCAGGAACGGCGAGACCATCCCGTAGGCGGCATAGAGGCTGCCCTGCAGGAACACGAAGGCCGGGAAGGAGCCGAGCCCGGATCGGGCAGGGAGACCGCGCATCCGTCCAGGCTCCCTCTCTCCGCTCCGGTCCTCGGACGCCGGGTCCGGTCCTTCAGGGGGCTTTTGCAGGCGGGAAGGCGGTGCCGGGACAATTGGCGGCCAGCCCCGTCTCGCCGACGCGGTCGGGCGCGCAGGCGGGAATGGCCGGGCGCCCGCCGTTCTCGATGCGTGCCTCCTGCAGGCGGTCGTACTTCCACAGGCCGAGGCCGATCACCACCAGGATGGCGAGGAGGGCGGCGCCCGCAAGCGGCAGCCAGCGCGGCATCAGCGGGCGCTCGCGCCGGCTTCCGGCACCGGCTGTGTGTGGGCCGTGTCGCCGTGCTTGACGAAGGTGAACAGGATCAGCCCCGCCAGGAGAGCGACGGCGGCGATGAAGACGGGGAACAGGCGACGCATCGGAAGGGAACCACGCTGGCAGGACGGATCGCCGGGACCGCGCCGGCGGATGCGGGTAACGCGCGGGACGGGCGCGTGGTCGCAGGGCGGAGCCTCACAAATTCGGCGGCGCGCCCCGAAGGCTCCGTCAGGACGGGGTCGTGACCCGCTGCCCGGCCTCGCCGTAGCCGAGACGGGCGCCCTCGCGGTTGACGATCCCGAAGCGCAGGGTCGCCTCCTCGAGATAGTCGATCGCCGCGAGGAGGGCGCGCCGGGCCGGCTCCACGGCCTCCGGTTCGTCCTCGGGCGGCGTCTCGGCGAAGTTGACGGCGGCGATGAGCACCCGGTCGCGCTCGTCCTCGATCCGGCGGTCGCGCTCGACGCGGCCCCGGATTTCGGCATCGAAGGCCGCCACCACCGCGAAGGGGAAGTCGTCGCGGCGGAATCCCCGCGGATAGGCCAGGGTCAGGCGGCGGGCGAGGTCGGCCGCGCGGCGGACCTGGTCTGCGAGCTTGGCGTCCATGGGGGTCTCCGGCGCCGACGGGGCCGCCGGCGCGGGGGCAACGCACCGCATCCGGTCGCCGGTTCCGGCCCTGCACCAAAGGCGCTCCGCCGCGTTATCGCTCCATGACCAATCGAGCCTCGACCGATCCAACCCCGACCGATCCAAGCCCTCGCCTCGGCTTCTGCTGCAAGTTCATCCTCGAAGCGCCGCCCGAGCCCTTCAAGACCCTGAAGGCCGCCCGCGAGGCGACCCTGCAGATGAACCTCACCCACGCCACCATGGCGCACCTGAAGACCCTGGCGCCCGCCGCGCGCCGGGCGAAGCTCGAGGGCCTCGTGCGCCACAACCTCGGCGCCCTGGAGCGTCAGGTGACCTGGGTCGCCGCACGCCCGCCGATCGAGCGCCTGCTGCGGATCGCCAGCAACGTCCTGCCAGGCTACACCCATGCGGTGGCGCAGGACGCCTACGCCGAGCCCGAGATGCGCCGCCTCGTCGCGGACGGCCTCGCCCGGATCGGCGCGATCGCCCGGGCCGGTGCGGTGCGCCTCAGCTTCCATCCCGGCCCGTTCTGCGTCATCGCCTCGCAGAACCCGGCCGCCCAGCGCAACGGCATCGAGGAGTTGGAGCACCACGCCGAGCTCATGGAGATGCTCGGTTACGGAAGAGGCTGGCACCCGCACGGGGCGCACATCAACATCCATGTCGGCGCCCGCGATCCCGGCCTCGAAGGGTTCCGCGCCAGCCTGCCCAGGCTCTCCCAGACCGCCCGCGACCTCCTCACCGTGGAGAACGACGAGAATTTCTTCGGATTGGACACGGTGCTGGGTCTGGCCGACGTCGTGCCGGTGGTGCTCGACCTGCACCACCACTGGGTCGAGAGCCGGGGCGAATACATCGCGCCGGACGATCCCCGCGTCGCCCGGGTGCGCGAATCCTGGCGCGGCGTCCGCCCGGTCGCCCATATCAGCGTCTCGCGGGAGGGCCTGCTGGAGGGCCACGACCCCGACGCCCTGCCGGACTTCGCCGCCCTGTCCGAGGCCGGCCACAACTGGCGGGACCTGGCCGCCCATTCCGACATGATGTGGAACCGGGCCGTCAACGCCCTGGTGGCCCGCCACATGGCCTGGGCGGATTTCGAGATCGAGGCCAAATCCAAGAACATCGCCTCGGCCGGCATCGCCGCCGAGATCGCCACTGCGCTCCCAACAGCGCAGATCGAGGTCGCGGCCTGAAGCGGTGCGCGGCGGCGCAGGATTTCGAGCGCGCCGCTCAGTGGTCGTGGTCGTGCCCGTCGGGCTCCGGCAGGGTCAGGCCGAAATGGCTGACGAGGTCCTGCACCTGGCCCGGGCTGAGGTGGCGCGGATTGAGGTTGCGCAGGAGGAGATAGAGCTTGGCCGTCTCCTCCAGTTCCTCGGTGGCGAAGACCGCGTTCTCCAGGGTGGAGCCGGCCACCACCGGGCCGTGATTGGCCAGCAGCACCGAGGCGTAGCGGCCGGCAAGGCCCCGGATCGCGTCCGCCACCGCCGGGTCGCCCGGCCGGTAATAGGGCACCAGGGCCGTGGCCCCGGCCCGCATGAGGTAATAGGGCGTGAGCGGCGGCAGCACCGCCTTCGGGTCGATCTCGGGCAGCATCGACACCGCCACCGCGTGGGTCGAGTGCAGGTGGACGATGGCGCGGGCCTCCGTGCGGCTGTCGTAGAGGGCCGCGTGGAGCGGGATCTCCTTGGTGGGCGCGTGGCCCGAGACCAGGGTGCCGGTCGCGTCGAGGCGCGAGATCGTGGCCGGGTCGAGGAAGCCGAGCGAGGCGTTGGTCGGCGTCACCAGCCAGCCGCCGTCGTCGAGGCGCAGGGAGATGTTGCCCGACGAGCCCGGCGTCAGGCCGCGCTCGAACAGCGAGCGGCCGAACCGGCAGATCTGTTCGCGAAGCGTCGTCTCGCTCATGGCGGTCCTTCAGGTCACCGGAGGAAGGGGCGGTCTCAGGCGGTGGCGCCCGCGATCAGTTCGTAGCCGAGGTCGACGGTCTCGGCCGGACCGTCGGCGGCGAGGCGCTCGGCGGCGGCGGTCCCGATCTCCAGGCGCGGCGTGCGGATGGTGGTCAGCGGCTGCGGCATCGCGGCGGCGATGTCGAGGGCGTTGAAGCCGAACAGGGCGAGGCGCCCCGGCACCGCGATCCCCTCCGCGAGGCAGTGGAAGTAGCCGCCGAGCGCCATGTCGTCGTTGGAGAAGTAGATGGCGTCGAGGTCGGGCCGGCGGACGAGCAGGCGCTCCAGGGCCGCGCGCCCGGCCGCCGCCGAGGAGGGACCCGGCGCGATCTCGGTCTCCGCCAGCGGGTGCCCGGTGAGGGCCAGCGTCTCGCGGAAACCGGCGAGGCGCTTGGCCGCGCGCAGGTCCCGCGCGATGTCGTGGCCGACATAGCCGATCCGCCGGTAGCCCCGCGCGAGCAGGTGCCGGGCGCTGTCGCAGCCCACCGCGCGGTTCGAGAAGCCCACCACGATGTCGAGGCCGGCTCCATCGGTATCGATCATCTCGACGATCCGGATGCCGCTCGCCCGAAGGCGCGCGACGGCGCCCGCCGTGTGCTCCAGGCCGGTGACGATGAGGCCGGCGGGACGCCAGGAGAGGAGGGCGCCGATCAGGGCCTCCTCGCGCTCGGGGTCGTAGTCCGAAACCCCGATCACGCTCTGGAAGCCGTCCCGGTCGAGGGCCGCGTTGGCGCCGCGCAGGAGGTCCGGAAACACGATGTTGGTCAGCGACGGGATGATGATGCCCACGAGCTTGGCGCCCGCCGTCGTGCCCGAGCCCGCCAGCATGCCGGCCAGCCGGTTCGGCACGTAGCCGAGGCGGGCCACCGCCTCCGCCACCCGGTCCTGCGTCCGCTTCGAGAACGAGCCCTGGTTGCGCAGGACCCGCGAGACCGTGCTCTCGCCGACGCCGGCCTCGCGGGCGACGTCGGAGAGGGTCACGAGGCGGCGTTCGGGTTCGGGCGGCGGCTCACGGACGTTCATCGGCGGATTCGTCCTGTATTTCCGGGCTCGTCGAAGACTGGAGCGGAAAAGCCCATAGCAAGGTTAGGCGACGACAACAATCAGATTGGCAGCGCTGCCAATGTCTGTTAGGCAAGATGCAAGCGCTGCCAAAGAGAGCAGCACCGCGATAAGATGATGCAACGCCAGAACGGCGACGCGCAAAGCGCGCCGGCAGGAGGAAACATGAGCGTGCAGGCCGCCAGCGCGCGGGGCATCGATGCGCCCGCAGAGGACTTCGTCGAACAGACCTACCGCAAAGTGTTCTGGCGGCTCGTGCCGTTCCTGATGCTCTGCTACGTGGTCGCCTATCTCGACCGCGTGAACGTGGGCTTCGCCAAGCTCCAGATGTCCCAGGAGCTGGGCTTCAGCGAGACCGTCTACGGCCTCGGCGCCGGCCTGTTCTTCATCGGATACTTCCTGTTCGAGGTGCCCTCGAACGTCATCCTGCACCGGGTCGGCGCCCGGGTCTGGATCGCCCGCATCATGATCACCTGGGGCATCATCTCCGCCGGGTTCATGTTCGTGAACTCGGCCACCTCGTTCTACATCATGCGCTTCCTGCTGGGCCTGGCCGAGGCGGGCTTCTACCCGGGCGTGATCCTCTACACGACCACCTGGTTCCCGGCCCATCGCCGTGCCCGCGTGATCGCGGTGTTCATGTCGGCGATTCCCGTCTCGGGCATCTTCGGCAACCCGCTCTCCGGCTGGATCATGGACGCCTTCAACGGCGCCCACGGCCTCTCCGGCTGGCAGTGGATGTTCGTGATCGAGGCCGTGCCGGCGGTGCTGGTGGGTCTGGCCGTGTTCTTCTACCTCGACAACCGCCCCTCCGAGGCCAAGTGGCTGAATCCGGCGGAGCAGCAGGTCATCGAGCGCGACATCGCCGCCGACGGCGCCGGCAAGGAGCAGAGCCCGCATTCCATCGCCACCGTGTTCCGCAACGGCCGGATCTGGTTCATGAGCCTGATCTACTTCGCCTTCGTCACGGGCCAGTACGGCCTGACCTTCTGGATGCCGACCATCGTCAAGGCGTCCGGCATCCAGGGCAACCTCAACATCGGCCTCGTCAGCGCGATCCCGTTCCTGTTCGCGGTCTTCGTGATGATCCTGCTCGGCCGCAGCGCCGACCGGATGCGCGAGCGCCGCTGGCACCTCATCGTCCCGGCTCTATGCGGCGCGGTGGGCTTCGTGGTCGCCGCCAGCACGGGCAGCACCGTCGTGGCCATCGCGGCGCTGGCCGTGGCCGCCGGCGGCGTGCTCACCTGCGCGCCCCTGTTCTGGTCCCTGCCCACCGCCTTCCTCAGCGGCGCCGGCGCCGCGGCCGGCATCGCGCTGATCAACTCGGTGGGCAACCTCGCGGGCTTCGCCAGCCCCTACGTCATCGGGGCCCTGCGCGACTCCACCGGCAGCACCGCCGCCGGCATGTACGCGCTGGCGGTGATGCTGGTGATCGGCTCGGTCTGCGTGTTCGTCACCCCGAAGGACGTGGTCAACCGCTGAAACGGCTGCGCTGACGGCCGGCGACTCCGGAATCCCGCACCGGCATTCCGGAGCGCCGCAGGCGAGCCCGGGATGACGGGCTGGGTCCCGGCGCCGTCGTCTCGATATCCCCGCCTCCGATCCCGACATCCAGTGAACAGGTCCCCATGAGCATCACCACGCAGAACCAGCGGGCCGCCGTGATCGGCCTCGGCTCCATGGGCGCCGGCATGGCCGGATCGCTCCTCCGGGCCGGCTTCGACGTCGCGGCCTGCGACGTGAACGCGGAGGCCGTGTCGCGCTTTGCCGCCAGCGGGGGGCGGGCGGCGGCGAACCCGGCGGCGGCGGCGGAGGGCGCCGACGTGGTGATCTGCGTCGTCGTCAACGCCGCCCAGACGGAGGCGGTGCTGTTCGGGCCCGGCGGCGCCGCCGAGACCATGGCCGAGGGCGCGGTGTTCGTCTCCTCCGCCACCATGGACCCGGCCATCGCCCGGCGCCTCGCGGCCCGGCTCGAGGAGACCGGGCGCCACTACCTCGACGCGCCGATGAGCGGGGGCGCCGTGCGCGCAGCCGACGGCGAACTCACCTTCCTGGCCTCCGGCACGAAGGCCGCCTTCGCGGCGGCCCGCCCGGCGCTCGACGCCATGGCGGGCAAGCTCTACGAACTCGGCGACACGGCCGGGCAGGGCGCCGCCTTCAAGATGATCAACCAGCTGCTCGCCGGCGTGCACATCGCCGCCGCCAGCGAGGCGATGAGTTTTGCCGCCAAACAGGGCCTGGATCTGCGCAAGGTCTACGAGGTGATCACGGCCTCGGCCGGCAATTCCTGGATGTTCGAGAACCGTATGCCGCACGTGCTGGAGGGCGATTACAGCCCCAAGAGCGCGGTCGACATCTTCGTCAAGGATCTCGGCATCGTGCAGGACATGGCCCGCGCGGAGACGTACCCCGTCCCGGTGGCCGCCGCAGCGCTCCAGATGTTCCTGATGGCCTCGGGCTCCGGCATGGGCCGGGACGACGACGCCTCGGTGGCCCGCCTCTACGCGCAAGTGGCCGGCGTCACCCTGCCGTCGCCCAAGGCCTGAGGGAGGAACCGATGCCGCGCTTTGCCGCCAACCTCACCCTGATGTTCACGGAACACGCCTTCCTCGACCGCTTCGCCGCCGCCGCGGAGGCCGGCTTCACCGCGGTCGAGTTCCTGTTCCCCTACGACCATCCGGCGGACGCCATCGCCGAGCGCCTGGCGCGGTTCGGCCTAACCCAGGCCCTGTTCAACCTGCCGCCCGGCGACTGGGCGGCCGGCGAGCGCGGCCTCGCGGCCCTGCCCGACCGGTTCGCGGAGCTGCAGGCGGGCGTCGAGACCGGCCTGAACTACGCGAAGGCCACCGGCGTCGGCCGGCTCCATCTCATGGCCGGCATGGCCGACGCGAACGATCGCGGGGCGCAGGACGCCTATCGCCGGGCCGTGGCCTGGACCGCCGAGCGCGTGGCGCGCGAAGGGCTCGACCTCGTGCTGGAGCCGATCAACGCCCGCAACATGCCGGGCTACTTCCTCAACGATTTCGACGCGGCCGCCCGCCTGATCCGGGATCTGGCCCTGCCGAACCTCAAGCTCCAGTTCGACCTCTACCACTGTCAGATCCTGCACGGGGACGTGACCACGCGCCTGCGCGACCTGATGCCGATGGTCGGGCACGTGCAGACCGCGAGCGTCCCGGCCCGGCACGAGCCCGGCACCGGCGAGATGAACGACGCCTTCCTTTTCGCCGAGCTCGACCGGCTCGGCTACGCGGGCTTCGTCGGCTGCGAGTACAACCCGGCCGCCGACACGGAGGCGGGCCTGGGCTGGTTCGCGCCCTATCGCGCCTCCGAGGCCCGGGAGGCCGGCCGATGAGCCTCGCCCTCGGATCGGTGGCCGACGACTATACCGGCGCCTCGGACCTCGCCAACACGCTCACCAAGGGGGGCCTGCGCACGGTGCAGACCATCGGCATCCCCGCCGACGACCTGGATCTGGCCGGCGTCGACGCCGTGGTGGTGGCCCTGAAGAGCCGCTCCATCCCGGCCGCGGAGGCCGTGGCGCGCTCCCGCGCGGCCGAGGCCTGGCTGCGCGGGCGGGGCGCGGCCCACGTCCTGTTCAAGATCTGCTCGACCTTCGATTCCACCGACGCGGGCAATATCGGCCCCGTGATGGACGCCCTGCGGGCCGAGGCGAACGCGGCCATCGCCCTCGTCACTCCCGCCTTCCCGGAGACGGGGCGCACCGTCTACCAGGGCAACCTCTTCGTCGGCGCGGTGCCGCTGAACGAGAGTCCCCTCAAGGACCATCCCCTCAACCCGATGCGGGACGCCAACCTGGTGCGCGTGCTGGCCCGGCAGAGCGCCGCGCCCGTGGGCCTCGTGAATTTCGCCACCGTGGCGCGGGGCCCCGGGGCCGTGGCCGCGCGCCTCGATGCCCTCGCCGCCGAGGGCGTGGGCGCGGCCATCGCGGACGCCGTCGTCGAGGCCGACCTCGAGACCCTGGGCACGGCTGCGCTCGGCCACCGCGTCTCGGTGGGCGCCTCGGGCCTCGGCCTCGGCCTCGCCCGTGCCCTGGTCGCGGCCGGGCGCGCCTCCGCACCGGGTCGCGCGGCGGATCTCGGCGCGCCGGTGGGCGGCCTGGCCGCCTGCCTCGCCGGCAGCTGCTCGCAGGCGACGCTCGGCCAGATCGCGGCGGCCGAGGCCCTGATGCCGGTGCGCCGCCTGGATCCCGAGCGGCTGCTCGCCGGCGAGTCCGAGGCCGAGATCGAGGCCGTCCTGGCCTGGGCCGGCGCGCACATCGTCACCGGTCCCGTCCTCGTCGCCAGCAGCGCCGAGCCCGAGACGGTGCGGTCGCTCCAGGCCCGCCACGGAGGCGACCGGGTCGGCCACGCCATCGAGGGCGCACTGGCCCGCATCGCGGAAGCCCTGGTGGCGCGGGGCGTGCGCCGCCTCGTCGTCGCGGGCGGCGAGACGTCGGGAGCGGTCGTCGACCGGCTCGGGCTGAAGGCCTTCCGGCTCGGACCCGAGATCGCCGCCGGGGTGCCGGTGCTCCGCACGCTGGGGCAGGGGGCGGACATGCTGCTCGCCCTGAAATCCGGCAATTTCGGCGGCCGCGACTTCTTCCCCCGCGCCCTCGACCTGATGCGCTGACCCGACTTCCGGAGACGGACCACCCATGCACGCACTCATCCTCGGCGCCGCCGGCATGATCGGCCGGCGCCTCACCGACGCCCTCTCCGCGCAGGGCGACGCCCGCGCCCTCACCCTGGTGGACGTGGTGGAGCCGACGGCGCCCGCGGGCTTCGCCGGCTCCGTCGTCACCGCCGCCGCCGACCTCTCGAGCCCGGGTGCGGCGGAGGCCGCGCTGATCGGCCGACCGGACGTGATCTTCCACCTCGCGGCGATCGTCTCCGGCGAGGCCGAGGCCGACCTGGAGAAGGGCTACCGGGTCAATCTCGACGCCACCCGCCTGCTCCTCGACGCGATCCGACAGGCCCACATCGCCGAGGGCTACCGCCCGCGCGTGGTCTTCACCTCGTCGCTGGCGGTGTTCGGGCCGCCGCTTCCGGGCGTGATCCCCGACGACATGATCCTGACGCCGGCCACCTCCTACGGCACTCAGAAGGCGATGGGCGAACTGCTGCTGGCCGATTACAGCCGGCGCGGTTTCCTCGATGGCATCGGCCTGCGCCTGCCCACCATCTGCGTGCGCCCGGGCAAGCCCAACAAGGCGGCCTCCGGGTTCTTCTCGGGCATCATCCGCGAGCCGCTGGCCGGCCAGGAGGCGATCCTGCCGGTGCCCGACACCGTGCGCCACTGGTTCGCCAGCCCGCGCTCGGCGACCGAGTATCTCCTGCACGCCGCCCGCATCGACCTCGCGCCCCTGGGCCTGCGCCGCAGCCTCACCATGCCGGGTCTCTCGGCGACGGTGGCCGACGAGATCGAGGCCCTGCGCCGGGTCGCCGGCGACGCGGCGGTGGCGCTGATCCGACGCGAGCCGAATCCGGCGATCCAGGCCATCGTCGAGACCTGGCCGGAGGCCTTCGACACGCGCCGCGCCCTCGATCTGGGGTTCAAGGGCGACGCCAGCTTCGATGCGCTGGTGGAGCTGCATCTGGCCGAGACGCAGGTCTGAGCGCAAGCGCCGGCACGTTCCCCTCCCCCTCGCGGGGAGGGGTCGGGAATCGGGGCGGTCGGGTGGCCCTCACCCGCGGTCCCTTTCCACGCGGTGGAGAGCAGGACGCGAGCCTGCCGCCCGGCACCGCTCCCGAAGACGGGGTTCTACCCCCGCACGCGGCCCTCGATCGGGTAGGCCGGGTCGTTGTAGCCCGGGGTCGAGGGGTGGCCGGTGACCACGTGGGCGTCGACCAGGGCCTCGTCCGCGTCCGTGAAGGTGTAGCCCAAAGCGCCCAGATACTCGTCCCACTGCGCCTCCGTGCGCGGCCCGGCGATGACCGAGGTGACGGTGCGGTTGGCCAGGACCCAGTTCACCGCGAACTGCCCCGCCGTCAGGCCGCGCTCGGCCGCGTGGGCCTGGAAGGTCCGGGCGATCACCAGGGATTCCGGGCGCCATTCCGTCTGCATCATGCGGGTGTCCTGTCGGCCGGCGCGGGTGCCCTCGGGCGGCGGGGCGGCGGGGTCGTACTTGGCGGTGAGAACGCCGCGGGCGAGTGGGGAGTAGGGCACCACGCCGAGGCCGTAATGGGCGCAGGCCGGCAGGTGCTCGGTCTCGGGCATCCGGTTCAGGGCGTTGTAGTAGGGCTGGCTCACCACGGGCCGGTCGATGCCGAGATCGTCGCACAGCCGGCAGATCTCGGCGACGCGCCAGGCCCGGTAGTTCGAGACGCCGAAGTAGCGGATCTTGCCCTGCCGCACGAGGAGCGCGATGGCGCCGATGGTCTCGGCCAGCGGCGTGGTGTGGTCCTCCTTGTGGAGGTAGTAGATGTCGATGACGTCGGTGCCGAGCCGCCGGAGGCTGGCCTCGGCGGCGCGCAGCACGTGGGCGCGCGACAGGCCGCGGTCGTTGACGCTCGGACCCATCGGGTTGGCGACCTTGGTGGCGAGCACCCAGGCCTCGCGGTCCCGAGCGATCGCCCGGCCCACCACCTCCTCGGACCGGCCCTCGTTGTAGACGTCGGCGGTGTCGAGAAAGTTGATGCCGGCGCCCCGGGCGCTGTCGATGATGCGGCCGGCGGTGGCCTCGTCGGTGGGGCCGCCGAACATCATGGTGCCGAGGCAGAGCGGCGAGACCTTGAGGCCCGAGCGGCCGAGATTGCGATACTGCATCGTGTGCGTCTCACTCCGTTGGGGTTCAGGCCCCGTCCTTGATCCATTGGATCACACCGTCGGACCGGCGAAAATCCTCTAGCGCATGAACCTGCGCCTCGGGCAAGGCCGTGCGGGCCATGGTGGCGAGGGCGTGGCCGGGGCCGAGCTCGAGCACCTTGCCGGCCCCGAATTCGCCGACGCCCTCCAGGCAGGCGGCCCAGTCCAGGGTCTGCGCGACCTGCGCGGCGAGCTTGGCCCGCCCCGCCTCCGGCCGGAACACCGCCGCCCCGTCGAGGCCGCTGAGGAGGCGCGGAGCCGGACGCGGCGGGGTCGCCAGGGGGGCCGCCCGGAGGCGCTCGCGGAAGGCGTCGGCGGCCTGCGCGAGCAGCGGCGTGTGCGAGGGGATGTGCACGGGCAGGCGAACGGCCCGGGCCGCGCCCGCCGCCAGGGCCTGCGCGCAGAGGGCGTCCAGCGCCGCGACGGGACCGCCCACCACCACGCTGTCGGCGGCGTTGCGGATCGCCGGATGGCACGCATGCCCCTCCGCCATGGCGAAGACCCGCGCGGCGGGCAGGCCGCGCAGGCCGGCGAGGCCGTAGCCGGGACCGGCCGCCGCATCCATCGCCTCGGCGCGGGCGGCGGCGAGTTGCAGCACCGTCTCGGGCGCGAACAGGCCGGCGCAGCCGAAGGCCGCGAGATCGCCGATGCTGTAGCCCACCACCACGGCGCGCGCGGGCTGCGCCGCCCGAACCAGGGTCCAGGCGGCCAGACCGGCGACGCAGCACAGGATCTGCCCGGTGCGGTTGGCGTGCAGGTCCTCTCCCGAGCGCACGAGGTCGCGCGGATCCCGCCCAAGCAAGGGAGTCGCGGCCGCGAAGAGGCCCTGCGCCTCGGGCAGATCGGCCGTGAGGTCGAACATCCCGGGATGCTGGCCGCCCTGGCCGGAGAGCAGGACCGCGAGGGTCATGACCGCTCCCAGGCATCGACGAACAGCGTCATGGCGAGGAGGTCGGCCGCCCCGCCGGGGCTGAGGCGGCGGGCGACGAAGGCCCGGTGCAGGGCTTCCCCCCGCGCGAACCAGTCGTCCCGCGCGATGCCGCCGTCGGCGAGGAACCGGGCGGCCTGCGCCCGCGCGAAGGCATAGCCCTCCGGACCGCCGCGATGCAGGAGATTGGTGTCCTCCAGGCACGCGATGAGGGCGAGGCAGGCCTCCACCCGCGCCGCCTCGGGTGCCTCGGGGCGCAGGGCACGGGCGCGGCGCAGGGCCGGCAGGCCGATCTCGTAGAGGGTCGGAAATCCGGCCGCGGCCTCGGCCGGCGCGCCGCCGACGCCGTGGCGCCGGCGCGCCCGCGCGCCCGGCGCATGCAGCAGTTCGGGGCCGTCCACGATGGCCTCGGCGTAGCGTGCCCGGACGTGGGCGCCGAGAGCCCCGGCGACGGGGCGCGGACCCAGGGCACCGGCCGCGGCGCTGAGGAGGCCGAGGCCGAAGATGGCGCCGCGGTGCGTGTTCACGCCGCCCGTCGCCGCCCGCATCGCCGCCTCCGCCGCGAGGCCGATGCGGCGCAGCTCGGCCATGGCGGCCCCGGCGGACCCCGCCACGGCGAGGTCCGCGAAGTAAGGCTCCAGGGCGGAGGCACTCGCCCGGAAGGTGTCCGCATCCATGTCCGAATGGCTGCCGCAATCCACGTGGCTGACGAGGCCGGGCTTGGGATAGGTGGCGAGCTCCAGGCGCAGGCATTGCGTGGCGAGGCGGCCGATCCGGTCCGGGCAGCCGGAAGCCGGAGCGGGGAACCGGGTCTCCGACGGGCGAGCGGGCATCGGCGAGAGGGCGGTCATCGGCATGGCTCAGGCCGCCGGCGGCAGGGCGGTCGGGAGGGCCGGGACCGGCCGGAGCTCCAGCCGCTCCAGGCCCTTGGCCAGGACCGAGTCGCCGGGCCCGGCCGCATGCAGCTCGCGCCAGTTCACCGCGAAGCCGTCGGCGAGGCCGATCTCGCCGTCGAGGCGCATCGGCGCCCGCGCCGCGATGCCGGCGAGGCCGTCGAGGAAGGCCTCGTCGACCGGGCCGGGCCAGAGCAGGTCGAGGTCGGAGGTGGCCGAGAGGTAGGAAAGGCCCGTCAGGGCCTGCCAGAGCAGTCCGCCGAACACGCGCGGCGCGCGGCCATGGACGGACCCGTGGGCCAGGAGCGCGTCCAGCACCGGGTGCCAGGCGGCGGGCGCGGCCGCGCGGGCCTCGGCCAGGGTCACGCCCCGGCGCGGTCGCACCGCCTCGGGCGGGAGCGCGAGGCCGATGCGGCGCTTGCCTAGTGAGGGCGGCAGCGGCAGCCCGGCCGGAACCAGGGCGCCATCCTCGCCGGGCACGCGGCGGCGCACGATCACGGGCCAGCCGCGCGCGGCCCAATCTGCGAGGTGCGGGATCCCGTCGAGGTCCGGCCGCTGCGCCAGCAGCGGCCCCCAGGCGGCGGGCGCCACCGTGAGCAGGTCGTGGCGCGCGACCTCACGCACCCTGCGCCTCGCGAACGACGCGCGCGGCGATGGCGTGGGCCAGCGGACGCCCGCCGCGTTCGCGGCCCAGGGCGTCGCGGGTATCGGCCGCCGGGCTGTCCGCGATCAGGGCGGCGATCTGGGGACCGAGGGGCCTGTCGGGGTCGAGGGTCGCCTGCACGGCGCCGGTCTGGACCATGTTGTCGAGGCCGGGCGCGAAGACCGAGGTCGTGCGGGCCATGTCCTGCAGGGTCTCCAGGGGCAGCTTGGTGACGCGGGCGACGGAGGGAAGATCCATCACGCTCGGATGGGCGCCGGGCAGGGCCGCGAGGACGCGGGTGGCCAGGGCCGTGGCGATGAAGGCACCGGCCGCGCTGTGGCCGTAGAGCAGGCCGATGGTCGGGTGGCCCTGCGCGTCGGCCAGCAGCAGCGCCTTGGCGAGATGCGCGAGGTATTCGTTGAGGCCGAGGAGTTCGTCGCGCCGGCTCATGCGCTGGCTGTCGGAATCGACGAGGACGAGGATCGGCGTGGAGCCGCCGGCCCGCACCACGTCGAGGACGCGCCCGGCCAGGAGGCAGGCCCCCTCGATCCCGAGGGCGGTGTCGCCGTCGATGCCGATCACGGCGAGGCGGCCGTCGTTCAGGGGTCCCTCGCCGGTGATCAGGCCGTCCGCCACCGTGACGGCGTGCCCCGCCGGGAAGAGGGAGGCGAGGAGGATGTCGAGGGGCATCTTATCGGGCATCGTGGGAGCCCTCCCGCAAGCTGTCGAGCAGGGCGTCGAAGCCCTCGGTGGTCAGGCCCGGCACCGCGTCGGGGTCGTTGACGCCGAGGCGGCTCCAGATCTCGGTGGCGTGCCGGGCGTCGCCGAAGCGCGCGATGCGCGCCTCGAGCCGGGCCTGCTCCGCCTCCAGGGTCCCCAGGTCGAAGGCCGGGGCCGCCGGGATCGCGGCCGAGGCCGCCGCGCGAAACGCCCCGATCGTGTCGTCCGCGAAGACGTCGGCCGCGCCCAGCAGCCGCCGGTGCTTGCCGCCCATGGTGCGCCAGACGAGGGCCCGGTCACGGGAATCGAATTCCTCGGCGCCCTTGTTGGTCTCGATCACCTCGGGGCCGGAGACGCTGAGGCGACCGCCCTCGGAGATGACGAGGCGCGCGCAGGTGCCGGCGATGAGGCCGCCGCCGCCGTAGCAGCCGGCCCGGCCGCCGATGAGGCCGATGACGGGGATGCCGGCGGCCCGGACCTGGGTGATCGCCCGCATGATCTCGGCGATGGCGGTCTCGCCGGCATTGGCCTCCTGCAGGCGCACGCCCCCGGTGTCGAACAGGATCAGCACGGCGGCGGGCTTCACGGCCAGCGCGGCCCGCAGCAGGCCGACGAGCTTGGCACCGTGGATCTCGCCGAAGGCCCCGCCCATGAAGCGGCCTTCTTGGGCGGCGGCCAGAACGTCCCGGCCGTCGAGGCGCCCGCGCCCGACGATCATGCCGTCGTCGAAGGCGCGGGGCAGAGCGAAGAGCGGCAGGTGCGGGCTCATCATCCGCTGCTCCGGGCCGATGAATTCCTCGAAGGTGTCGGTGTCGAGGAGTCCGGCGAGGCGGGCGCGGGCGCTCGCCTCGTACCAGCTCTGGTCGAGGGGCGATGCGGAGAGGGCGACCGGCTTCCAATCCATCACGGCAGCTCCATCAGGCGGGCGCCCTGGGCGAGGCGCAGGGACACGGTGTCGGGGCGGGCACCCCCGTCGTTGATGGTGATGGTCAGCCCGCCCGGCTGCCGACGGGCCACGAAATCGGCCACCACCGCGGCCCAGACCGCGCCGTAGCCCTTGATGGCGGTGTCGATCTCCACGTGGCAGGCGTCGGGCGCCAGGTTGCGCTCCAGCAGCACTTCGAGGTTGCCGGAGGCGACGACCCCGGTGATCGCGCTGGCACGCGTGCCGGGGAGCGCCGTCCGGGTGGTGTGGCGGAAGCTCAGCTTCTCCATGACGCGAAATCCCTCACCAGTTCCGGAACTTGGCCGGCGGCTCGTAGAGGCCGCCCGACCAGTGCACGAGGTCCTTGATCGAGCGCGCCGCCAGCAGCGATCGGTCGGCGTCGAGGGGCTCGATGCCGAGATCCTCGGGGCGCCGGATGATGCCCCGCGCCCTCAGGCGCTCGACCTCGGCGTGGTCGCGGCCACGGCCCACATCGGTGTAGCCCGCAACACCCCGGATCGCCTGCTCGCGCTCATCGAGCGTCCGGCACAGCAGCAGGTTGGCGATACCCTCCTCGGTGACGATGTGGGTCACGTCGTCGGCGTAGACCATCACGGGGGCGAGCTCGAGGTCGAGTTTCTTGGCGAGTTCGAGGGCGTCGAGCCGCTCCACGAAGGCCGGCACCAGCTTGTCGCCGAAGGTCTCGACGAGCTGCACCACGAGCTTGCGCCCGCGCCGCAGGGCCGGATCGCCCGTGCCGCCGGCCTCCAGGCCCGCCTTCATCCAGGTGTCGGAGGGATGGCGCCGCCCATGCGGGTCCGAGCCCATGTTCGGCGCGCCGCCGAAGCCCGCGACGCGGTTGGTGGTGACGGTGGAAGAATGCCCCTGGAGGTCGATCTGCAGAGTCGAGCCGATGAACAGGTCGCAGGCATAGAGGCCCGCCGTCTGGCAGAAGGCCCGGTTCGAGCGCAGGGACCCGTCGGAGCCCGTGAAGAACACGTCCGGCCGGGCACGGATGTACTTGTCCATGCCCACTTCCGAACCGAAGCAGTGGATCTGCTTCACCCAGCCGGATTCGATGGCCGGGATCAGGCTCGGATGCGGGTTGAGCGCCCAGTGGGTCGCGATCCGGCCCTTGAGGCCCAGCCGCTCGGCATAGGTCGGGAGCAGCAGCTCGATCGCCGCCGTGCCGAAGCCGATGCCGTGGTTGAGGCGGCGGATGCCGTACTCGGCGTAGATGCCCTTGATCGCCATCATGGCCATCAGGATCTGCGTCTCGGTCACGGCGCCGGGGTCGCGGGTGAAGAGCGGTTCGACGTAGAACGGTTTGTCGGCCTCCACCACGAAATCGACCCGGTCACCGGGGATGTCGACCCGGGGTACCCGGTCGACGATCTCATTGACCTGCGCCACCACCACGCCGTTCTTGAAGGCGGTCGCCTCCACCACGGTGGGCGTGTCCTCGGTGTTGGGCCCCGTATAGAGGTTGCCGTCCCGGTCGGCGGAGACGCCGGCGATCAGGGCCACGTTCGGCGTTAAATCGATGAAGTAGCGCGCGAAGAGTTCGAGGTAGGTGTGCACCGCCCCGAGCTCGATCTGGCCGCCGTAGAGCATCTTGGCGATGCGCCCGCCCTGGGGCCCGGAATACGAGTAGTCGAGCCGCTTCGCGATGCCCTGCTCGAAGATGTCGAGGTGCTCGGGCAGGACGATGCCCGACTGCACCATGTGCAGGTCGTGGACCCGGGCCGGGTCGCAGGCGGAGAGGCCCCGCGCCAGGCAATCGGCCTGCTTCTGGTTGTCGCCCTCCAGGCAGACCCGGTCGCCCGGCTGGAGGATCGCCTCCAGGAGGTCGACGACCCGCGCGGCCGGCACGACCTTGCCGTCCGCGCAGCGCCGCGCCCGTTCGAGGCGCGCCTCGCGGGCGGTGCGTTCCTGGCGCCAATCCATCATCCCGTCCGCTCCCTTGCCCCGCCCCACGTATACGGCCCGGCGCAAATCGCGCCTCCCGACATGCCGGAACCCGTTCTTGGCCTCTATCAGTATTCCAAATTGCGTATTTGTCAATCAAATGTATACTGAGCCCAATCAAAAAACGAATCACCGCATACCCAGGAGGGACGCCCCATGTCGCGTGCATTTCGCCCATCGCTTCCGACAACGCGGGAGAACGCCCGATGACCATCTTCGGCGTCGCGCTCCTCGCGCTCTGCACGCTGATCGGCGTGTTCCTCGGCGACCTCCTGGGCGTCGCCCTCGGGGTGAAGGCCAATGTCGGCGGCGTCGGCCTCGCCATGATCCTGCTCATCGCCGCCCGCTCCTGGCTCCTCGCCCGAGGCAAGCTCGGCGGCGGGATCAAGCTCGGGGTCGAGTTCTGGTCGACTATGTACATCCCCATCGTGGTGGCGATGGCCGCGCAGCAGAACGTGGTGGCGGCCGTGCGCGGCGGACCCATCGTGCTCATCGCCGCCACGGTCTCGCTGCTGCTCTGCTTCGCCTGTGTCGCCCTGCTCGGCCACTTCGGGCGGCGCGAGCCGGCGGAGGACGCCCAGATCCGACACGGCGGCGTGGTCATCGGCGGCGGCCTCGACGACGACGCGGCGCCCGTCGCGCCGCCCCACTCCGTCAGGAAGGCGTAACCCCATGCTGCACATGATCGAACACGTCTTCGTCGAGCAGAGCTTGGTGGCCGCCTTCGCGGTCGTCGGCGGGCTGATGCTGATCTCGAACTTCGCCGGCAAGCGCCTCACCGCCGGCCGGGTCCACGGCTCGGCCATCGCCATCGTGCTCGGACTGGTGCTCGCCTACGTCGCCGGCCTCTACACCGGCGGCAAGAAGGGGGTCGCCGACCTGCCGGTCTTCGCCGGGATCGGCCTCATGGGCGGGGCGATGCTGCGCGACTTCGCCATCGTGGCCACCGCCTTCGAGGTCGACGTGGTGGAGGCGCGCCGCGCCGGCTTCCTCGGCGTCCTGGCCCTGGGCCTCGGCACCGTGATCCCCTTCATCGTCGGCGCCCTGACGGCAGTGGCCTTCGGCTACACCGACGCCGTCAGCATCACGACGATCGGGGCGGGCGCCGTGACCTACATCGTCGGGCCGGTGACCGGGGCGGCGCTCGGCGCCGATTCCGCCGTGATGGCGCTCTCCATCGCCACCGGCGTCACCAAGGCCGTGATGGTCATGGTCGGGACGCCCCTGGTGGCCAAGCTCATCGGCCTGGACAATCCCCGCTCGGCCATGGCCTTCGGCGGCCTGATGGGCACGGTGAGCGGGGTCGCCGGGGGCCTGGCCGCCACCGACCCGAAGCTCGTGCCCTACGGCGCGCTGACGGCGACCTTCCACACGGGCATCGGCTGCCTCGTCGGTCCCTCGCTGTTCTACCTCACGGTACGGGCGATCGTGGGATGACGGACGGGGCGTCGCGCGTCCTGTGGAGGGAGCGAGTGATGGACGAGGGCGGCATGGACGAGCAAGGGACGGAGCGCGGGCTCCTGTCGGACCAGATCCGCAACGCGCTCACCGACGAGATCGCGGCCGGCCGTCTCGCCGCCGGCACCGCCCTCGACGAGCAGGACCTCGCCGACCGCTTCGGTGCCTCGCGCACCCCCGTGCGGGAGGCGCTGCGCCAGCTCGCCTTCAACGGGCTGGTGGAGTTGCGCCCGCGCCGGGGAGTCGTGGTCACGCGGATGACCCCCGAGCGGATCATGGACATGTTCGAGACCACCGCCGAGTTCGAGGCGATGTGCGTGCGGCTCGCCACCTACCGGATGACGCCCCTGGAGCGCAGCCACCTCATGGACCTGCACGCGCGCTCCGGCGACATGGTCGCGGCCGGAGACGTCGACGCCTACGACACCCTGAACCGCAGCTTCCACGAGGCCCTCTACGGGGCCACGCATAACGGCTTCCTCAAGGAGCAGGCGCTGGCGCTGCGCACCCGCCTCTCGGGCTTCCGGCGGACGCAGCTGCGCCACGGGGACCGGATCCACGGCTCGCGCGCGGAGCACGGGGCCATCCTGGCGGCGATCGCCGAGGGCGACGGCGAGGCGGCCGCACGGCGCATGCGCGCCCACATGCTCAATGCGGCCAGCGCCCTGCGCCACTACATCGAGGCCCATTCCGACGTGTGATGCAACACGCGCATAAAGAAGTGCCTGGACGGCGCCAGAAATGCGCCAAACACATGCACCGGGTGCCGCAGCGCACGCCGTGCCGGAAAACCCGGTCCTATATCGAGATCGTACCAAGAAGAACGGCCCCCGGACGTCCTGGACTTGATCCTCGAATGTTTGACGGAGACCGGACCTGTACATCTGGATACCACGATCATGAAGACTCGTCTTGCTTCCGCCGCCGCTGCCCTGGTCCTGACCCTGAGCGCTCCCGTCTCGTCCGCCCTCGCGCAGAGCTACAACGCCCCGGCCGGCATCCCCGCCGCCACGGCGCCCGGCAGCCGCGTCGTCGGCGCCTTCGACGACGTGACCACCGGCTCGATCACCCGCCGCGCGGACGACTCGGCCAAGGCCGGCAACGCCGAGCAGAACAACAAGCCCACCGCCAATTACGGCACCACGTCGGGCGGCCCGGCCTACTGAGGTCACGCTTCGCCGGACCGCGCCGAGCGCGGTCCGGTCCGAGGCCGAGAACCACCCGAACCGAAGACGGCGGGGCGCGAGCCCCGCCGCTTTCGCGTGTCGGGGGATTCACCGGGCCAGATAGTCGGTCAGGGTCATCCCGAACAGGATCGCGACCCAGAAGAACCCGACGCCGGCGAACAGCCGCACCAGGGGTGGCTCCCGGCGGACCTCCATCGACACCAGGACGATGATCGCCGCCATGACGGCGACCACCCCGAGTTCGACGAGCCAGACCTGCTCGAAGGGCCGCGTCGCCCCGAGCGCCACGTTCACGGCCAGCAGCGCCAGGAGCGCCAGGAAGGTGCGCACCGGGTTGCGCAGGCGGCGCCAGAGGAGGGCGCGGTCCGCGGGACCGAGGGCGTGGAGGGGATTGCGCAGCGCCGCCTCCTACCGGTTGACCACGTAGAGGACCGGGAAGGCGATGATCCAGATCAGGTCGATGAAGTGCCAGTACAGGCCGTAGACCTCGATCCAGTTCTGGTGCCGCTGCAGGAAGCCCGGGCGCGACGCCTTCCAGGTGAGCCCGAGCAGGATCGCGATGCCGGTGAAGAGGTGCAGGGCGTGGAGTGCGGTCGCCACGTAGTAGAGGTTGACGAAGAGCCGCGTCGCCGGCTGCTCGGCGAGCGCGTAGGGCCGGCGGGCGAGGAAGGGCATCATGTGCTCCTCGTAGTCGGCGTAGTACTCGTAGCCCTTCAGCATCAGGAACAGCGCCCCGAGGCTCGCCGTGGCGAGCAGGCAGCCGACCATCATCCGCTGCCAGCCCAGCCGCGAGAGCTCGATCGCCGCCGACATGGTGAGACTCGAGCAGAGCAGCACCATGGTGTTGGTGGCCCCGATCCAGAACTTGAGATGGCCGGCCGCCGCCTGCACCGCCTCCGGGTGGAGCAGGCGCAGGATCAGCGCCGTCAGGAACAGCCCGGCAAAGAGCAGCAGCTCGGTGAGCAGCCAAGCCCACATGCCGAGCGTCGCGGCGTGGCGCTGCTGGGCGTCCGTGGCGAAGTGCCCGGCGCGCGTCACGCCGACGGGTTCGGCGGGGTTCGCACCGACGAAATCGGCGCTCACGTGTGCTGCCTCCCGGTCTCCTGCGCCTGGATCGGGTAGTCGTAGGGAATCTTCGGCACCTCAGGCACGCCCGCGAAGTTGTGGGGTGGGGGCGGGGAGGCGGTCTCCCATTCCAGGCCCTTGGCGTCCCAGGGGTTTCCGGGTGCGCGGCGCCCGAACCAGAGGGAATGGACGAGGTAGACCATCGGGAAGAGGTAGCCGGCCGCCAGGATCGTCGAGCCCGCGGAGGAGAGCACGTTGAGGAGCTGGAATTCCGGCGGGTAGGTCGCGTAGCGCCGCGGCATCCCGAGGTAGCCGAGGATGAATTGCGGGAAGAAGGTGACGTTGAAGCCGATGAAGATGAACAGCGCCGAGATCCGGCCCCAAGGCTCGCTGTACATCCGCCCGGTGATCTTCGGCCACCAGAAGTGCAGTCCGCCGAGGAAGGCCAGCACCGTGCCGCCGACCATGATGTAGTGGAAATGCGCCACCACGAAGTAGGTGGCATGGATGTGCTGGTTGATGGCCAGCGTGGCGAGGTAGAGCCCCGTCAGCCCGCCGAGCACGAACAGGCCGATATACCCCATGGCGTACAGCATCGGGGTGTCGAGGCGCAGGCTGCCCTTATGGATGGTGGCGGTCCAGTTGTAGACCTTCACCGCCGAGGGCACCGCCACCGCGAAGGAGAGGGCGGAGAAGGCGAGGGAGGCGAGGTCGCTCTGCCCGTTGACGAACATGTGGTGGCCCCAGACGAAGAACGTCACGGAGGCCAGGCCGATGGCCGCGTAGGCGACGAAGCGGTAGCCGAAGAGCTTCTTCTGGGCGAAGGCCGGCACGATCTCGGAGATCACGCCCATGCCCGGCAGCACCATGATGTAGACTGCCGGGTGCGAGTAGAACCAGAACAGGTGCTGGAACAGCACCGGGTCGCCGCCATAGGCCGGGTCGAACACGCCGACATGGAAGGCGCGCTCGGCGATGAGCAGGATCAGCGCCAGGGTGATGACGGGGGTCGCGAGCAGGAAGATCAGGCTCGTGGCGTAGTGCGTCCAGACGAAGATCGGTAGCCGGAACCAGGTCATGCCGGGCGCCCGCATCGTGTGGATGGTGACGACGAAGTTCAGCCCCGTCAGGATCGAGGAGAAGCCCACGATGGTGACGCCGATCAGCGCCGGCAGCACCCAGGTGTTCGAGAAGGCGGTGGAGAGCGGCGCGTAGAAGGTCCAGCCGGTATCGACGCCGCCCAGCACCACCGCCACCAGGGTGAACACCGCGCCGGTCATGAAGACGTACCAGCTCGTCAGGTTGAGCTTCGGGAAGGCGAGGTCCTTGGCTCCGATCATCAGTGGGATCAGGAAGTTGCCGAAGGTCGCCGGGATCGACGGGATCAGGAAGAACCACACCATCACCACGCCGTGGATGGTGAAGGCCTTGTTGTAGGTGTCGTTGGTCATGATCGCGCCGTCGGGCACGACGAGGGCGAGACGCACGAAGCCGGCGGCCACCGCGCCGATGACGAAGAATGTGGTGATGCTGGCGAGGTACAGGAGCGCGATGCGCTTGTGGTCGGTGGTGAGGAACCACGAGCGCAGGGTCGACTGGGCGTGGAGGTAGTCGTCCGGCCGGTCGAGGGTCGGGGGCGGGATGTGGGGATCCCGCGCGGCGGCGTCGCCGTGCAGGGTGCCGGCGCTGCTCATCGTTGGGCTCCTTCTGCGACGCGGTCGGTGGCTTTCAGGTAGCCGACGAGGCGGTCGAGGTCGTCGGGCGGGATCACTCCGCGGAAGCTCGGCATCACCTGCTTGCCGCCGCCGGCGAGCCGGTTCTCGTTGGGGTTCAGGATCTTGGCGCGGATGTAGTCCGCATCCGCCGTGATGGTGCGGCCGTCGGCGAGGTGGACCGCGCGGCCGTAGAGGCCGGCGAGGCCGGGCGCCTTCACGCCCGCCACCGCGCCGTCGTGGCAGCCGGCGCAGCCGTAGGAATCGTAGAGGGCGCGGCCCGCCGCCACGTTCGATTGCTGCGCGTGCCCGTGGGTCAGCCAGTCCTGGTACTCGGCCTGGGTCATCAGGGTGAGGTTGCCGTCCATGACCGAGTGGTCGGTGCCGCAATATTCCGAGCAGTAGAGCCGGTAGGTCCCGGTGCGGTCGGCCCTGAACCAGATCTCCGTCGTCCGGTCGGGCAGGGCGGCGATCTGCAGGCGCAGGGCCGGCAGGTAGAGGGCGTGGATCACGTCCTGGCTGGTGATGCGGATGCGGACCGGCTGGTCGATGGGCAGGTGCAGGTCGTTGATCTCCGACTGCCCGGTGGGGTGCTGGAACTTCCACATCCACTGCCGGCCCACGGCCTCCACCACCATGGCGTCCGGCGGTGGATGACGGGAGGCGATGAAGAGCTTGGCGCCCCAGCCGAAGAAGAACAGCGTCAGCACGTAGGGAATCAGCATCCAGCTGATCTCGATGAGGACGCTGCGGCGCTCGTCGGTGCTGCGGTCGGCCTCCTCGCCCTGCCGGTAGCGCAGGGCGAAGTAGGTGATCGCGAGGAAGACCGGCACCGTGAGGAGCAGGGTCAGCACCGTGAAGCCGAGGATGATGTGGTCGGTCTCGACGGCCGTGGCGGAGGCCGCGGGCGGCCACAGGGCGAGGGCGGACTCGGCCTTCATGGAGATGCCGCCTCCCGGGGTTCCGCGGCCGTCTCCACATCGAAGGGCCGGCCGGCCATGAGCGCCATGGCGCGGTCGATGGGGATGCGGGCGCGGGTGCGGTCCGCGTCGAGGTAGGCGTAGCCGGAGAGGCGGCCGGCCTCCTCGGCTTGCCTGGCGTCGATCTCCGCGTAGGGGTCCGGCTGCAGGTTCGGCGGCGGCGGCCGGATCGCGGCCGTCTGCTGGGCGGTGAGGGGCGGCAGGGCGGCACGCTGGCGCCCGAGCACCACGTGGTTGAGGGCGAGCACCGCCCCGATCGTCGCGAGCACCGCGCCGGCGAGGCCGAGCATCACCCAGGCGGTCTTGCCGGCCTCGGCGTCGCTGCGCTCGTAATCCCAGTCCCCCCCGTGGGAGGCCTCGGCAGGGGTCCCGGGGCCGGGCGGCACCGCGCCGGTGCGGCGCAGGATCAGGCCGGCCAGGATCGCCGGGACGAGGGCGAGGCTGGAGCGGCGGGGGGCATCGGGCGGGCTCATGCGGCGATCCATCATGCGGCGACCTTGGCGTCCGCGATCGGGGCGCGCCGCGCCCGGAGCGGCGCCAGCAGGCGCACGAGGCCGGCCGCGAGGGCGGCGATGCCGAGCCCGGCCAGGACGTCCAGCCCCGTGAGCACGAAGGCGCCGCGCGCGGCCGGCGTCACGAGCCAGGCCATCTCGGCGGCGTGGACCGCGAGGATCGAAGCCGCCAGCGCCCGCGTCGTCCACGGGCCGGGGCGCAGGGTGAGGGCGGCGGCGAGGAGGGCGGCGGCCCCGCCCGCGACGCTCAAGCCCCGCCCGAGGGGGCCGCCACGGGCGAGGTACCACGACACCTCGGCGGGCAGGTTGGCCGACCAGACCACGAGGAACTGCACGAAGTGCAGGAAGACCCAGGCGGCCGTCAGCAGGGCGAGCGGCGGCAGCCCGGTCTCGGGCCGATGCGCGGAGGGCGTGACGAGGAGGGCGGCGGCGAGCGCCGCGCCGCTCCAGGCCACCATCGTCAGGAGCCCGATCAGGCTGGAGCCGAGGCGCGGGTCGAGGGCGGTGATCAGGTCGAAGCTCATCAGCGTCGCCAGCACGGCGTGGAGCCCGAGCGCGAGGGCAGCGGGTCCCCGGCCCGCCGCGACCCGGCGGCAGAGCCAGAGCCAGAGGGCGAGCGCCGCCACGAGGCGCACGGCGAGGAACGGCAGCGTCAGCCAGATCCCGGCCAGCGGGGTCGCGGCGGGCGTTCCGTTCGCAAAGGGGTAGAGCGCCGGCACCACTGCCGCCAGGGGCAGGGCGAGGAGGGCCGCCACCGGCATCAGGCGCAGGCACCCGACGAGCGCGGGGCGCAGGGACGCGAACCGCTCCGGCGCCAGGGCGTCGAGGCCGGCGACCAGGGGGAGGGCGCCGAGGGGAAGGCCCAGGAGGGCGAGCCAGGCCGCCAGGTAGCCGGCCTGCCAGTCGCCGAGGCGGCCGGCGAGGCCGAGGGCGGCAACGCCGGCGCAGAGGAGAATCAGGGGACGGCCGGCGCTCATCGGACGGCCCGCATCGCGCTGTCCTGCAGCTTGACGCGGTCCTCCGGCGGCAGGCTCGCCACCGCGGCCCCCTGGCTCAGCTGCAGGGCGCGCAGATAGGCGACGATGGCCCAGCGGTCGGCCGGCGCCACCTGCGCGCCCATGGGCAACATCGCCCCGTGCCCTTGCGTGATCGCCGCGTAGAGCCGGTCGGAACTCGCCGCCCTCAGGCGCTCGCCGGCGAAGGGCGGGGCGGCGGGAAAGCCGCGCGCCACGATCATGCCCCGTCCGTCGCCGCTGTCGCCGTGACAGGGCGTGCAGGCGATGCCGTAGCGCTCCCGGCCCCGGTCCAGCAGGGCCGCGTCGATGACGGCCGGGCGCGGCACGAAGCGCGCCGGGTCGGTGCGGGGCACGGTGCCGGCCACGGGCGGGCGCATGGTCATGCCCTGCGGGAAGAAGCGGTTGGCGTCCCAGGTCTTGGCCTTGGGCTGGTCGCGCATGTTCGCCTCGCCGCAGCCGGCGAGGGCCAGGACCAGAGCGGGCAAGAGCAGCCCCAGGCCGGGCCTGAGCGCGAACCGGCGCCTCATCGCGGCACCCGCGCGATGGCGAGCGGCCGCCCGGCGCCCTCGGGCAGGGCGGCGAGCTGGCGCGCGATGCGCTCGGCATCGAAATCCGGACCGCGCGCCTCCGCCGCCAGGAAGTAGCGGTCCTGCATCGCCCGCCCGAAACCCGGGATGTTGAAGGCCGGATGGTTGAGGCGCGGCAGGCGGTTCACGAACAGGAACACCGCATGCACGGCGAGCGTCCCGCTCATCATCGCGAAGGAGACGCTCGGCACCACGAAGGAGGGCCAGGAGAAGCGCGGGCGCCCGCCGACGTCGAAGACGTAGCCGTAGGCCGTGGCGTAGACGCACATCCCGTAGAAGGCGGCCCCGCCAACGAGCGCCGCGCCGAGGGCGTAGGGCAGGATCGAGCGGTTGTGGCGGCCGAGCCCCTTCAGGGCGTCGGGCATCGGCACCGGGCCGAAGGCGTCGAGACGGATGGTGTTGCCGCGCGGGGGCTGGTCGTCGTGTTGGGGATGGTGCCGGGCCAGCGCCCGCATGGCGGCGGCGAGTTCCGCCTGCGTCGCGAATTCGGCGCTGACGCCCCAGAGCGGCGTTCCCGCCCCGGGCTCGGGTGCGTCCGCCTCGGCCCCGGCGCGGGCGGAGCCGTCGCCCAGGCCCGCCTGCCGGCGCAGGTCAGCGATCGAGGCCACCGGCAGGGCGCGAAGGAACAGGAGCAGCAGGACGAGGAACATCCCCACCGACCCGGCGAAGGTGGCGATGCCCCAGAGTCCGACCCGGTAGTCGAGGGCGGCGGCGGGCAGGAAGTCGTGGGACAGCGTCACCACCAGCACCATGACGTGGTCGGCATGGGCGCCGACCGCCACGAGGCAGCCCACGAGGGCCAGCGCCCCGGGCGAGTGCCGGAGGCGCGCCCACCAGAACAGGTGGACGGGCAGCAGCGCACAGGTCAGCACGGTCCAGGCCGCCCAGGCCTGCGGACCGGTGAACCGGCGCACCAGGGTCGCGCGTGCGTAGGCGTCGCCGTGCAGGAAGCCCGAGACGAGCTCGGCCGCGTGGCCGTAGAGGCTGGCGAGCCCGAGGCCGAGGAGGATCCGGGCCAGGATCTCGGCGTGGCGCAGGGTGACGACCGCCTCGAGGCGGTAGAGGGCACGGACCAGCATCGCCAGGGCGGCGGTGACGGCGACCCCGGAGAACACCGCGTTGACCAGGAAGGTGACGGGCAGGATCGTGTCGTGCCAGCCCGGCAGCACGGACCCCGCCAGCATCACCGAGGCCCCGGTCTGGAGCGAGACCACGAGGAGGATGCCGAGCAGCGCGACGATGCGGTAGGCCTGCGCCCAGACCTGCCAGTGCGAGGCGGAGCCGCGCCAGCCGGCGGCCGCGACCCCGTAGGCCTGCGCCTTCAGCATCGGCCAGCGCCGCGGCCGCCCGGCGCGCTCGGACTGCGCCTGCGCCTCCGCGAAGGCCCGGTCGCGCAGGGTCGCGAGGTCCGGCAGCAGCCCGATGTACCAGAGGCTCACGGTGACCACGAGGAAGCTGACGATGTCGATGGCGTCCCAGACCAGGGGCGAGCGGAATTGCGGCCACAGGCCGAGCGTGTTCGGGTAGGGCAGGTTCCAGTAGAAGAACCACGGCCGCCCGAGATGGATGATCGGGTAGAGCCCGGCCGCGATCGTGCACAGGAGGGCGTTGGCCTCGGCGAGGCGGCTGATCGCCCCGCGCCCGAGCGCGCTCCCCGCTGCCCCTCCTGCGAGGCGCAGGGTGCCGGCGAGCGCGAGGCTGCCGCAGGCGATGCCGATCCACCAGTCGTAGGAGGCGATGTCGAGGGCCCAGACGACGGCGTTGTTGTTGTTCCAGATGCCGACGCCCGTGAAGAGCAGGTACAGGATCACCCCGAAGAACAGGGCGAGCAAGCTGGAGGCCGCCGCGAAGGCGATCCACCAGCGCCGGCCGAGGGGGTCGTGCAGGGCCGCGTCGGAGACGGCGCGGGCCGGGGTGTCGGGCGTGAGCACGGCTCCGGCCATCCCTCAGCCCTCCCGGCCCGGCTCGGCGCCGGGCGCCAGGCGCGCGAGGTAGGTCGTGCGCGGCCGGGTGTTGAGTTCGCCGAGCAGCGCGTAGTTGCGCGGATCCCGGCGCGCCGCCGCGACCTTGCTGCCCGCGTCCGAGAGGTCGCCGAACACGATGGCGCGGGTCGGGCAGGCGCCCTGGCAGGCGGTCTCCACCGCCCCGTCGGGAATCGGCGCGTGCGAGTCCTTGGCGGAATCGATGCGCGCGCCCGCGATGCGCTGGAGGCAGTAGGTGCACTTCTCCATCACGCCGCGCGCCCGCACGGTGACCTCGGGGTTGCGCTGCTGCTGCTCCACGGGCGCCATGCCGCCGGTATAGTCGAGGTAGTTGAAGCGCCGGACCTTGTAGGGACAGTAGCTCTGGCAGGTGCGTGTGCCGATGCAGCGGTTGTAGACCTGCAGGTTCAGGCCCTCGCTGTCGTGCACCGTCGCCTCCACGGGGCAGCCGAGCTCGCAGGGGGCCGCCTCGCAATGCATGCAGGGCACCGGCTGGAAATGCGTCGCCGGCGCGTCGAGGTCGCCGGAATAGTAGCGGTCCACCCGCAGCCAGTTCATCCAGCGCCCGCGCGCGACCTCCTCGCGACCCACCACCGGGATGTTGTTCTCGGACTGACAGGCCGTGAGGCAGGCGTTGCAGCCGATGCAGGCATCGAGGTCGATGACCATGCCCCAGGCCCGGCCGGCGCCAGTGCCCGAATCGGCCGACGCCGCGCTGCGCCCCGCCGCGGGCGACTCGGGATAGAAGGACGGCACCGCCACGCCCGGCGGGTCGCCGACGCTCGGGGCGCCCAGGGCCTGGACACGCACGAAGTCGTGCCCCTGCATCGTGCCGAGATCCTGCGTCGTCGCCGGTCTGGCACGATGGCCGGTCCGCGTCAGGGTGACGTCGGGAAGGCGATAGGGCGTGGCGGCGGGGCGCAGGGCCTGGGCGTCGTAGCCGAGACCCTGCGCGAGGTGGTCCGGCACCCGGCGGCCGTAGCCGAGGGTGAGGGTCACGGTGCGCTCGGCCTGGCCGGGCAGGATCCAGGCCGCGCCCTCGAGGCGGCGGCCGTTCGCCTCCACCGCCACGACATCGCCGGTGGCGAGGTGCAGGCGCTCGGCCAGACGCGGGCTGATCGCGACGACGTTCTCCCAGACCACCTTGGTCAGGGGCTTGGGCAGTTCCTGCAGCCAGCCGAGATCGGCGAAGGCCCCGTCCCAGACGCAGGGGTCGGGCCGGAAGACCGCCTCGATCCGGTCCTCCGTCGCGGGGGCCGGCGCAGGGTCCGCGACGCGCCCGGTCAGGGCCACGGTCTCCGCGGGCAGGGCGGTGTCGGGCAGGAAGCCGAGGCGCAGGGCCTCCGCGAACCGGGCCTCGAAGGCGGCGTCCGCCTCGCCGGGGCGGCGCCACTGGCGCTTCAGGAGGTCGAGCCCCTGCTCGGGGCCTTCCCGTGCGGGAGCCTCGGCCCCGAACAGGGCCAGGACCTGGTGGGCCGAGCGCCCGCCATAGAGCGGGGCGATGGTCGGCTGGATCAACCCCACGGTGCCGTCGAGGGAGCGGGCATCGCCCCAGCTCTCGAGGGGATGCGCCAGCGGCAGGTGCCAGTCGGCATGGGCGGCGGTCTCGTCGAAATACGTCCCCGCATGGATCTTGAACGGCACCCGCGCCAGGTGCTCGGCGAAAGCGAGGTCGCCCGGCCCTTCGTAGACCGGGTTGACGCCGAGCGTCAGCAGGGTGCCGACGGCACCCCGCGCCATCGCCTCGGTGAGGTCGGACAGGCCCTCGGCCCCGGAGGCCGGAACCGGCGCGGTGTGCACCACCGTGGTGCCGGTGTTGCCCAGGGCGCCGTTGATGCGGTGGACGAGGGCGTGCACCGCGGCCGGCTGGCCGATACCGGCGGTGACGAGGCTCCGGCCCCGGTCGGCCAGCAGCGCCGCCCCGGCCCGATGGAGCCACGCCGCCATCGGGCCGTCGGCGGTCTCGGGCTGACCGCCCTCGGCCATTCGCAGGAAGTCCGCGGCGAGGCGCGCCAGGTCGTCCGAGCCGGCCGCCAGGGTGTGCTCGGCCTTGACGCTGGTCAGCCCCGGGGTCGGCGCCGCCGCGTGCAGGGTGAGGAGGCGGCCTTGCGCCTGCGCGGCCCGGCGCGCGTCGATCCAGCGGCGGGACAGGCCGACTTGGCCCGGCCCGACATCGAGGAAGTCCCCGTCGAGGCTGACGAGGGTGCGGGCGGCCTCGAACCGGAATTGGGTTTCCAGGAGCCGGCCGTAGGCCTGCCGCGCGCCGTCATAGAGCCCGTCCCGCGGCACCGTCTGCGAGACGTGCCAGCGCAGGCCCGGATAGGCCGACCGCAATCGGTCGATCTCGGCGGCCAGCGAGGGCGACGTGACCGGCCCGGTGAGGAGATGGAAGCCCGCGCCGCCCGTCTCGCGCAGGGCCGCGAGCCGCGCCAGCAGGGCGCCGCGGAAGGCCGACCAGGCGGCGGGCCGCCCGAGATGCTGCACCGCCTGGCTGCGGAAGGGGTCGTAGAGCCCGAGCACCGAGGCCTGGCCCAGGACGTCGGTGCCGCCCCGGCTCCAGGGATGGTCCGGGTTGCCCTCGACCTTCAGGGGACGGCCGTTGCGCGTGGTGACGAGGATGCCGTTGGCAAAGCCGTCGAACAGGGCCGAGGTGGCGTAGGCGAGGGGAGCGCCGGCGACGATGCGCTCTGGCTGCACCACGTAGGGGACCTCGCGCCCGCGTCCGTCGAAGGCGTCGCAGGCCGAGAGCCCGGCGAGCGCGAACGAGGCCGCCATCAGCTTGAGGAAGCCGCGCCGCTCCGGCCCCTGCGCCAGGGGCAGAGCGCCGGGGAATTCCGATCGGAGATAGGCCTGGAACGCTTCCGTCCCGGCCAGCCCGTCGAGGCTGCGCCAGAAGGCGGGTCCGTCACCGGAGGCGAGGCGCTGGCGCAGTTGCGGGAGATCGAGGTCCTGATCCATCAGCGGTGACAGATCCCGCATTCGAGGAGCCGGTCGCCTCCGTGGATATGGTTCTTCGCCACCAGCTGAGGCCCGAGGGTCGCCTGGTCGGCGGGCGGGGTCCAGTTCATGTTCCAGACCTGGTCGGGCGTGCGCACCCAGCGTTCGGGCGCTTGGTGACAGCCCAGACAGAACTGCATCTCGAAGGCGTTGGCCCGGAACGTCATCTGCATGGTGGTGACGTCCCCGTGGCAGGTGGAGCAGCCGATCCCCTTCGTCACGTGGACGGAATGGTTGTAGGAGACGTATTGCGGCAGCTTGTTCAGGCGAACCCAGCGCAGGGGCTCGCCGCTGGCGTAGCTGTCGCGCACGGGCTTGAGCATGTCCGAGCCGGTCCAGATCTGCGCGTGGCAGGTCATGCAGGTCTGGGTCGGGGGCAGCCCAGCCGTCGCCTGCGTCTCCACCGTGGTGTGGCAGTAGCGGCAATCGATGCCGAGTTCGCCCGAATGGTGCTTGTGGCTGAAAGGCACCGGCTGGGCCGGGGCGATGCCCACGCCGGTGACGTAATCCGAGCGCGCGATCCCGGCCACCACCACGGCGCCCCCGGCGATCAGGGCCGCACCGGACAGGATGGCCAGGCGCAGGAGCGCGTCGGCCCCGGGCGCGAACAGCTGCGCCATCAGGCGCGGCGCCCGCCGGAACGCAGGGCCGGGCGCGGCAAGGCCGGATGCCGGATGTCACGGGGTCGTCTCATCCGCTCTCACGCCTCCCGGTCCGCCTGGATAACCGCGACCTGACGGCTACGGTTCAGTGCGCGATTTCATCCCGCGAAACTTTACCCAATCCGGACCAGCCGCGCGTCGATCCGGCGGAACCCCGGCCTCTCCGAGGAGCGTTGCCCCAGGAGCCGGAGCGGCGCGACGCAAGATCTCGCGACCGCAGGTATCGCGACGGAAGCCGTGGGCCGTGCGGCGCCACGCCGGGCTGTGCCGCCCCTCCGGATCGGGCATGAGGGGGTCCATGCGACATCACGGCCGCAGGCGCTCGATCCGGATGCAGCCCCGTTGGCCGGCGGTTCTCCTGCTCGGCCTCGTGGGATCCGGGACGCTGCCCGGACTGGGCCTGGCACGCCTCGCCCAGAACGATCTGGCGCGCGTCGGCGTCACGCCGGCGCCCGACGCCCGAGTGCCCCTCGGTCTCGCCTTCACCGATGCCGGGAGCGGGCCGACCACCCTGGGGGCCGCCCTCGGAGGACGGGCGGCCCTGCTTCTGCCGGTCGACTACACCTGCGCCAATGTCTGCGACCCGATGCTGGCGATGACCGGCGCGGCCCTCGCGGCGACCGGGCTCGTGCCGGGACGCGACGTCGGCTTCGTCCTGGTGGGACTCGATCCGCAGGACGATGTCGCGGCGGCCCGACGCATGCTGCGGGAGGAAGGCGGCGAAGCCTCCGCGGCACGGGCGCTCGTCGGCACGGCGCCGGCCATCGCCGACCTCACCGCGGCACTGGGCTACCGCTTCGTGGTCGACGGCGGCACCGGCAGCATCGCGCATCCGGCCGCCGCGATCCTGCTCACGCCCGAGGGCCGCGTCGCCCGCATCCTGTCGCCCCTGGCGCTCAATGGCCGCGACCTGCGCCTCGCCCTGATCGAGGCGGGGGAGGGGCGGGGCAGCACGCTCGCCGATCGGCTCACCCTGCTCTGCTACGGCTACGACGCCGTGCGGGGCGTCTACACGCCCCTGATCGAGCGCATTCTCAGCTTCGCCGGAGCCGCGACGGTGCTGGCGATCAGCCTCGGCATGTTGGTGCTGCACCGGCGCAGCCGGACCTGAGTCGGATCCAGAACGGCCAAAGCCCGTCACGCGTGTGTGCGTGACGGGCTTTGTCGGTTTGGTTGCGGGGACAGGATTTGAACCTGT
>NZ_CEEDBN010000023.1:0-53190 GCF_979253015.1 Methylobacterium sp. AC433 | reverse complement strand
CCCCCACAACAGGGGATCCGCAAGAGCAAAATCGCCGCCCACGCTTCTCTTTCTCAGATTCACTTGTCAAAGAACACGATGCGACTACGGACAAAAACAGTTGGTCATCCAGCTTGGCGCCGGATCCCCATCCGATGATCTCTCTGTAGAAGCGCCGACGTGCTGCCAACCCCGTTGGCCGCCGCCGATGGGCCGGGGTATACGGACGCCGCCGGAGCCCGTCAACACCCAACATCACATTTTTACGACGCCCGTGCACGCAAGACCGCAGCAGCGCCGCGCGCTTGCGACGCCGGAATGCGTTCGACGCCCTCAACCTGGCACGGAGCCGGCGGACAGACGAGTCCATCGCGCCGGCCATCCACCGGGATCGTCGGCTCGGGTCCGCCGACGGCGCGTTCGGCGTCGCGACCGGGTCCGCGGCAGGGCGGTGAAATCCATTCACCACATCTTCACACGGTTGCCACATGACTGTGGGATGCGCGTCGGCCTCGCCGAAGCGAAGCCGTCGTTCGGTGCTTCGTCCGGCCTCGCTCCACCGCCCGGGCACGAGAATCGGGTCCGGGCGGGTTCCGAGGCCGGGCGGCTCAAGACCTGCGGGACCTCGGCCGCCGGTGCCGAAACGCTTGCTTCGGTCCGAGCGTCGCGCTCACATTGCAGTCGTCGAGAGGGGCGGACCGCGCCGGCCCCTCCGGGAAGGAAGCAGATCGTGACGAAGGCCCGGGAATCCGCCGAGCTGGTCTCGGCACTGGCGCAGTGCCGCACGGCGTTCATCGGCGTGGCCGCCATGAGCGGGCTCGTGAACGTGCTCTATCTCACCGGCTCGTTCTTCATGCTGGAGGTCTACGACCGGGTCATCCCGAGCCGCTCGGTGCCCACCCTGATCGGCCTCTGCATCCTCGCCCTCGTGCTCTACGCCTTTCAGGGCTTGCTGGAGGCCCTGCGCTCGCGCGTCCTCGCCCGCATCGGCGCGGCGCTCGACGAATCCCTGAGCGGGCGGGTGTTCGACATCGTGGTGCGCGCGCCCCTGAAGGGCGCGGCCCCCGGTGACGGCCTGCTGCCCCTGCGCGACCTCGACCAGCTGCGGGCCTTCCTCGGCGGATCGGGCCCCTCCGCCTTCTTCGACCTGCCCTGGATGCCGATCTACCTCCTGATCTGCTTCCTGTTCCATCCCCTGATCGGCGTCGCCGCCCTGGTGGGGGCGGCCGTGCTCGCGACCCTGGGCTTCCTCACCGACCGGGCGACCAAGCATCCGGCCCAGACCGCCACCGCCCACGGCCTGCGCCGGAACGGCCTCGCGGAGGCCGGCCGCCGCAACGCCGAGGTGCTCGCCGCCATGGGCATGCAGGGGCGCTTCGCCACCCGCTGGGCCCTGGCCAACCGCGACTACATGCAGTCCCAGCAGCGCGCCTCCGACATCGCCGGCGGCTACGGCGCCGGCTCGAAGGTGTTCCGCACCGCCCTCCAGTCCGGGGTGCTGGCGCTGGGCGCCTACCTCGTCATCAACGGCCAGGCCTCCGCCGGCATCATCATCGCCTCGTCGATCCTGGTGGCCCGGGCCCTGGCCCCGGCCGAGCTCGCCATCGCCAACTGGAAGGGCTTCGTCCAGGCGCGCCAGTCTTGGTCCCGCCTGTCGGACCTCTTCGCCCGCATGCCGGCCGGCGCCCAGCCGCACGCGCTTCCGGCCCCCGCCCGCGCGCTCCAGGTCGAGGGGATCAGCGTCGCGCCGCCCGGCACCCCGCGCCTCGTGGTCCAGGACGTCAGCTTCGCCCTCCAGGCCGGCCAGGGCCTCGGCATCATCGGCCCCTCGGCCTCGGGCAAGTCGAGCCTGGTGCGTGCCCTCGTGGGCGTCTGGCCGGCCGTGCGCGGCAAGGTCCGCCTCGACGGCGCCGCCCTCGACCAGTGGTCGGCCGACGATCTCGGCCCCCATATCGGCTTCCTGCCCCAGGAGGTGGAGCTGTTCGCCGGCACCGTGGCGGAGAACATCGCCCGCTTCGATCCGCAGGCGCCGTCCGACGCGGTGATCGCGGCCGCGCGCGCGGCGGGCGTGCACGAGCTGATCCTGCGCCTGTCGGAGGGCTACGACACCCGCATCGGCGAGGGCGGCGCCGGCCTCTCCGCCGGCCAGCGCCAGCGCGTCGGCCTCGCCCGGGCGCTCTACGGCGATCCCTTCCTCGTCATCCTGGACGAGCCCAACGCCAATCTCGACGCCGAGGGCGAGAACGCCCTGACCCAGGCGATCATCGGGGTCCGGCGGCGCGGCGGCATCTGCGTCGTCATCGCCCACCGGCCGTCGGCCCTGGGCGCGGTCGACCTCATCCTGATGATGTCCGACGGCCGGGCCCAGGCCTTCGGGCCCAAGGACGAGGTCCTCAAGCGCGTGCTGCGCCCGGCCTCGGTTCCCATGGACAAGCGGGCCGCCCCCAGCGCCCTGCAGGAGAGTGCATGATGGCCGTCGCCCTCAGCCCGATCGATCTGCAGCCCGCCCTCACGGCTCCGCGGCCCACGGCCCAGGGCTCGATCCGCCGCCACCTCGCCCTCAGCCTCGCCCTGGGCGCGGTGCTGGTGGTGGGCGTGGGCGGCTGGGCCACCTTCACCCAGATCTCCGGCGCCGTGATCGCGCCGGGCCAGTTGGTGGTCGAGTCCGACGTCAAGAAGGTGCAGCACCCCACCGGCGGCGTGGTCGGCGAGCTGCGGGTGCGCGACGGCATGCGCGTCAAGGCCGGCGACATCCTGATCCGCCTCGACGAGACCCAGACCCGGGCCAACCTCGACATCATCCTCAAGGCCCTGGACGAGCTCGCCGCGAGGCGCGCCCGCGACGAGGCCGAGCGCGACGGCGCCGCCGCCATCACCTTCCCGCCCGAGCTGCTGGCCCGCCGGGACGGCGATCCGTCCGTCGCCCACCTGATCGAGGGCGAGACCCGGCTGTTCAACGCGCGCGTGGCCGGCCGGGAGGGCCAGAAGGCGCAGCTGCGCGAGCGCGTCCAGCAGTTGCGCGAGGAGATCAAGGGCCTGACCGAGCAGGTCGCCGCCAAGGCGCGCGAGGTCGGCTTCATCACCGGCGAGCTGCAGGGCGTGCGGGAACTCTATGCCAAGAACCTGGTGCCACTGGCCCGCGTCAACGCCCTGGAGCGCGACGCGGCCCGCCTCGACGGCGAGCGCGGCCAGCTCCTCGCCGCGACGGCCTCGGCCCGCGGCAAGATCGCCGAGACCGAGCTGCAGATCCTGCAGATCGACGGCGACATGCGCACCGAGACCGGCAAGGATCTCGCCGAGATCCGCGGCAAGTGGTCGGAATACGTCGAGAAGCGCGTCGCCGCCGAGGACCAGCTCAAGCGCGTCGACATGCGCGCGCCCCAGTCGGGCACGGTGCACCAGCTGACGGTGCACACCATCGGCGGCCTCGTGACGCCCTCCGAGCCCGCCATGCTGATCGTGCCGGAGGCGGACCAGCTCGCGGTGGAGGTGAAGATCCAGCCGCAGGACATCGACAATGTCCGCCTCGACCAGGCGGCGGTGCTGCGCTTCTCGGCCTTCAACCAGCGCACGACGCCGGAGATCGACGGGGTGGTGTCGCGGGTCTCGGCCGACGTCACCTCCGACCCGAAGACCGGCATGAGCTACTACACCGCCCGCATCCGGGTGCCGGAGGACCAGAAGGAGCGCCTCGGCGCGGCCCGCCTGGTTCCGGGCATGCCGGTCGAGACCTTCATGCAGCTCGGCAACCGCTCGGTGCTCAGCTACCTGACCAAGCCGCTGACCGACCAGATCGCCAAGGCCTGGCGCGAGAAGTAAGGCCTGGCGTGACAAGGAAGACCTGGCGCGCGGAAGCGGGTCGGGTGCCGAAGGTGGTTTCCTGCCCGATCAGGGGGTCGGCGGACGCGCCGGCTTGAGGCGTCCGAGAATAGCCCGGATATGCGCGCGAAGCGCCGGGATTCCTTCGGTTGGTGCTTCGGCGTCCGGACTCGCAAGCTGCCCCTCGAGGCCCGTCATCGATCCGCATCTCCGAACGTCGCGGGACGTTTTTGCAGTGCAACAACTAAGACGTATGATCGCCCTGGGGTTGTCAATACCTGCTTGTAGCTAAATTGCGCATCCGGGCCAGCGACGGCATCGTCCCTGAACGAGACGCCCGATTCCCACCGGAACACGCCGGGATCGGGCAACGACCCCACGCCGACCACGACGCAGCACACATCTGATCGGCACGGCGCTTCCGATCCGCTTCGCATCCTCCCGGCCGGACGGGGATGCGAAGCGGGTCGAGCGGCAGGCCAGCGGAAGCGAAGGCGTCAGGCCCATGCCGATCCCTGCCTCCCAAGGGCCATTTCCCCGATGCGCTTCCACTTCGACCTGACCGACGGCCGAACCACGATGTCCGACGTGAAGGGGGCCGAAGCAGCCGACCTCGGGCAAGCCATCGACCAGGCCGAACTGGTCATCGAGGAACTGCGCGGGGCGGGCGAGTTGCTCGATGTCGACGGCCCCTGGGACCTCCTGATCCGGGACGCGGAGGGGCGGGTCCTGCACCGTATGCCGGTGGTGCGGACGGACTGAGCGTCCGGCGCGGGGCCGCATCGGCCGGGTCCGGGATCGACCCTCCGTGAGCCGGACCCGCCGGGATGACGATGCCGCGTGCCCGATCGGGTCCCCGCCCCAGGCATGGGGTCGTCGGGCACCGCGCCGGGCGTCGCGTCGGATCCGGCCCTGCCTTAGGAAGGGCAGACAGGTCTACGAAGGGCAGACATGGACGAGGCGGCGACGGGACGCGCGATGACGGGACGCGCGACGACGAGGCGGATGCGCCTGCGCACCGCCTTGGCCCGGATCCGGGCGGGTGCGGGCTGGATCGGCCTGCTCGCGGGCGGAGCGGCCCTGGCGGCCGCGGCGGTGCCCGTGCTCGCGCCGGCCTACCTCGCGAGCCGCCTCCTGACAGCCGCCGAGGATCCCGGTGCCCTGGCGGAGATCCGCCTGGAGCGGGCGGCCACGCCCGAGCGCCTGGAGGCGGGCCTCGACGCCGCGATCGCGGCGGAGGACGAGGACTTGGCCCGGAGCTTCCTGGCACTGGCCGAGGCCCGCGGCCTGCCCGTCGATCCGGCCCGCCGGGTACGCGCCGAGGCCCTGGCACAGGGCCGGGTGGCTCGCGCGGCGCGGGACTTCGCCGCCGGCGCGGTCTCGGGCACCGCGGAGGGGATGGCAGGCCTCGCCGGCACCCTCGCGGCCGACGTCACCGGGATCGGCGACCTGCGCGACCTCCTTCGGGAGGGCGGACGCTACGCCCGCGCCGAGCCCTACGACCCGCTCCTCCTCGGCATGGCCCTGGTCGGCCTGCCGCTCACCCTCTCGACCTGGACGGCCGGGGCGGGGGCGGGCCCGCGCGCGGGCCTGACCGTACTGAAGGCGGCCCGGCGCGGCGGCCGGCTCTCGCCCGCCCTGGCGGCGAATCTCGGGCGCACGGTGCGCACCGGCATCGACGGGGAGGCCCTGGCCCGCGCGGTCGGCGCCTCCGCCCGCCTCGACCTCGCCGGCGCCCGGACGGCCGCGAGCCTCGCCATCCGCCCCGGTACGGCGACGCGCCTGACGGCCCTCGCCGGCGACGCCCTCGCCCTCGGCCGCCGCACCGGCCAGCGCGGGGTGATGCAGGTGCTCGGGCTCGCCCGGGACCCCGCCGACGTCGCCCGCGCGGTCCGCCTCGGCGAGCGCCTCGGTCCCCGCACCCGCGCCGCCCTCGCGCTCCTCGGGCGCGGCGCCCTGGCCCTCGGCGCCGGCCTCGCGGCCCTCGCGAGCGCGCTGCTGGCCGGCCTGGCCTGGTGCCTCGGCCTCGCCCTGTTCTGCCGCCGCCTCGGATTGCTGATCGGCCGCATGGTCTGGCGCCGCCCCCGGGCATCGGCGGCAGGCCCGGCAGAGGTCGGGGCAATCGGGGCCGGATGAGCCCGCCCCGCAGGCCGCCGCGACGAAGGCATGCGGCTGCGCCACACGGGTGTTCGGGCCGGTGGCAGACCATCGGCGAACCCGACGCCAGGGGCGGTCGGCTCAGGCCGCGCGCAGGCCGCCGAGGGCCACCTCGTCCGCCGGCGCCGATGCGTCGGCCGGCGTCGCGGGCGTGGGCGCCCGGCAGACCCGGTTCCGCCCCCCGGCCTTGGCCTCGTAGAGCGCGGCATCGGCCTGTCGCGTCGCGTCCTCGAAAGTCCCGGCCTCCGGGGACATCATGGCGCCCCCGATGCTCACGGTCACCGGCAGGGGCCCGGCCGGGAGGGGAAACGACGCGTCGGCGATGCAGGCCCGCAACCGTTCGGCCACGCTGAAGAGTTCGTTCGCATCGATGCCGGGAAGCACCACGAGGAACTCCTCCCCGCCCCAGCGGGCGACCATGTCCGTCGACCTCAGCACGGCCGTCATCCGGGCCGCGAACGCCGACAGAACGAGGTCCCCGCCCTCGTGCCCATGGCGGTCGTTGATGGCCTTGAAGTGATCGATGTCGAGGATCAGCACGCCCCCCGCCGGGCCGGCCCCCGGGTGCGGGAAGCGACGGCTCAGCATCTTCTCCAGGCCGCGGCGGTTGGACAGGCCGGTGAGCGGATCGGTCTCGGCGAGACGAAGGAGGGTGCGGTTGGCGCGCTCGGCGGTCATCGCGACGAATCCGAAGTAGATGAATACCCCCATGACCTGATCCAGGACCATGGAGATGCGCGCGCTCTCGGCCGAGGCGACCGGCCGGTCGGTTCCGATCATCATCCCGATAGAGAGCAGGAAGATGAGGGCGTAGGACCCGAACGCCACGGTTTCGATGGACTGCGCCCAGAGCCGCTCGGCCCCGGCCGAGAGGCGGACGGTCTCGAACACGGCGAGGAGGGTCGGCAGGAGGCAGCAGGCGAAGACCGCCGCAAGGGCCAGCCGGGTGGAGATGCCGAGGCCGTGGAGGGCCGGGTAGATCAGGCCGGGGAGGGCCGCGAGGACGAGGGCGAGCCCTAGCCGAACCGGTCGCCCGAAGAAGCTGCGCAGGCCGGTCCAGGCGAGGACGAGGCTTCCGCCGTAGAGCCCGTAGACGATCGTCGCGACGAGCAGCGGGGGCAGTTCGTCCGGCCCCGACCACATCATGACGAACGACCCCGTCATCGACAGGCCCATGGCGCCCATCCACTGCCAGAGATGAGTCTGGCGGCGCTGGCTCAGGACCAGAACGAGGAAGACGCACACGTAGGCGCACCGGCTGGTCGCGCTGGAAAAGTGCAGCGTATAGAGATCAAGCGTCATCGAACGACACGCTCCAGATCAGGAGAGCCACAAGGCCTCGCAGTACATGCCGGTCACGGATCTCTGTCATGTCTGGACTGGTTAGTAAAACGGCGGTCGATCCGGGCATTGCGGGCAGACCAGGGAGGGTGAACGATTTTCTTGAAATCCGATTCGTTTTTTCAGACAAAATCGGACCCAGCGAAGAGTAGCTCAGGACATATTAAAGATGGCACAATGTTTGGGCATCAATAGTCTGTAAAAGGTTTGGACCGATAGGATGGGGCTCCCGGAGAGGGAAACCGCGGGAGGCACGCTCCCGGCGGGTGTCCCCTCGGGGCGGCGAATCTCGACGCCGTCGCGCGGCGCATCCATCCGAAAGCAGATACCATGTCGGCGCTGACCCTACGCCCGATCCCGATCCTGGTCGGCCTCCTCGCCCTCGCGCCGGCAGCGCGGCCGGCTTCGGCGGCGGAGCCGGCCGCGCCGGGCGATGTCGCGGGCCTTCGGGCCGGGGACTGGCTCGTCCGCGGCCGCGTGTCCGGGTCGATTCCCACGGAACGCCACTCGCAGATCGACCTGATCGGCGGACGGGTCGACACGCCGGTGGCCATCCTCCCGGACGCCGACCTCTCCTACTTCCTCACGGATCACATCGCCGTCGAGGTCCAGGCCGGCGCGTCCCGGACCCGCCCGAGCATCCGGGGCACGCTGGTGGGCGACATCGCGGTCGGGTCGATCTGGAACGCGGCGGCGATGGGGATGGTGCAGCTCCACATCCTGCCGGGCGCGCGCCTGAACCCCTACCTGGGCGTCGGCCTCGCCGCGACGACGCCCCTGGCGATCCAACCGGCGAAGGGCATCGCCGACTTCCGGCTCAAGTCGCAGATCAGCCCCGTGCTCCAGGCCGGCTTCGACTATCACCTCAGCGGCCGCTGGTTCGCGAACGCCATGGTGAAGTACGTCTTCGTGCCGAGGCAATCCTACGGCCTCGGCGGCGTCGGGGTGGAAGTCGACCTGAACATGCTCATCGTCGGCGCGGGCCTCGGCTACCGGTTCTGAACGGCGGGCCGCCCGGCGCTCCTCACAGGTCGAGCACGTCCACCGCGTTCCCCAGCCGCGCCCGGGCCAGGTCGGCCACGTGGCGGTGGTGGGTGAACAGGATCGGCTGGATCGTGTCGCCCACCGCCGCCAGGGCCTCCAGGCCATGGGCGGTGCGGGCGTCGTCGAAGGTCAGGAAGAGGTCGTCGCCGATGAAGGGCGCGGGCTCGGCCCGGGCGGCGTAGTCCTCCAGGTAGGCCAGCCGCAGGGCGAGGTAGAGCTGGTCGCGGGTGCCCTCGCTCAGGCCCTCCACGGGCACGAGCGCGCCCGTGGCGCGGCGCCCTGCGAGGCGGGGGGTGTCGGCGGCGTCGTAATCCTGCGCGAGGCCCGCGAAGGCGCCCCCGGTCAGGGCCCCGAACAGGGCGCCCGAGCGGGCGAGCAGCGGGTCCTGCTGGCCGGCCCGGTGGCGGCCGATGGCGGTGCCGAGCATCAGGCTCGCGAGCTTCAGCACCGCCCAGTGCCGGGCGTTGGCCTGGAGTTCGGCCTCCGCCGCCTTGCGCTGGGCCAGCGCCAGCTCGGCGCCGATGCCGCCCTCGAGCTCGGCGCGGCGGCGCTCGTGCCGGTCGCGGTCGGCGAAGGCGAGCTTGCCCCGCTGGTCGAGGTCCTCCTCCTCCGCCGCGAGATTGGCGAGCCGGCCCTCGATGTCGTCGCCGGTGAGCGCGGCGAGGTCCGCCCGGAGGTCGGCCTCGGCGAGGCCGTCGGCGGCCCGGGCGAGCTCGGCCCGGCGCTCGGCGAGCTCGGCCTGGCAGGCCCGGCGCGCGGTGAGGCGCGCATGGATGGTCTCCGGGTCGGTGCCGGCGGGAAGCGCCGCCGCTGCCCCCTCGCCCATGAGGGCGACGAGGTCGGCGCCCGCGGCCAGTGCCGCCCGGGCCGCCTGCGCCCGGGCCGCCTCGGCCGCATCGCGCTGGCGCGCCAGCTCGGCCCGGCGGGACTCGCCCTTGAGGGCGTTCTGCAGGCGGGTGTGCAGCGCCTTCATGGCCGCGGTGGGGGGCAGGGCGGCGAGGTCGGGCGCCACCGCCCCGGTCAGGCGCGCCACCGCCCCGCGATAGACCTCGATATCGCGAGCGATGCCGTTGACGCGGCCGAGGCGGTTGTCGCGCTCGGACAGGGCCGCGGGCACGGCCCGCCAGGCGGCCAGCGCCACCTCCGCCTCGTCCGTCGAGGCTGCGCCCATCAGGCCGAGATCGGCGATGGCGGCCTCCCAGGCGCTGCGCCAAGCGGCCTCGCGGGCCAGGGCCTCGGCGAGGGCCGCATCCGTGCGGGCGATCTGCTCGGCGGCGGTCTCGGCACGGGTCTTGGCCTCGCGCACCGTCTCCCAGCGCAGGGCGAGCTCGGCGACCCGGTCCTCGAGGCGGGTGAGCATCCGGCCGAGATCGAGCCCGTCGAGGTCGGGCAGGCCCGCCCGGCGGCTGAGATCGGCCAGGGGCGCCCGGCAGGCCTCGGCCCGGGCGGCCATGCGGGCCTGCTCCAGCCGGGTGGTCTCCAGCCCCTGCGCGGCATCCTGCAGGGTCTCGACCTCGGTGAGCCAGGCGGCCATCTCGGCCGGTGCGGCGGGGTCGATCCCGCAGGGCGCCCAGGCCGCGCGCCAGGCCGCGGCGCCCTCGGCCAGCCGGGTTTCGCAGGCGGCGAGGGCCTCGTCCGCCGCGGCGGCCTCGGCCTGCTCGGCGGCGAGGCTGCGGGTGTCGGCGCCCTGCTCGGCGACACGGGCCGCGTCGCTCACGAGGTCGTCGGCCGCCCGGTCGGCGGCGGCCAGAGCCGCCCCGAAGCGGGCGAGGGCGTCGGGAGCGCCCCCGGGCAGGTCGGCCAGGAGGGCGTCGCGGCGGGCGCGCAGGTCGAGGAGGTCGGCCAGGCTCGGGATCGGCCGCCCCGCCGCCCGGGCCTCCAGGCGGGCACGGCGCTGGGCCACGGCCGCCCGGGCCGCCGCCAGCCGGTCGGCGGCCCGGTCGCGCTCGCGCAAGGCCCCGTCCAGGGTGCGGCGGTAGCGCGCGACCGCCTCGGCCGAGGGCGGGCGCCCGGCGGTGTAGGCGTCGAGGTCCGGGATCGGCGGGCTGAGGCGGCCGGCCTGGGCCCGGATCGAGGCCGCCTCGCGAGTGAGGGCGGCGTCGAGGTCGTCGCGCCGATCGAGGTCGCGCCGCAGGCCCGCGAAGGCCTTGAGATCCGTCCGCAGGGGCGCCGGATCGGCGAGGACGCCCGCCTCCTCCATGGCGGCGGCGAGGCGGTCCCGCTCGGCCTGGCGGGCGGCGAGGTCCTGGCGCAGGCGGGCGATCGTGGCGGCGCCCTCGCGGCCGGCGCGGATCAGGCCCTCGATGCGGGTCCGGGCCGCGTCGGAGGGCTGGCGCGCGCGCAGGGCCTCGGCATCGGGCAGGCCGATCCGCGCCGCGAGCTGGGCGAGCTCGCGCGCGAAGGCGTCGGCCTCGCCCTGGATGCGGGGCAGGTCGAGGCCGCCCTTGTCGAAGCGGTCGGTGCCGCGGAACGACTCTAGGATCTCGTCGGCCCGGGCGAGCACGCCCTCGTCCACCGGCACCTGCTCGAGCACCAGGGCCGCTTCCGCCGCGGCGGCCTGGGTGCGGGCCGCGGCCTCCGCCGTCGTCCGCAACGCCGCCAGGGCTTGGCCGAGGCGGTCGATCCAGGCCTCCGGTACCCCGATCAGGTCGGGCTCGGCCTCGGCGCGGGCGGCGGCCGCATCGATGGCCTGGAGGAGCGGACCGACCCGGCGCAGGCGGGTGAGCCGGGCCTGCTCGGCGGCGATGCGCCCGCGCTCCGCCTTGAGGGCAGCCAGCGCCGCCCCGGCCGCCTCGATCTCGCCGTTGAGGTCGCGCCAGTCGCCCGCCCGCAACTCCCCGGCGCGGATCGCCTTGCGGGCCTCGTCGTAGCGGCCGAGCGCTTGGTAGAAGGTCCGGCTCTGGGCGGCGCGCGGCATGAAGATGTTGGCGGCCTCGCCCTCCAGCTCGGCCTGGAGGCCGCTGTAGCCGCGCAGGCCCGAGGCCGCCGCGAACAGGCTGGCGCCGACCTCGCCCTCGGCATCCATCATCTCGGCCGCCCCCGCCCGCAGGGCGCGGGCGTCGAGGCCGAAGGCGCGGCAGAACACCTCGCGGGAGAGACCGCCGAGGAAGGGCGCCAGGGCGTTCTCGGGCAGGGGGCCGTCGGCCGCGTCCACGAGGGTGTTCCGGTTGCCCTTGCGCCGCCGGAAGGCGAGGCGGCGCCCGTCGGCGGCGCGGATCTCGGCACCGATCCGCATCTGCGGCATGTCGTGCAGGAAGTCGTAGCGGGTGCGCGTCTCGATGCCGAACAGGAGGTCGGTGACGGCGCTCAGCGCCGAGCTCTTGCCGGCCTCGTTGGCCCCCAGCACCACGTGCAGGCGCGCATCCTCGCGGAACGTGACGGTGCGGCCCGTGAAGGGGCCGTAGCGTTCGAGGGCGAGGGAGAGGAGACGCATCGGAACCTTGCGGAGGTGCGGGTCTGGAAATCGGGGTCCGACGTTTGGTCCCGGCCGGGACCATCCGCAAGCGCCGGGACGGACCGGCGCAGCGTCATCCGGCGGCCGGCCGGGATTCACGCCGGCTGCGGACCAGGGACGCGATCGCCCCGCCGATGCAGGCCACGATCAGGAGGGCGATGACCAGGAGGGTGACCGTCCGGTTCCAGAGCCGGTTGAGGCCGAGATCGGTGGTGGCGAGGTCCGGGCGCACCGGGTCGGCCAGGACCGCGAGGCGGACCTCGCCGGCCTGCAGCCCGGCGAACACGTAGTTCACCCGCCGCGTCACCGCGCCGCTGGGCGCGGGCAGGCTGAGCGTCGCATCGCAGATGTGGAGGATAAGCTTGGCGCTGCAGGAGCCGTCGCGCACCCTGGCGCCGGGAACGGGCTGTGCGCTCGCGCGGACCTGCCAGTCGGAGGCCACCACCGGCGCGGTGTAGACCGCGCAGGCCACCAGGATGCCCCCGAGGCACGCGACGCCGAACAGGATCCAGAACGCGTTCATCCAGCCCAGGGCGTGGGACGGCAGGAGGGGGGGAACGGGGGCAGCCGTGGGAGCGGGCGCGACGGGCGAGCGCCGCTCGGCGGGTCCGGCATCGGCCTCGGCCAGGAGCCGCCGCGCCTCCGCCATGGCCCGGTAGCGGCCGATCGCGTCGGCGAAGTCCTGCGGCGTCATCCGGCGCGGCAGGCCGAGGGCGATCGTGACGATCCGGCGCTTCGGGTCGAGGGTCAGGCCGCGCCCGCCCGGTACGCGCCCGGGGAATGGCGTCTGCGGGGACAGCAGCAGGCGGGTGACGAGGCCGGTCCGATTCACCGTCATGTCGAGGTCGGCGATCTCGCCCCAGGCGATCGTGCGGTCGAGGCCGGGCACGGCGAGCCCCTCGGGACGCAGGATCAGGGTGGTCCGCTCGCCCCGCCACAGTCGATAGGCGCCGAGCGCGCCCAGGAGGGCGCCGAGAGCGAGCGTCACCGCGGCCACGAGGCCGGCCTGCCCGGTCGCGAGGCCGGGGAAGCCGAGGCCGACCAGTCCCAGGGCCGCGGCGGCGAACAGGCCGCCGGCCACCAGCAGGACGATGGCGCCGGGGCGGCTGTTGTCGCGCAGCACCCAGTCCGCCTCGTCGACGGCCTCCGCCGTCGCCTCCAGATGAGCCCGCACCGCCGCCTCGTGGTCCCGGACCGCCCCGAGGAAATCCGCCGTCGCGCCTCGGCAGAGCCCGGCGGGATCGGCGAAGTAGCCGCCGAGCTGCCCGAGGGCGTGGGGCGGCGGCGTGGCGGCGGCCCGCGCCAGGAGGTCCGGGTCGAGGGCGACGCCGAGGGCGGCCACGCGCTCGCGGGTCGGCGGATGGGTGTCGGTGGGGTGGGCCTGCTCCGCCTCCAGGTGCAGGCCCGGATCGTCGAGGCCTCGGGCGACGGCGCGGTCGAGGGCGGCGGCCACGAGGTCGGCGGGCGCCCCGCCGGGCGTCTCGGCCGCCGCGTCGAGGGCCTCGGCGATGCGCGGCTGGACGGCCCCGGTGCGCAGCAGCGCGCGGGCGGCGGCCTCCGGCGTGGTGAGCCCAGCGCCGGCCGCGTCGGCCGCGAATTCCCGGGTCCGGCTCCAGTGGCGCACGGCGAGGTGGAAGCGCTCCATCACGAACAGGCCGAGGCGCAGGGACGGACCGAGCAGCCCGAGCGAGCCCTGGTGGCCCGCCGCCACGGCGTCGAGGGAGCGCCCGACACCGGCATAGATCGGCAGGAAGCGCTGGCTGTAGGCGGTGTCGCCGCCGGCATAGTGGGCGAGCTCGTGGCCGATGATCGCCGCGACCTCGTCGCCCCGCATCAGCGCGAGGTAGGGCAGGGGCAGGTAGAGGATCCGGCCGGTCAGGCGCTCGCCGCCGGGTTCGAGCACGGCCGGGCCGGCGCTGACGAAGAAGCCGCCGGTGAGGCCGACCACGACGGCCTCCGGCCTGAGAGCGCCGAGGCGTTCGGCGAGGCCCTCGGTGAGGCGCCACAGCCCGGGCGCCTCGGCCGGCGAGACGCGGCGGCCGAAGATCGGCAGCGGGTCGGGCTCGAAGGCGGCCAGCGCCCGGCGCAGGCCCAGGACCGTGCGGCCGGCGGCCCACAGGATCGCCCCCACGGCGACTGCGGCGATGCCCAGGAGCTTCATCCCATGGCCGCTCAGGCCGGATTGCGCCAGGAGCCCCGCCTCGAAGATCACGGCGGCGACGGTCGCGGTGGCCGCCGCCAGGATCTGGAGCGCGAGGGTCGCCGGCAGCAGGCGCCGCACCAAGGAGAAGCCGCGCACCAGGGCGTCGCGCGAGCTGCGGCCCACCCAGCCGAGCGCGGCCCCGGCCAGCAGCACCAGGACCGAGAGAAGGGCGGCGAGCCCGCCCCCCGCCACCACGACGGGGGGCAGCAGGCGGCGCCAGTCCATCAGCGTGGTCAGGGTCGCGGCCTGGTCCTCGGCCGCGCGCGCCTTGTCGACGGCGAGGGGTCCGCCGTAGACTTGGCCGCCCTGGCGGAACTGCAGGCGGAAATCGACGCGCCCGTCCCGCGGCGTCCGCGCGGCGAGATCCGCGACGATCGCGGACAGGCGCGCCTGCTCGGCTGCGAAGGCGGCCCGGTCGTCTTCGGCCCGGCGCCCCTCCCAGAGCCCGAGCAGCACGAAGGCGAGCGGCAGCAGCACCGTCGCGGCGACGAGGCTCGCGAGGGCGCGCAGGCGCAGGGGCGGGCGCGAGGGAGACGAGCTGGAAATCGGACAAACCTCCTCGGTGCGGGATCTCGGGGGCCGGCGGGTTCGGGCCGGGTTCTAGCAGATCCGCCCGGAGAGGCGTCCCAGGATCACCGCCTCGGCCTCCGCGCAGAGGGCGTCGAGGTCGGCGGCGAGGTCGTCCTCGGCGGCGAGGCCGGCCGGCATCTTGGCGGCGATCTCGGCGAGGGCCGCCCGGGCACGGGCGCGGAATTCCGGCTCGTGGTCCACCGCCGCCAGCAGGGTGGCGGGGTCGATGGCCGCGAAGGCCTCGGGGCGGGCCTCGGCGACGGGCCGGCGCGGGCGGGCGGTCTCGATCTTCAGGCGTTCCAGCCAGATGTCCTCGTGGATGCGGTGGGCCGCCGCCTGGATCTCGGCGGTGAGCCCGTCGCGGTCGGCCGCCAGGCGGTCATGGGCCGGGGTCTCCCCCCGCAGGCGCACCCGCACGGCGATGAGGCGCGCCGCGGCGGCCTCCGCGAGGGGGCGCAGGGCCGCCTCGACGGCGGCGACCGCCGTGCGCTCGTCGGCCACGCCGGCGAGATCGACGTCGAGGGGATGGAAGCGGGCCTGGTCGACGATGAGGCGCTCGACGCCCTGCACCCGTCCGTCGGCCACGGACACGGCGACGGCGCCCTTGGCCCCGGATTCGCGGATGCTGCGCCCCTGGAGGTTGCCCGGGAACACGATCCAGGGGTCGCGGGCGAGCTCGGCATATTCGTGCACGTGGCCCAGCGCCCAGTAGGCGTAGCCCCGCCCCGCCAGGTCCGCCACCGAGCAGGGGGCGTAGGTGGCGTGCGCCGCGTGGCCGGTGCAGGAGGTGTGCAGGATGCCGATGTTGAACCAGCCCGGCAGGGCGGCCGGATAGGTGAGGGCGTAGTTCTCCTCCACCGCCCGGTTGGGGAAGCTGCGCCCGTGCAGCGCCACCTTGAAGGCCTCGAGGCGGTGGGTCTCGGCCCGGGTCGTCGGGAAGCTGCGCACGGATTCCGGCAGGGTGATCGAGCGGGTGATGACGCTCTCGGCGTCGTGGTTGCCGCGCACCAGGATGACCGGGATGCCGGCCCGGTCGAGGCGGGCGACCTGGCGGGCGAAGAACAGCCCGATCGTGTTGTCGGACCAGTCGCCGTCATAGACGTCGCCGGCCACGATCAGGAAGGCGGCGCCCCGCTCGATCGCCAGGGTGACGAGATCCTCGAAGGCCCGGCGCCCGGCCGAGGCGAAGCGCCGGGCGATGTCGGGGTCCTTGAGGGCGAGGCCGCTGAGCGGGCTGCCGAGATGCAGGTCGGCGGCATGGATGAAGGTGAACGCGGACATACTCTGCGGGGGCGAGGGGCCTCGGGAGGCTTCCGGGGTGGGGACGCGGAGGGCCAGGGTCGCGGGTTTGGCGCCCGATTGCAACCTGGGCGCTCACTCCCGACCGCAGGACCTCGCGAATCAAAGAGTTCCGGCCGCGGCCGCGCGGGCGGGCCTCAGTCCTCCAGGGTCATCAGGCTGGCATTGCCGCCGGCGGCCGCCGTGTTGTGGCTGACCACGCGCTCGCGGACCAGCCCCTCGACCGGGTAGGCCGCGGTGCCGGCGGCCGGATCGGGGCGAGGCCGGTGGATCGCCACGAGGGGCCCGGGGCGGGCGGCCAGGGCCAACGCGAAGGCCGTCAGGGCCTCGGACCCGCCCTCCCACAGGACCGCATCGGCCTCCGTCTCCGGATCGGCGGCACCGATGACGGCGCGCAGATCGCGGGGCAGGGCGGCGAGGAGCGCCTCGGCCGGCCCGGAGGGGCCGAGGACGACGCGGTTGCCGGTGGCCAGCGCCGCGCCGACCTGGGCCGCGAGGCCCGGCCCGGTCTCCGCCCGGCACAGGATCGTGCCGCGCGGATGCAGGCCGTAGCGGTTCTCCTCGCCCACCGGTCCCGGCAGCAGGCGCTCGCCGCCCACGGGGCTTTGGGCGATCAGCGCCGCGGCGGCCTCGGCCTCCCGGTGCCGGCCCTGGTCGCGCAGCCACCGGACCCAGGCCTGGGCCGCCGGGGCGGGCGGTCCGGGGGCCAGGCCGGTTCCGGCCGGGGCGGCGGACAGGAGGCGCCGCAGGGTCAGCGGACCGCCGGCCTTGGGGCCGGTGCCGGAGAGGCCGTGCCCGCCGAAGGGCTGCACCCCGACGACGGCGCCCACGAGGTTGCGGTTGACGTAGAGGTTGCCCGCCTCGCTCGCGGCGCAGGCCCGGGCGATCGCCGCGTCGAGGCGGCTCTGGACCCCGAAGGTCAGGCCGTAGCCGGTGGCGTTGACGGCCGCGATCGTCGCGTCGAACGCCGCGCGCTCGAAGCGCACCACGTGCAGCACCGGGCCGAAGACCTCGCGCGTGAGCGCGGCGACGGAGGGGATCTCGATCACGGTCGGGGCGACGAAGCTGCCCCGGTCGCAGGCATCCGGCAGGGCCGCCCGGTGGACGGGGTATCCGGCGGCGCGCATCGCGGCGACGTGGGCCTCGATGGCGTCGCGGGCCTCGGCGCCGATCACCGGCCCGATATCGGTCGCCAGCCGGTCCGGGTTGCCGACCCGGCACTCGGCGAGCGCCCCCTTCAGCATGGCCAGGGTCCGGTCGGCGATCTCCTCCTGCAGCGCCAGCAGGCGCAGGGCCGAGCAGCGCTGGCCGGCGGAATCGAAGGCCGAGACCAGGGTGTCGGCCACGACCTGCTCGGTGAGCGCCGAGGAATCGACCACGAGGGCGTTGAGGCCCCCGGTCTCGGCCACCAGGGGCACGGGGTGGCCATCCGGGTTCAGGCGCCCCGCGAGGGCGGCCCGGATGCCCGCCGCCACCGCGGTGGAGCCGGTGAACAGGACCCCGTTCACGCGCGGATCGGCGACGAGGGCGGCCCCGGTCTCGCCGCCGCCGGGCAGGAGCTGGAGGGCGCCGGCCGGCACCCCGGCCGCGCGCAGGATCCGCACCGCCTCGGCGGCGACCAGCGGGGTCTCCTCGGCGGGCTTGGCCAGGACCCCGTTGCCGGCGGCGAGCGCCGCCGCCACCTGGCCGGTGAAGATCGCCAGCGGGAAGTTCCAGGGGCTGATGCAGGCGACGGTCCCGAGGGGCCGGTGGGTGTCGGGGGCGAAGTCCCGGGCCTGCCCGGCATAGTAGCGCAGGAAGTCCTCCGCCTCCCGCACCTCGGCCAGCGCGTTGGCGGCCGACTTGCCGGCCTCGCGGACGAGGAGGCCGATCAGCGCGGGCCGGCGCGCGCTCAGCGCCGCGGCCGCCCGCACCAGGATCGCTTCCCGTGCCGCGCCCGGAAGCGCGGCCCAGGCGGCCGTCCCGGCCCCGGCCTGCGCCAGGGCCTCCGCCGCGAGATCCGGCCCGGCCTCGACCACGGTGCCGACGCGGTCCCGCCGGTCGGCCGGGTTGCGGAGGTCGCGGGCCGGCCCGGTGCGCTCGGCCTCGGCCAGCATCGGCACCGCCCGCCAGAGCTGCCCGCCCTCCGCCGCCAGGCTGCCCGCGAGGTCGGCGAGGTCCTGCTCGTCGGCGAGGTCGAGGCCGGGCGCCGCCGGCCGGTCGGGGAAGAGGTCGCGGGGCCTGCGGATCGCCGGATGGGGGGCGCCGAGCGGCTGCGCGGCCCGCACCAGCGCGACCGGGTCGGCGGCGAGGTCGGCCACGGCCACGCGCGCATCGGTGACCCGATTGACGAAGGAGGAATTGGCGCCGTTCTCGAGGAGGCGGCGCACGAGATAGGCCAGCAGCGTCGCGTGGGTCCCCACCGGTGCGTAGATCCGGCAGGGTCGGTCGAGCCCGCCCGGCCCCACCACCGCGTCGTAGAGCGCCTCGCCCATGCCGTGCAGGCACTGGAACTCGTAGCGCCCGATGTGGAAGTCGGGTCCCGCCAGGGTGTGGAGGGCGGCCACGGTCTGGGCGTTGTGGGTGGCGAATTGCGGGAAGAGCGCGTCGGGCGCGGCGAGCATCCGCTCCGCGCAGGCGCGGTACGACAGGTCGGTGTGGACCTTGCGGGTGAAGACGGGGAAGTCCTCCAGGCCCGCCACCTGCGCGCGCTTGATCTCGCTGTCCCAGTAGGCGCCCTTGACGAGGCGGACCATGAGGCGGCGCCCGGCGCGGCGGGCGAGGTCGACGAGGACCGCGATCAGCGTCAGCGCCCGCTTCTGGTAGGCCTGCACCACGAAGCCGAGGCCGTCCCAGCCGTCGAGGGCCGGATCGGCGCAGAGGGCCTCCAGGATGTCGAGGGAGAGGTCGAGGCGGTCGGCCTCCTCGGCATCGATGTTGAGGCCGATGTCGTAGCGGCGGGCGAGGCGCGCCAGGGCGGCGACGCGGGGGAGCAGCTCGGTCATCACCCGGTCGCGCTGGGCGCGGACGTAGCGCGGATGCAGGGCCGAGAGCTTGATCGAGATGCCGGGGCCGGCGAGGGGCCCGCGCCCGGCCGAGGCCGCCCCGATGACGTGAATGGCGTGCGTGTAGCCGGCCGCGTAGCGCGCCGCATCGGCCGCATCCATCGCCGCCTCGCCGAGCATGTCGAAGGAATGGGTGAAGCCGCGCGCCTCCTGGCGGCGGGCCTGGCGCAGGGCCTGCCCGATGGTCTCGCCGCAGACGTACTGGCCCCCCATGAGCCGCATGGCCTGGTGCACGCCCGCGCGGACCAGCGGCTCGCCGCCCCGGGCGACGAGGCGGGTCAGGCTGCCGGACAGGCCGGTCGCGTCCGCGGAGACCGCGAGGCGCCCGGTGATCACGAGCCCCCAGGTGGCCGCGTTGACGAAGAGCGAGGGGCTGTGCCCGAGATGGGCGGCCCAGTCCCCGTGCCCGATCTTGTCGCGGATCAGGGCGTCGCGGGTCTCCGCGTCCGGGATGCGCAGCAGCGCCTCGGCGAGGCACATCAGCGCCACGCCCTCGTGGGTCGACAGGGCGTATTCCCGCAGCAGGTCCTGGACCCCGCCGCCCGGTGGTCCCTTGGCGCGCAGGCGTCCGACGAGGTGCTGCACGAGCCGCGCGGTCTCCGCCGCCGCCTCGGGCGTCGTCGACACCGCGTCGAGGCAGGCCGCGACCCGGTCCGGCTCGGGCGCGTGCGTCTCCGCGGTCAGGCGCCGACGCAGGGTCGCCGGCGCGCTCCGCGGGTCCAGGAACGCGCCGAAGGGGCGGGGGGAGGACATCACCGGATCGGCAGGGCTCATCGCGGGCTCACGGTGTCGAACGGGTGCCCCAGGCCGGAAGGGAGGGGGCACGAGGCCATGCAGGCCGGGGCCGTCACGGACGAGCGGCGCCACCCGTGCCCGCTTCGGACGACCGTGACGAGACGACCCGTATCACCATCCGCCGGACGCGCCATCGGCGGACGGCCCGCGCCGGTGACAGGCCGGGCTCGTCCGTCCTCGGAACCGCGTGGCGCCCCCCCGCTCCACCCGCGAGGTTCCGCGTCCGCGCCTGTCCGGCGCCCGAGGCCGGAGGCGGCCCGGAACCGCGCCCTAGAGGTAATGCCGATACACGACGTGGGCGTCGGCATCCGGCTGAAGACCCGCCGTGCCGGAGGCGCCGCAGGGTCCCGCGGCGAACGGCGAAACCATGGCGACGAGGGTGAGCAGCCAGCGGAACGGACCTGCGGCAATCATCGGAATCTCCTCGGCCGGGCTTGGATCGGCGGGCTCGGATCGAATCGTCACCTGCGATGGCTGGGGCCCTCAGCTCCGGGCCCCGACTCTCCATGGAACGGCCGGGATCGGCGCGCGGTGCTGAGACGCACCCGCCCCGCCCTGTGGACGGCTCGGTGGACCCCAGGCGCGCCATCGCCTTTGACCGTAGGATGAGGCCATGGCTGCACGGGTCCTGGATCGCGACCGGTTCGCGAAGTGTCGAGCGCTGATGGAGCGCGGGGCCACCCCGGGCGAGCGCGCGGCCGGGCGAGAGGCCGCGACCCGGATCGCCGCGGCCGCCGGCCTCACGCTGGCCGCGGCGCTCGCGCTGGCGGAGGCCGGGCGCTCCGAGGCGGCGCCCGGCCCGGCCCCGGGCCGCGACCGGCCACGGCGGCCGGCCGAACGCACCTACGCCTGGGCAGAGCCGAGGCCCGCGCCGGAGCCGGTCACCGTGGAGGAACTGCGGCGACAGAAGGCGGCCGAGGACGCGCGCCGGAAGCGGGCGGCGGCGCGTGCGCGCAAGCGCCCGCAGCCCCCCGATCCGGCCTGGGAGCACTGGTCCGGCGAGGTCCGCGAGGCCCAGGCGGCCCGGGATCGAGCCTGGACCCGCCGGCGCCTGCCCGAATCCGACTGACGAGCGGGCCGGCCGCGCCGGAACGGGGGCCGGTTCGGGCTCAGAAAACCGACGGATCTCGATTTTGGGACGTGACCAAGGGTTCCAGCGCCTCCCATCCGTGATGAGAGGGACAACTTCGGATCCGGGGCGCCGTCCGGCGGTGAGCCCGGCCCTCAGACGAAGGCGACGTCGAGCCGGCCCTCGCTCTTCTGCACGACCCGGCACAGGCGTGAGGAGCGGTCGGCACCGATGACGAGCTTGAAGGTCTCGGGCACGCCGGCCGTGCTGTCGATCCTCAGCCCCGCCTCCGTCTCGGACAGGCTGCGCACGGTGCAGTCGAGGACCGAGCGACCGCCGTTGAACGAGATCTGGCCCGCCTTCAGCACGCGGCGGCGCATCGGCTGCTCCGGAGCCGGCGCCGGCTGCCAGGCCGCGCAGCGGTCGCGTCCCTCCGCCTTGGCGGCGTAGAGGGCGGCATCGGCGTTCTCCAGGAGCCCGTCGAGGTGGCCCACCGATGCATCCAGCGCCGCGACGCCGAAGCTGGCGCTGAGCGACAGGACGCCCAGCGGCGCGGGAATGCGCAGCCGCGCGACCGCCGCCCGAAGCTTCCCGGCGACGGTCATCGCGGCGTCCAGGTCGGTGTGCGGCAGCAGGACGGCGAATTCCTCGCCCCCCATCCGCCCGAAGGCGTCGGAAGCCCGAAGCTCGCTGCGGCAGGCCTCGGCCACGGCCGCCAGGACCCGGTCGCCGACGGGGTGGCCGTGCCGGTCGTTGATGGCCTTGAAGTGATCGAGGTCCAGCATGATGCAGCTGAGGGCGTGCCGGTGCCGCAGCGCCAGGGCCAGGGTTCGGCCGCACTCCTCGCGGAAGGCGCGGCGCGACAGGGCGCCGGTCAGGCCGTCGGTCATGGCGACGCGGCGCAGCGCGAGCTCGCTCATGACGATGTGCGAGAGGTCGGCCAGGGACTCGACGGCGGTCTCGGGAAAGGGCCGGGGCCGCGTATCCATGGCACACAGGGTGCCGATGCCGTGCCCGTCCGGCGTCCGCAGCGGAACACCGGCGTAGAAGCGGATGTGCGGGCTGCCGACCACGAACGGATTCTGCGCGAAGCGATCGTCGGCCCAGGTGTCCGGGATCACCAGGGCACGCGCCTCGCGTCGCGCCAGGTCGCAGAGGGAGGGTCCCTTCGGCGTCTCGCAGGCCTCCACCCCCGAGCGGGACTTGAACCATTGCCGGTGACCGTCGATCAGCGTGATGGTGGACATCGGCATGTCGAAGATCCGGCGCGTCAGCCGGGTGATGCGGTCGAAGGCCTCCTCCTGCGGCGTGTCGAGGATGTCGTAGCGATCGAGGGCCGCCAGTCGGTCCTGCTCCTCGATCTGCGCCTGGTCCTGCATCGTGTGGTCATCCATGGTTCCACGAAGATCTGGGCCACGAATGATTACGAAAGGCCTCACCACCTCGCTCGTCTTCACCGCAATCGCGAGACGGCCGCGGCACCCGATACGACCCGGATCGTTCCGCGGCACGGCTCGGACCGGGTCTCGGCGAGCCTGACCCGTGGTCCGCCTCGCCGAGCTCAGGCGAACGCCCGCCGCGCGGGCAGGCCTCGACGGGTCGGGCTCAATCGAGACGTGGGATCAGTAGCTCTGCGTCGGCCGGTCGAGCACGGTCCGGCCCATCAGGCTGGCGGCGAGGTCCACCATGAGGAGGGCCGTCCGGCCGCGCTCGTCGAGGAACGGGTTGAGCTCGACGAGATCGAGGCTGCCGACGAGGCGGGAATCGTGCAGCATCTCCATGATCAGGTGCGCCTCGCGGAAGGTCGCGCCGCCCGGCACCGTCGTGCCGACGCCCGGCGCGATGCCGGGATCCAGGAAGTCCACGTCGAGGCTGACATGGAGCCGGCCGCCGGCCGCGGCGACCCGGCCGAGGAAGGCGCGCAGCGGCGCGACGACGCCGGCCTCGTCGATGCTGCGCATGTCGTGGATCAGCACGCCGGCCTCGAGCACCGCCGAGCGCTCCGCGGGGTCGAGGCTGCGCGTGCCCATCAGGCAGACGTTGCGCGGGTCGATCGGCGCGGGGGGAGCCGGCAGGTAGCCGGAGAAGCCCCGGCGGCCGGTGGCGTAGGCGAGGGGGACGCCGTGGAGGTTGCCGCTGGTGGTGGTGTCGAGGGTGTGGAAATCCGCGTGCGCGTCCAGCCAGAGCACGAAGAGGGGCCGTCCCTCCAGCGCCGCCCGGCGCCCGAGCCCCGACAGGGTGCCGGCCGACAGGCTGTGATCGCCCCCGAGGAAGATCGGCACCGCCTCGGCGCTGTGCGCATAGGCGGCCTCGGCCAGGGCCTCGGTCCAGGCCGCGAAGGCGCCGAGGTGGCGCAGGGCGCCGTTGGGATGGGCCCGCGCCACCGCGGCCGGCGGCGCGAGATCGCCCGCATCGACGATGTCGAGCCCGAGGCCCGAGAGGGTCTCGGCGAGGCCCGCGGCCCGGTAGGCGCTCGGCCCCATGTCGCAGCCGAGGCGGCCGGCCCCCTCCTGCACGCGGGCGCCGAGGAGGAGGCAGCGTGGGTTCGTCATGGCGTCGTCTCGCTCCGCATCGGGTCGATCGGCGCCCTCGCCAGGGCCGTGCCGCGGCCGGTTCCGCCGCGATCCGGCCCGCCGGACGGGACGGCCCGGGCCGAGACTAGCCGATCCGCGTGACGGTCGTGCCGGGACCGCCGCCGCAGGCTTCCGGCCTCCATGTTTTGTTAACCATTCCGGCCACAGCCTGCGCAGGAACTGTCGGCGCCTCCGCGCGGCCGGGACGGACGCCCCGCCGCCGGGCCGCGAATTCGGCGGCGCGTCCTTAATCCCGCCCGTTTCTCCGAGCCCATTGGGGCGGGTCGGGGCCCTGGATCACGCAGCGGCCGCGACCTCGAACAAGGAGTTTCCCATGATCAAAACGCTGCTGGCGCTCTTCACCGTCGCCGCCGTCCTGACGATCCGGGCTTTCCTGAAGCTTCTCTGGCTGCCGTTCCAAAGCTTCGGCGGCCTCCTGCGCGGCCGTCCGGCCGCCACCTGAGCCGGTCCGCGATCGGACGTCACGACCCGGACGCGGCGCGCGCCGCGGCAGGCTTCCGGCGCGGCTTGCCCGATTGGGACTTACCCGATTTGGACCTGCCGGAGTTCGGCTTGCTGGAATTCGACTTGCTGGAATTCGACTTGCCGGAATTCGACTTGCCGGACCGCGATGGCGACGAGCCCGCCGGGACCGACATCGGCTCGGCCGGACCCGGCCGCGCCTGGCGCGCCGCGCGCCCCGTCTGCGACGCCGCCGCGTGGGCGTCGAGAAACCCGCGGCAGGCCTCGAACTGCGTCTCGATCTCGGGCGGGCAGTCCAGGCCGCGCTCCGCGGCGAGACTGCGGGCATAGCGCAGCATCGCGGCGCTCGGCGGACGCGCCCCACCGGGCGCCCCCACCCGCGCCGCGGCGGGTCCGGCCTCGGCATCCAGGAAGGCGCGGCAGCGGGCGAGGCTGCTCTTGCAGCCACGGGGCAGGGCGATGCCCTTGCGCGCGGCCAGCGACACCGCGAAGGCGGCCATGGCCGGCGTCGGCGGGCGGTCCCCGCCGGCGCGGCCCCGTCCGTGCCCCCGCGATGGCGGCGGCGCCAGGCTCGGATCCAGGCTGACCACCCCCGCCTCGGCGATGGCGGAGATCAGGCCGTCGAGGCGCGCGCGCGTGCGCGCCCGGAAGGCCTCGGCCCGGGCGCGGGCCTCCGCCCGCGTGGGCGCCCGGCCGATCTCGGCGAGCTCCGCCTCGAACATCGCCCGGCCCACCGGGTCGCCATAGGCCGGGAAGACCCGCCGCACCGCCGCGATGAAGGCGAGCCCCACCTCGGTCACCGTGAGGGCCGGATCCTTGCCTTCCCCCAGGGCGAGGTAGTGGCTCTTCAGGAGCTTGGGCAGGATGCTGTCCCGGGTCGCGGCCGTGCCGAGCCCCTTCGGCTCGTTCGGGTTGACCGGGTTCTCCAGCGCCCGCTTCGCCGCCGGGTCGTCCACCTGGTCGATCAGGCGCCCCATCACCACGGGAAGCTCGCCCCGGGTGATCCGCCGGGGCGGCTCGGTCACGGCCTCGGCGATGTCGGCGCCCGCGGCCGTCGCCGCCTCTCCGTCGTCGACCGCGGGCAGGCGGGCGGCGCGCGCCTCGTCCTCGGGCCGGGCCTTGCCGGGCACGAGATCGGCCTCGACGTCGGCCTCCGCCCCGTAGAGCGCGCGCCAGCCCGGCACGCGCACGACGCGCCCGCTGACCGCGAAGCGCTTCGCGCCGAGAGGCGTCGCCACCTCGGCCGCCACTTCGGTGCGCGCATCGATGCCGTCGGGCAGGTGGGCGGCGGCGTAGGCCTTGGCCACGAGCTCCCAGAGGCGGAAGAGGTCCGCCTCGAGCCGCCCGCGCTCCGGCGCCTTGCGCAGGGGGACGATGGCATGGTGCTCGCCCGGGTCCTTGACGTAGTGCCCCCTCGCCCCGCGCCGGATGACGGGCGCGTCCGCGGTGAGGAGGGGCCGGAGGTCCACCAGCACGGAGCCGATGGCGGCCATCACCGCGCCGGCATCCCCGGCCTGCCCCTCGGGCAGGCTTTCCGACTCGGTGCGCGGGTAGCTGAGATAGCCCTGGTCGTAGAGATCCTGCGCGAGCCGCGCCGTGTGCTGCGGGTCCCAGCCGAAGCGCTTGGCGCAGCGCCGGGCCAGGGTGTCCTTCGAGAACAGGCGCGGCGGCGCCCGGCGCACGTCCTTCTGGGCCACCGCCAGGGGCCCGGACCAGGCGGCCGCCGCCGTCCGGATGGTCTCGGCCGCGGAGCGCTCGAAGATCCGCTCCTTCGGCAGGTGCCACAGGGTCAGGGCCGCCCCCGTGCCGGTCTCGACGTGCAGCGCCACCTTGAAGAATTCCTGCGGCACGAAGGCCCGGATGCGCGCCTCCAGGTCGGCCAGGATGGCGAGGGTCGGCGTCTGCACCCCGCCGAAGCGCCAGGGCTCGCGGAAGGCGGGCGGGCGCAGGCGCAGGGAGATCGCGCGCGTGCCGTTGAGGCCGAGATGGTAATCCTCGTATTGCCGGCACAGCGCCTCGAGGTAGGCGGCGTAGTCCTGCTCGCCGGATTCCGGCTCGCGGGCCAGGGTGGCGAAGGCCCGCCGGACCGAGACGTCGTCGAGGGCGCCGAGCTTCAGGCGGTCGACCCGGCCGCGCCAGCCGAGATGCTCCAGCACCTCCCAGGCGATCATCGAGCCCTCCCGCCCCGGATCGGTGGCGATGATGACGCGCTCGACGCCGCGCAGGGCCTGGCCGATCGCCGCGAGCTTGCCCGCATGCGACTGGCCGGAGCGGCCGGTGCCGCAGATCACCGGAAGGGTGTCGAGGACGATGGGCAGGGTCTCGAACTGCCAGGACTTCCATTCGGGCCGGATCCGGCCCGGCTCCTCCGCGGTGAGCAGGTGCCCCTCGGCGGCGACGCAGACGGTGCCGGGCGAGCGGAAGAAGCGCTGGAGCTGGCGCATCGCCGACGGCTTCTCGAAGAAGAACAGCGTGCGGCCGGAGGGAGCGGAGGACTTGGTCGGAGACATGGCCGAGAACTCGGCCGGAGGCATGGACAGGGACATGGGCGCGGGATCGGGGGGCCGCGATCAGGCGGCCTGCCCGAGGACGTCTCCGCCCCGGAGCCGGCCCCGCTGCGCGTCCCGTCCGGGTCGCGCACGCTCGGGCGCCGCCGGCGGATCGACTGACAGGAAGGGCCGGACCAGGACGCGGCGGCCGCGCAGATCGTGCACGGTCACGTGCCACTCCGCCCAGTTCCCCGCCTCGCCGAGGCTGCGCATCACGTCCCGCGCCACCGCCTCGGCCCGGCGCACCAGGCGATGGGGCGCCCGGATGTCGTTCCCGACGGCATCGAACACGCATTCGCGGCCGTTGGTGCAGTGGAAGCGGTAGCGGGCCATGCTGCTCGGACTCCCTCGTCGACGCCCCTCACGACGGCGTCGAGTTCACTCTCTGTTCTCATATGAGGGCAAGGGGGCGCGGATGGCAAGGGCTGTTCCGGCCGGTGCCCGCCCGCCGCCGAAGGCCCCGCGAAATCCCTTGCCCCCGAGGGCCGGCGTCCCGGTCGCCCGCGCGCTCCACCGCCGGGCACCCCGGCTGCAACGCGAGGCCATCGCCACTTCAATAACATTTGAGAATCACATTTGATATTTTGGCGTGATCTGCATAAGGCTGGGGCTCTTCGGATATGAGGAGCGATTCGCTTGAAGCTCACTTTGCTGAGAGCCGCCGAACCCGGTCGGAGTCCCGAGCCGCCGATCGCGCGACGAAGCATCGACTCCATCCAGTGGGCACGCGGCATCGCGGCACTCGGCGTGTTTCTGTTTCACCTCGACATGAGCATCACCGAGAAATTCGGTCCTACGTGGTGGTCGGGCTGGTTCTTCGGCGGGGCGACGGGCGTCGAATTCTTCTTCATCCTCAGCGGCTTCATCATCCTCCACACCCACCTCCAGGACATCGGCCGGCCCGACCGCTTTTCCAGCTTCGTCACCAAGCGCTTCATTCGGCTTTATCCGATCTATTGGCTCTGCGTGCTGCCGCTCGGACTCGCGCTGCTCGCCGGAGCGGGGGCCAACGGCCATCGTGACCTGACGGTCGTCCAATTCGTCATGGATCTGCTGCTGATCCCTCGCGAGGGCGTCCGGGTTCTTCAGCCCGCCTGGACTCTGCAGCATGAACTGGTGTTCTACATCGCTTTCTCAGCGATGATTTTTCATGCCAGACTTGGCCTATTGGCCCTTGTGCTCTGGCAAGTCGCCTGCCTCGCGACCCTGATCTTCGATCTCATTCCCGTCGGCTATCAGAACATGCAGCCGCTTGCCCGATTCCTGGGTCACGAGAATTTCGGCTTTGCGATCGGAATGCTCATCGCCTGGATCTACCGGGAATACGGTCGCGGTCAGGCGATGCTGTTCCGCCTCATCGGCGCCGCGGGCGCCGTGGGGGTCGGGGTCGCTCTCTGGCTGCGCGGCGCCTCGGGCGTGGTCATCCTGCCGAACGCGGCCGCCGAGGCGCTTCTGTTCTTCGCGCTCTACGCGATGGTCATGATCGGCCTCCTCACCGTGCGCGTGGCCGGGCCTTCGCGCGTGGGGGCGTCGCTCGGGCTTCTCGGCTCGGCCTCCTACGTCCTCTACCTCATCCACGAGCCCATCATCTCGGCCTCGATCAAGGTCGCCCAGAGCCCGCTCCTGGCGGGTCGCGCGACGGGTCTGGTCGCGGGACTGGTGATCCTCCTGGTAGGGATCTCCGCGTCGATCGCGGTCCACAAGCTCATCGAGCAACCCCTGCTCGTGCTTCTGAGGAACGCGGCCTTCGGACGCCGGCCCGCTTCCGGGATGGCCGCCCAGGCGTCGTAGCGCCGCGATCACAGGCGAGGGTCACCCGATCGGATCGGGAAGGACCGATGGGGACCCGTCGCGGCGAAGCCCGCGCGGGCCGAGGAAGCGACCGCGCCGGTCACGCAGGACGACCGGCGCCCCCCCCCCGCCGCCGGCGAGGCCGGCCCTCACGATGCGGGCGCGCGGCTCACCGCGCGGTCGGGTCGGGAAGCTTGAAGTCCGGTCTGTCCAGGGCGGTGTCGGGGCGAACCCTCCCGATGAAGCCGCCCTTTCCGTTGTCGGTCTCGGGCCGCACGGGAAGCGCGCCATCCGTTGTCCGCGTGAGCGGATTCTGGCTCCCCGCCGCGATGTCGGGATTGAGCGCACTGGGATCGACGCTCTTCAGCCTGGGGGCCTCGCCGTTGACGCCCTCCCGTGCCAGTCGATAGGCGAAGACGACGTCCCTGTTCCCCAGGGCGGTCACCGCTTCCGTGATGCGGCGGCTGACACTGGCATCGCGCGACTCGCAATAGGCGGAGACGCGCCCGAGGCCGTATCCGATCGCCTGACGCTGGTCCGGAAGGGCCGTGCGGGCCAGCCGCAGGAGCGCGGACAGGGCCTGAGGGCTCGCCAGAGCCAGCGTGTCGACTTCCGCGGAAAGGCCGCGCTGGTCATTCGGATGACGCGAAAGCAGCTCGGACGGCCGCTCCAGGAAGGCCTCCACGGCCACGTCCGATATCCTGCGCTTGGGTATGCAGACGGCCGACGCGGAGGGCACCGAGACAGCCAGGATCAAGGCGCTCACGAGGCCTGTCCTTGAGAATGGTCCCAATGCGCGATCCCCCTTCAGCCGGCTCATCAGGACAGACGGTCTTGCGACCTCACCGTCTCCGGTGCGTGGAGATCCCGACTGTCCAGATTGTCCGCGGAGACGGTGTAAGTCATCACCGAGCGTACCGCAACGAAGGGGGACTGCCGCGGCGGTGCCTCCGCGCCACCGTCGGCGCCCGGCCATCGACGGAGGACGGGACGGCATCGCCGCCCTCGGCAGGTCCGCGTGCTCGGATCCGCCACGCCGTCGGCGCGAGACCAGCGGTGCCCAGGGCCAACGGGCATCGGAGCGAACGGAAGCCGGGACGCGCCCTCGGCCGGGTCATGCGCGCCGTCCAGGCCCACCGTGTCGCGGCCGGCTCCGTCTCAGGGCGGTGCGTTGCCCGTCCGCTCCTCGACCGCAGCATCGTAACCGGCGGTCCACCGGGCGTGCGCCTCGGTGCCCTCGGCATAGGGGCAGTCCTCGCGGCGCAGGCCCTTGCCGGGCGCGTAGAAGCCCAGGGCATAATGGTCGAGGTTGTCGTCGGGTGGCTCGGTCATGAACGCTAGGTAGAGCGCCAGGCCGCCGCTCCAAGCGTCGCCTCGCCTCCGCATTTCCCGACGCGCGACTCGGGCTGGCATTTTACTGCGCAACCCACACGCCGATTGCAGCATTATGCATATAGCCCCTTCATTCCGAACGGGGCAATCGGAGTACGGCAGATGAGTGCTGGCTATCCGCTCCTGTTCCTCGCGTTCGGAACGCTCGGCGGCCTCCTGTTCCTGGCCCTCGGGGCCCGCAAGCAGGTGGCAGACCTGAAGAACGACCCGGCGCGCTCCAGCATCATCCGGGACCACGGTGGCGCACCGCGGCAGAACATGCCGGGCACGGAGCACTGACGCGCCATCCGGGTGCGCCCGCGCCGTGTCCGGCAGGCTATGAGGCTCCGGTCGTCGCGGGCGCGGCGAGGGCAACCCCACCGCCAGCCTTCCGGATGTCGGCGGCCTCCATCCGTCGCCGAAGCTCCCGCTCGCGGAGCCCGAAGCGCCGCCGGGCAGCGTCCAGCCGAACCTGCGGCGCGCCCTGCGCACCACGTCAACCCTGTCCGCGGTCTTCCAGGCGATCCCCTTCCGACCGCTGCGGCCCCCGGGAGTCACCGCGCAACGTTCAGGGGCATCCCGGCGCGGACCGAGCGGTCCCGGCCTCGCGTCGAACGAAGCGGGTCGCGAGGCCCGCCGCAGAGAGCCGCCTGTCGCGCAGGCGTCGCCCAACTTGCTCAACATCGAGGCTTCCAGCCCCGTCACGGGCTCAGGACCGTTCTGGCGGAAGGGGTGGGATTCGAACCCACGGTGGAGTTGCCCCCACGGCGGTTTTCAAGACCGCTGCCTTAAACCACTCGGCCACCCTTCCGTGCCGGCGGTTCTATCGGAGAACGCGGGGCGCGGGAATGGGAAAACGCGGGGTCAGGGCGCGAGGCGGGTGAGGCGGTCGAGGAGGGCGCGGTCGTGCAGGAGGGCCATGCGCTCCTTGGGCGTGAGCCAGGCCCGGGCCTCGGCGATCGTCTCCGCCTCCACCACCTTGGCCTGGGCCAGGGCCCGGTCGGGATCGATGGTCCCGCGCGGGCGCGGGGCGGTCTCGGGCAGCATCGCGGCGTGGGCCGCGGCGAGGCCGCGATCGGCGTGGAGGGCCGTGAGTGCGTCCGCGTCGTCGAGGCCGGATTCGGCGTTGCGCCGGCCGAGGGCGCCGGCCTGCGCGGCGATGGCCGGGGGGGTGCGCTCCTCCGGGGTCATCAGCAGGCCGAGGCGCTTCAGGGCGAGCCCGAGGCCGAGCTGGCCGCTGGCCCAGGAGATCGGGATCGCCAGCACCAGGCCCAGGATGGTGGGCGACATCCAGAGGAACAGCGAGGTGGCGATGGCGAAGGCCGCCACCCCGGTGACCAGCCCCAGCGCCATGTGCCAGCGGTGGCGGCGCACGATGTCGCCCCAGGGGATCGAGCCGTCGTCGCGCCGCTGCGGGTTCCAGCCGGTGTCGCGCCCGAGCAGGATCTGGAACACCGAGCCCGACTGGATCAGCATCGCGATGGGGGCGATGAGCGCCGAGAGCAGGATCTCGATCAGGCTCGACAGGACGAGGCGGATCGCGCCGCCGCAGGCCCGGCGCACCGGGCGATCGATGAGGGCGAGGATCAGTCCCAGAAACTTCGGCGCGAGCAGGATGCCCATGGTCAGGCCGAAGAGCTGGAGCGCGCGCACGGGATCGAAGCGCGGCCAGACCGGGTAGAGCCCGAACTCGGAGGTGAAGTATTCCGGCCGCACCCAGGCGGTCTGGAGCACCAGGGCGATACCGACCACGAGCTGGGCCAGCCACAGGGGCGAGGCGACGTAGCCGGCGATACCGGTGGCGAAGTGCTGGCGGGAGGCGAGCGCCAGCCCCGCCGTGCCGATGATGCGGCTGTGCTGGAGGTTGCCCTGCGCCCAGCGCCGGTCGCGCACCGCGACGTCGATGAGCGAGGGCGGGCTCTCCTCGTAGGAGCCGGGCAGGGCGGGCAGCATGGTCACGCTCCAGCCGGCCCGCCGGATCAGGGCCGCCTCCACGAAGTCGTGGCTGAGCACGTGGCCGCCGAAGGGCGGCTTGCCCTTCAGGTCGGGCAGGCCGCAGGCCGCCGCGAAGGCGCGGGTGCGGATGATGGCGTTGTGGCCCCAGTAATTGCCGTCGCGGCCCGACCAGACGGACAGGCCCGTGGCGATGACCGGCCCGTAGATCCGCGCGGCGAATTGCTGGACCCGGGCGAACAGGGTGTTGCGGTTGATGATGAGCGGCAGCGACTGGATGATGCCGGCATCCGGGTCGGCCTCCATGGCGGCGGCCAGATGCACGATGCAGGGGCCGGTCATCAGGCTGTCGGCGTCGAGCACCAGCATGTGGTCGTAGGCGCCGCCCCAGCGCGCGACGAAGTCGCCGATGTTGCCGGCCTTGCGGTGGTGGTTCTTCGGCCGGTGCCGGTAGTAGAGCCGGGCCTCGTCGCCCCAGCGGGCGCGCAGCTCCAGGAAGGCGCGCTCCTCGGCGATCCAGGCGTCCCCTTGCGTCGAATCCGACAGGACGAAGTAGTCGAAGGCCGCGCCGTGGCCGGTGGCGTCGATCTCGGCCCGCATCGCCTCGACGCCCGCGAAGGTGCGGGCGGTGGCCTCGTTGTAGACCGGCATCACCACCGCGGTGCGGGTGGTCAGCCGCGCCGGCAGGGCGGGGCTCCTCAGCCCGCGCAGGAGCACGAGGAAGCCCAGGATCGCGCCGGTGAAGGCCAGGGCGATCCAGGAGAAGTTCAGGGTGAAGAGGGCGAGGAGCACGTATTGCAGCGCCGTGGTGCCGCCCGAGACCGCCACCACCTCGTACATCTGCATCGCGCCGTAGCCCGTGAGGAGCGCCGCCCCGCCGAAGACGAAGGCGCGGGCGAGCCAGGGCTTGGCGTGGCGCGCGGCCGGCCGGTGGCCGCCGGCCGGATCCCAGCGATCGAGATCCTGCACCGGCATCGGCAGCGGCGCCTCGCGGGGCATCGCGGGGGCGAAGGGCAGGGCGGCCTGAGGCGCCGGATCGGCCGGGGCCGGGGCGCCGGGGGAGAGCGGGGATGCGGTCACGGGGTCCAACGGTAGAGCCAGGTTTCGGTGAGCGGCGTGCCGGCGCGCTGCAGGTTCAGCCGCAATTCGCAGGACTTCTCGCCCTTCGGATCGAGCTCGAAGGCCACCCGCAGGGTGTCGCGCTCGGGGTAGCGGTAGACGGTGCTCGACGGGATCGCCCCGGAGGCGGCGCTGAGCTGGGTCTGGAGGTCGCCCGGCGCCGCGATGCCCTGGCCGGTGAAGTCCACCAGGAACAGGCGCCGATTCTCGCCCCCGTGCCCGCTGCGGGTGCCCGAGACCAGGGCGACGCGTGGCGGCTCGGGGGGCTGCCAGCACCAGTGCTGGCGATAGCTGAAGGGCATCTCGGCCCCGGCCGCGAGGGTCGCCTTCGGGCGCCAGTAGGCGAGCACGTTCTCGTTGAACTCGGAATCGCTGGGGATCTCCAGCAGGGTCACCGCCCCCGGCCCCCAGGCGCCGAGGGGTTCGAGCCAGAGGGAGGGCCGCCATTCCCAGTGCTGCACGTCGTCCTGGAAGGCGGCGTAGTCCCGCGCCCGCTGCATCAGGCCGAAGCCCTTCGGGTTCTCGTCCACGAAGGAGGAGATCTGCAGGGTCTCGGGGTTGCGCACCGGGCGCCAGATCGCCTCGCCGACGCCCGTGCGGATCTGCAGGCCGCCGCTGGCGGAGGCGCCCGCGCGGGCGTCGTCCGCCCCGCGCCGGTCGTGGGGGCCGAACAGGTAGCTCGTGGTCATGCCGCCCAGGCCCAGATGGTCGATGGCCGCGCGGGCGAAGACCGTGCCCTCGACGTCGCAGAGGGAGGCATCGCCGGGGCGCAGGCTCATGCGCAGGGCCGCCGCGGCGGAGGGCGAATCGACCAGGGCATGCAGGACCAGGGGACCGCCGGGGCCGGGCCGCTCGATCCAGATCGCGCGGAACTCGGGGAATTCCTCGCCCTTGGCGTCGGCCGGGCGCAGGGTCAGCGCCCGGGCCGTGACGCCGAAGCCCTGGCCGGTGGCCAGCAGCCGGAAGAACGACGCCCCCTGGAACATCGCGAAGTCACTGAGCTCGCCCCCGCGGAAGCGGGCGCGGATGCGAAACCCCGAATAGCCGGGGTCGTCCTTGAGGACCGGCAGGGCGACGCCGTCCGTCTCGAACCGGGCCGGGTCGTAGGGCAGGGCGCGCACGACGCCCTCCTCCACCAGGGCGAGCGCCACGCGGGAGCGGAACACCGAGCCGCGATGCAGGGGCTCGATGGTGAAGCCCAGGGCCGCGTCGGCCCAGACCGCGCTGCCGGGCCGGGTGCGGATGGCGGCGTACTGCTCGCGGTTGAGGCCGGTGAGGGCGTCGGGCAGGTCGTTGGTGCGGGGGGCCACGTAGGGGGCCTTGGCGAGCGCCCGGGCCAGATCCGTGACGAGGCCGGGCTGGAACGGCGTACCGTCGGCGGGCAGGGCCGGGGCCTCGTCGGCGGCGGCCCGGCCCGGCAGGACGGGGAGCCCGCCGGCCAGGGCCGCGAGGGCCGTGGGCCTCAGGAGGGCCGCGAGGCCGGCCTGCCGCAGCAGGCTGCGGCGGCTGGGGCCGGCGGACGTGGCGTCGAGGAGATCCGGGTTCGGCGGCGTCATCGGGTCCGTCTGATCGGCGCGGGGCGCGCGCGGAGAAGGCGAGGGGCTTGAGGGCGGTCTACCACGCGGAGCCCTGAACCGGTGCTTAAGCCGTCCCGAACCGCGGCGGTCAACGCCGAAGGGCTCCGGACCGTTCGTTCGGCCCCGATCAAAGCCTGCGTGAGGCGGGTCGCCGCGGCGCGCGCGGGGTTCGGACTTGAAACGGCCCCCGCCGCGCTTTAGCCCGCGCAGGAGCACTTCAGCCCGCGCAGCAACAGACGGCGCGGCCAGCGGCGGAATCCTCGATGACGGACCAGACGACCAGGATCACGGGGCGCAGCCTCACCGCCATCGTGCTCGCCGCCGGCAAGGGCACGCGGATGCGCTCGGACCTGCCGAAGGTGCTGCACCGGGTCGCCGGCCGGACCATGCTGGGGCACGTGCTCGCCGCGGCGCAGGGCGCCGGGGCCGGCCGCATCGCCGTGGTGGTGGAGCCGGGCCAGGAGGCGGTGGCCAGAGAGGTCGCCGCCCTGGCGCCCGGCGCCGCGACCTACCCCCAGGCCGAGCGCCTCGGCACCGCGCACGCGGTGCTGGCCGCCCGGGCCGCCCTGGAGGCGGGCGACGACGACGTGGTGATCGCCTTCGGCGACACGCCGCTGATCACCGCCGCGACCCTGGCGCGCCTGCGCGCACCCCTGGCGGAGGGGGCGGCCGTGGCGGTGCTCGCCTTCACGACGCCGAACCCGGCCGGCTACGGCCGGGTGCTGACGGACGGGGCGCGCGTGCTGGCGATCCGCGAGGAGAAGGATGCGAGCGCCGAGGAGCGGGCGGTCACCCTGTGCAATGCCGGGCTGATGGCCCTGTCGGGGGCCCGCGCCCTCGCCCTCCTCACCCGGATCGGCAACGCCAACGCGGCGGGCGAGTACTACCTGCCCGACGCCGTCGCCCTCGCGGTGGCGGACGGCCTGCCCGTGGCGGTGGTGCCGGTGTCGGAGGCGGAGGCGCAGGGCGTCAACGACCGGGTCCAGCTCTCGGTGGCCGAGGCCGAGATCCAGGGGCGCCTGCGCCGGGCGGCCCAGGTGGCGGGGGCGACCCTGATCGCGCCTGAAACCGTTTTCTTCAGCATCGACACGGTGTTGGGGCGGGACGTTCTCGTGGAACCTCACGTGGTGTTCGGGCCCGGCGTGAGCGTGGGCGATGCCTGCGTGGTGCACAGCTTCTCGCACCTGGAGGGCGCCACCCTGGCGGCCGGCGTCCAGATCGGCCCCTATGCCCGCCTGCGCCCCGGCGCGGTGCTGGAGACGGGGGCGCGCATCGGCAACTTCGTCGAGGTCAAGAACGCCCGGATGGGGCCGGGCGCCAAGGCCAACCACCTGACCTACGTGGGCGACGCCGAGGTCGGCGCGGGGGCCAATCTCGGGGCCGGCACCATCACCTGCAACTACGACGGGGTGAACAAGCACCGGACGCGGATCGGGGCGGGCGCCTTCATCGGCTCGAACACCGCCCTGGTGGCGCCCGTCAGCGTCGGGGCGGGCGCCATCGTGGGTGCCGGCTCGGTGATCGCGGCGGACGTCCCCGAGGACGCCCTGGCGGTCTCGCGGACCCGTCAGCGCAACCTGCCCGGCTGGGCGCCGGGCAAGCGCGCGGCCCTGCAGGCGGAGAAGGCGGCGCGGGCCGAGGCACCGCGGGACAGGACACCGCGGGACAAGACGCCGTAGGACGGGCCATCGGACGGCGGCGAGGCTTTTCGACGGGGCATGTCGATGGGATTTGCGCGGCTCGCCGGCGGGGACGGCGCCCCGGCCGGCAAGCCCGTGTTCAGGATTGCCGGGCCAGACTGCCTCCTCGACCGGCCTCCGGGCCGGGTGGCTGGCGCGCGCCCGTCCCGATCCGGTACAAGCCCGGGCGGACCCGTTCGCGCCCGATCCGAAGTACCGGCCCCGATCCCCCGTGCCGGCCCCTTGAGAGACCCAGACCCATGTGCGGAATCGTTGGCATCGTCGGACGGGACGCCGTGGCCGGGCAGCTGGTGGAAGCCCTGCGCCGGCTCGAATATCGCGGCTACGACTCGGCCGGCATCGCCACCCTGACCCAGGGGCACCTCGAGCGCCGGCGCGCCGAGGGTAAGCTCTACAACCTCGAGATGCGCCTGCGCGACGCGCCGCTGGCCGGCAGCATCGGCATCGGCCACACCCGCTGGGCCACGCACGGCCGCCCCAACGAGACCAACGCCCACCCGCACGCCACGGCGCGCCTCGCCGTCGTGCACAACGGCATCATCGAGAACTTCCGCGAGCTGAAGGCCGAGCTCCAGGCGCAGGGCGTGCGCTTCGAGAGCGAGACCGACACCGAGGTGGTGGCCCAGCTCGTCAGCCACGCCATGGACCAGGGCCTCGGCCCCGTCGAGGCGGTGGCCGCCTGCCTGCCGCGCCTGCACGGGGCGTTCGCCCTCGGCTTCGTCTTCGCCGGGCACGACGACCTCCTGATCGGCGCCCGCCACGGGGCGCCGCTGGCCATCGGGTTCGGCGAGGGCGAGACCTATCTCGGCTCGGATGCCCTGGCGCTGGCCCCCTTCACGGAAGCGATCACCTATCTCGACGAGGGCGACTGGGCGATCCTGTCGCGCGCGGGCGCCGAGATCCGCGATCAGGCCGGCCGGCCTGTCACCCGCGAGCGCCAGCGCATCGTCGCCCAGGCCTTCCGGGTGGAGAAGGGCAACCACCGCCACTTCATGGCCAAGGAGATCCACGAGCAGCCCGAGGTGGTGGGCCGCACGCTCGCCCACTACGTCGACCTCGCCCAGGGCCGCGTGGCGCTGCCCGAGGCCCTGCCCTTCGACTTCGCCAAGCTCTCGCGGATCTCGATCACCGCCTGCGGCACGGCCTACTATGCCGGCCTCGTGGCCAAGTACTGGTTCGAGAGCCTGGCCCGGCTTCCCGTCGAGATCGACGTCGCCTCGGAGGCGCGCTACCGCGAGCCGCCGCTCGACCGGGACGGGCTCACCCTCGTCATCTCGCAATCGGGCGAGACCGCCGACACCCTGGCGTCGCTCCGCTACGCCAAGGCGCAGGGCCAGCACACCCTGGCGGTGGTCAACGTGCCGACCTCCACCATCGCGCGGGAGGCCTCGGCGGTCGTGCCGACGCTGGCCGGCCCCGAGATCGGGGTCGCCTCCACCAAGGCGTTCTCGTGCCAGCTCACCGTGCTGCTGTGTCTGGCCATCCATGCGGGCCGGGCGCGCGGCACCCTCGGCGCCGAGGCGGAGCGCCGCCTGGTCGACGCGCTGATCACCGTGCCGGGCCTGATGGCCGACGCGACCAAGCTGGAGGGCGCGATCGAGATACTGGCCCGCGAGGTCGCCAAGGCCCGCGACGTGCTCTACCTGGGGCGCGGCACCAGCTACCCGATGGCACTGGAAGGCGCCCTGAAGCTCAAGGAAATCAGCTACATCCACGCGGAAGGTTATGCGGCGGGCGAACTCAAGCACGGCCCGATCGCCCTCATCGACGAGAGCGTGCCGGTGATCGTGATCGCCCCCCACGACGCGATCTTCGAGAAGACGGTCTCGAACATGCAGGAGGTGGCCGCCCGCGGCGGGCGCATCATCCTGATCGGCGACGCCAAGGGCGCGGCCGCGGCCGGCCTCGACACCATGGCCACCGTGACGATGCCCGACCTCGACCCGGTGGTGGCGCCCATCGTCTACGCGGTGCCGATCCAGCTCATCGCCTATCACACCGCCGTCTTCATGGGCAAAGACGTCGACCAGCCGCGCAACCTCGCCAAGTCCGTCACGGTGGAATAGGGCGCCGGTTCCGGGACGCGAACGAGAAGGGGGTGCGGACCGGCCGGTCCGCGCCCCCTTCTTTCCATCCGGCGGGAACCGGGCGCCGCGCGCCCGGTCCGTGTCGGCTCACGTGGCCGGCTGCAGGGCCGGGAGCTCCGAGTCCAGCGGCATCGGGTTGCCGCCCATGGCGGCGGCGAGCTTGACGTCGTCGACCTCGCCCTCCCAGCGGGCGACCACGATGCAGGCCACCGCGTTGCCGATGAAGTTGGTGATCGCGCGGCACTCGGACATGAAGCGGTCGACGCCGAGGATCAGCGCCATGCCGACGACCGGCACCGAGGGCACCACCGCGAGGGTCGCCGCCAGGGTGATGAACCCCGAGCCGGTGACGCCGGCCGCGCCCTTCGAGGAGAGCATCGCCACGAGGAGCAGCAGGCCCTGCTCGCCGTAGGTGAGCGGCGTGTCCGTCGCCTGGGCGATGAAGAGCGCCGCCATCGTCATGTAGATGTTGGTGCCGTCGAGGTTGAACGAGTAGCCGGTGGGGACCACGAGGCCGACGACGGGCTTCGAGCAGCCGGCGCGCTCCATCTTCTCGAGGAGCGAGGGCAGGGCCGACTCGGACGACGAGGTGCCGAGCACCAGCATCAGCTCTTCCTTGATGTAGCGGATGAGCTTGATGATGGAGAAGCCGTTGTAGCGGGCGACCAGGCCGAGGACGCCGAGGACGAAGATCGCCGAGGTCAGGTAGAAGGCGCCGACGAGGTAGGCGAGGTTGGCGAGCGAGGCGATGCCGTACTTGCCGATGGTGAAGGCCATGGCGCCGAAGGCGCCGATGGGGGCGACCTTCATGATGATGTTGACGACGCCGAAGATGGCTTCCGACAGCACCTTGATGATGTCGAGCACCGGCTTGCCGCGGTCGCCCAGGAAGGCGAGCCCGAAGCCGAACAGCACCGAGAAGAACAGGACCTGGAGGATCTCGCCGCCCGAGAACGCTCCCACCGCCGTGGTCGGGATGATGTTCATCAGGAAGTCGGTGATCGACTGCGTCTTCGCCTTGTCGGCGTACATCGCGATCGACTTCGGATCGAGGGACTTCGGATCGATGTGCATGCCCGCGCCCGGCTGGACGAGGTTCGCCACGATCAGGCCGACGATCAGGGCCAGGGTCGAGAAGGTGATGAAGTAGATCAGCGCCTTGCCGCCGACGCGGCCGACCTTCTCGAGGTTGGTCATGCCGGCGATGCCGGAGACCACGGTGAGGAAGATCACCGGCGCGATGATCATCTTGACGAGCTTGATGAAGGCGTCGCCGAGCGGCTTCATGTCCGCGCCGACCTGCGGGTAGAAGTGGCCCAGCGCGATGCCGATCGCCACCGCGACCAGGACTTGGAAATACAGGGTCCTGTAGATCGGCTTGGGCTTGGGCGGCGCGTGCGGCGCGGTGAGGGGCAATGGTACAGCGGCCATGATGGCGTTCTCCCGGTTGGTCTCTCGAAGGATGTCGGCTCGGCCCGGGGCCAGCGCCCCGCCTCCGTCCGCTCTTGGTCTTGCGCCTGCGGGCTCCCGCCGGCCCGCTCGCGCCCTGGCGGGGCGCGGGAACGGGGGCGAGGGCCGCTCGGCCGGTAGCCCTGCGCTTCGTGCAGGGCAGCCTTACTCTCCCGGAATGGCAACCGCCGTGCCAGCGGCACGGCGCACGAAACTTTTTGTTAAACGCCTGATATCAGGATCGTTTTTTCCATGACCCCGCGCCGCTCCCAGGATCGCCTTGCGAAAACCCGGACCCGGCCGCGGAATCCCGTCCGAGAATTCGCAGAGGGGCGGCGGGCATGACGCCGGAGGCCATGACACCGGAGGCCATGACACCGGACACGATGACGCCGGACACCCTGACGCCGGGGGACCGGCCGATCCCGGCACACCGTGCGAAGGTGCACGTGCCGAGCCGCCGGAGCCTCGTGCTGCTGGCCAGCGTCACCGCGATCCTGCTCGCCGTCTGGGTCGCCGGCGGCGTCGCCGAGCGCTGGGCCCTGGCCGACCTGCGCCGCACCGCCGAGGCGACGCTGGGGCTTCAGGTCGGGGTCCTGGCGGCCGAGATGCAGAAGCAGGCCTCGCTGCCCCTGGCCCTGGCGGCCGACCCGGAGATCGCCGCCGCGGCGGAGGCCGCGCCGCCGGAGGCCCTGATCGGCCGCGTGAACCGGCGCCTCGCCCAGGTCGCCGAGGCGACGGGCTCGGCGGTGATCTACGTGATCCGGCCGGACGGGATCACGGTGGCGGCCAGCAATACGGAGGGGCGCGGCAGCTTCCTCGGCCGGGACTACGCCTTCCGGCCCTATTTCCGGCAGGCGATGCGCGACGGGGCCGGCTCGCAGTTCGCGCTGGGCACCGTGAGCGGGCGCGCCGGCCTCTACCTGTCCCGGCGGATCGGGAGCGCCGGCGGCGTCGTGGTGGTCAAGATCGAGTTCGACGCGGTCGAGGCCGCCTGGCGGGCGGCGGGGGACGGGGTGTTCGTCGCGGATGCGCGCGGCATCGTCCTCGTGGCGAGCGACCCGGCCTGGCGCTTCACCACTCTGCGGCGGATCGACGAGGCCGAGCGCCGGCGCATCCGCGAGGCCCTGGAATTCGGCGACGCCCCCCTCGACGACATGCCGCTCTATCCGGCCGCCGGCACGGCGGACCTCGTGCGCGTCGGCCAGGGCGCGCGGCCGGCCTGGGCCGCGCTGCGCCTCGACGCGCCGATCCCCGGCACCGCCTGGCGGCTCACCACCCTGACCTCCCTGGGCGGCACGGTGGAGCGCGAGCGGGTCCAGGCCTGGATCATCGCCGCCCTGGTCACGGGCCTGGCCTGCCTCGGCCTCACCGCCCTCGCGGGCCGGGGCCGGCGCAACCGCGAGCACCTCGCCCGGGCCTCGGCCCAGCGGGACGCCCTGGAGGCCCGCGTCCGGGAACGCACCCTGGAGCTCACGGCCGCCAACGGGATGCTGCGGCTCGAGATCGAGGAGCGGCAACGCGCCGAGGCCGAGCGCGAGCGCCTGGGGCGCGAGCTCGCCCAGGCCGGGCGCCTGGCCGCCCTCGGGCAGTTCGCCGCCAGCATGGCCCACGAGATCAACCAGCCGCTCGCCGCCATCCGCTCCTACGCCGACAACGCCGCCATCCTGGTCCGGCGCGGCCGGACGGAGGAGGCGGCGGAGAACGCCTTCGCCATCGGCCGCCTCACGGACCGCATCGGCGGCCTCACGCGCCAGCTCAAGGGGTTCGCGCGGCGCTCCTCCGCCAAGCGGGAGCCGGTGGCCCTCGCCGAGATCCTGCGCAACGCCCTGGAGCTGGTCGAGGCCCGGGCCTCGGCCGCCGGCATCCCGCTGGTGACGGAGGCGGGCCCCGACGGCCTGCGGGTGCTGGGCGACGGGCCACGCCTCGAGCAGGTCGTCGTGAACCTGCTCCAGAACGCCCTCGACGCCGTGCAGGGCCGGCCCGATCCCCGCGTCGCCCTGCGGGTCGTCGTCGAGGCACCGGACCGCGTCGCCCTCGAGGTCCGCGACGGCGGGCCGGGGATGCCCGAGGCGGTGCGGGCGCAGGTCTTCGACGCCTTCTTCACCACCAAGGCGGACGGGCTCGGGCTCGGGCTCGCCATCGCCCGCGGGATCGTCGAGGATTGCGGCGGCAGCCTCACCGTCCGGGACGATCCGGCGGGCGGTACGATCTTCCGCATGGCGCTGGCGAAGGCCCCGGCCTACGAGACGGCCGGAGCAGCCGGACCGGCGGAGACGACGACGTGAGCGAGAACAGGGATGGGGCCACCTCGGCCGAGCGGGTCGTCTTCATCGACGACGAGGCCGATGTCTGCCGCGCCAACCGCCAGAGCCTGGAGCTCGACGGATTCCGGGTGGAGACCTTCGGGGCGGCCGGGCCGGCCCTGACCGCGATCCTCGCCGACCCGCCCGGCCTCGTCATCACCGACGTGCGCCTGCCGGACCTCGACGGGGTCGCGCTGTTCGCGCGCCTGCGGGCGATCGATCCCGAGCTGCCCGTCATCCTGATCACCGGCCACGGCGACATCCGCATGGCGGTGGGGGCGATGCGCGACGGCGCCTACGACTTCCTGGCCAAGCCCTACCCGGCCGAGGCGCTGCTGGCCTCGGCGCGCCGCGCGCTGGAGCGCCGCCGCCTCGTCCTGGAGAACCGCCAGCTGCGGGCGCGCCTCGACGCGGCCCTGGAGGAGGATCCGGCCTTCCTCGGCGTGTCGCCCGAGATCGTGCGCCTGCGCCAGCTCGTGCGCGAGGTGGCGCAGGCCGACGTCGACGTGCTCGTCTTCGGCGAGACCGGCGCGGGCAAGGAGGTGGTGGCGAGCGCGCTGCACCGCTGGGGCCGGCGGGCCAAGCGCAACTTCGTGGCGATGAATTGCGGGGCGCTGCCCGACAGCGTGGCCGAGAGCGAGCTGTTCGGCCACGAGGCGGGGGCCTTCACGGGCGCCATGAAGCGCCGGGTCGGCCGGATCGAGCACGCCCAGGGCGGCACCCTCTTCCTCGACGAGATCGAGAGCATGCCGCTCAACCTGCAGGTGAAGATCCTGCGGGTGCTGCAGGAGCGCAGGGTCGAGCCGCTCGGCGGCAACGACAGCCTGGCCATCGACATGCGGGTGGTGGCCGCCACCAAGGTCGATCTCGGCCAGGCGGCGGCGCAGGGCACCTTCCGCGACGACCTCTACCACCGGCTCAACGTCATCACGATCGCGATCCCGCCCCTGCGGAACCGGCGCGAGGACGTGATCCTGCTCTTCCAGGAGTTCCTCCGGCGGGCGGCCGCCCGCTTCGGCCGCGAGGTGCCGGCGATCACCGGCCCGGTGCTGGAGCACCTGCGCCGCCACGACTGGCCCGGCAACGTGCGCGAGCTCGGCCACTTCGCCGAGCGCTACGCGCTGGGCCTCGGCACCCTCGAGCTCGCGGCGCCGGAGATCGTCACCGCCGGCACCCTGGCCGAGCAGGTCGACCGCTTCGAGCGCGGCCTCATCCGCGAGGAACTGATCATGGCGGGCGGGGATGTCCGGCTCGCGGCGGAATCCCTGGGGACGCCGCGCAAGACCCTCTACGACAAGATCGCCCGCCACGGGCTCACGCCGACCGACTACCGCTGAGGGTCCCGGCCGGGGCGGGGAGGCCGGCTCCGGAGCCGGTCTCCCTCGGTCACGTCAGTCGACGACCTTGCCGTCGGGGCCGACCTTGACCTTCTGCTCGCGGTCGCCGAGCGCCACCTTGATGTCGTACCGCACCGAGGCGCCCTCGCGCTCGACCTCGGCCTCGTAGGCCTTGCCGCCGCCGGCCTTCTGCTCGGCGATCTTCAGGGCGTCCTTGAGCGAGGTGGTGGCCTTCTGGAAGTCGGCGGGCTTCAGGCGGGTGAAGTAGCGCTCGATCGGCTGGTTCTCGGTCTTGTAGAGGGCGCCGCTATCGGCGTTGATGCCGTACTCGACCAGCTTGCCGTCGGGGTACACGACCTTGATGCTGTAGTGGTTCGGGTTCTTGCTGTCGGCCTTCTCGAAATCGGCGTCGATGGCGCGGCCCTTCTCGCCCTGCTGCTCGGCGGTGGTCAGCGCCTGGGCGAGGCTGACCTTGCTGGCGGCGGCGACCTGATACTCCTTCATGTCCTTCTCGGACTTGGCCATGTCGGTCTTTGTCGTGTCGGTCTTGGTCGTCTCGGTCTTGGGGGCGGGCGTCTGGGCCAGCGCGAGGCCGGAGCTCATCGCGAGGAGGCCGGCGGCGGCGGCGAGGCGGTGCATCATGGCGGGTCGTCCCTTTTCGGGTGTCGTTGAAGGACCCTGGAAACGACCGGCGGGCCGGTTGGTTGCTCCGCACCAACCGCCGCGTCGCCCGCGCCTCAGCGGGGCGAGGCCCCCGTCGACGCGAGGGCGCCGAGGCCCGGGTGCCGCGTCGCGGAATCAGGACCTTGGACCGGCGCTTGCCGGGCCGCCCGCCGCGGGCCGGCATAGCGGGCGAGCTTGCGCGCCGCGAGAGCGAACAGGCCCGCCAGGGCGAGGAGGGTCGCGTCGAACCACAGGAAGCGCGCCTCCCCGGCCGGCAGCCCGGCCCAGCGATGATCGACCAGGGCGAGGTCGGCGGCCAGGACCGCGAGATAGAGGCCGGCCGTCGCGGTCAGCGCCGCGCCCCAGGCCCGGCGCGACGGGCCGGCAAGGGCCGCGAGCGTGACGAGGAGCCAGGTCGCGAAGAAGGCGCCGATCTCCCAGTCGGCCCGGCCGGACAGGGTGGGGGGCACGAGGCGGTTGGCGAGGAAGTAGGCCGCGATGGCCGCCGGGAGCCCGGCGACGGCGCCGATGTTCAGGGCCTGGACGAGGCGCAGGCCGAGGAAGCCCCGCTCGCCGGGCCGGGGCAGGCGCGCCACCGACCAGAGCACGAGGCCGGTCGCCACCATGGCCGAGCCCATCAGCCCGCACAGGAAGAACAGGATGCGCAGGGCCGGTCCGGCGAAGTGCGCCTCGTGCAGGCCGACCAGGGTGGTGAAGGTCCGGGTCGCCGGCTTGAGGCCGCCCTGCCGGACCTCCCGCACCGCGCCCGTCGCCCCGTCGAAGGCGACCTGCGGGTGCTCGTGCGAGAGCCCGTGCGGCTCCTCGAACACCGCCGTCACCACGGCATGCGCGTCCCGCGGGTTTGCGATCGACAGCCGCTCCAGGGGCTCGGACACCCGCGCCATGGCCTCGCGCACCATCGGGCCGATGGGCGCCAGGGTGCCGGGCTGCCCGGCGGGCGGGCGGGGGGCCGGGATCTGGCCGCTCTCGGCGAAGAAGGTCTGGGCCTCGCCCCGGTAGGCCGTGGTGATGCCCCAGGGCATGTACATCACGCTCAGGGTGACGATGCCCGTGTAGGTGATCATCAGGTGGAAGGGCAGCGCCAGCACGCCGGTGACGTTGTGGGCGTCGAGCCAGCCGCGCTGGGGCGCCTTGTCCCGCCGCAGGGTGAAGAAATCCGCGAAGATGCGCCGGTGCGTGACGATGCCGGAGATCAGCGCCACCAGCATGATCATGGCGCAGAGGCCCACGATCCAGCGGCCCCAGAGCGGGGGCATGTGGAGCTCGAAGTGGAAGCGGTAGAGGAAGTCGCCGCCCTTCGTGTCGCGGATCGCGGCCGGCGTGCCGGTCGCCGGGTCGAGGCGGGCCTGCCCCGGCGGGGTGCCCGGCCTGGTCCGCCAGAACAGGTCGATCACCGGGCTGTCGGGCGTCGGCAGGCCGATGGACCAGGTCCGCGCGCCCCCCGCATGGGCGGCCAGGTGGGCGACGCCGAGCTCGGCCGCCCGCGCCAGGTCGTCGGCCGAGAGCGATTCCACCCGCGGGAGCTCGGGCCGCATCCAGCGCGAGACGTCGGCCCGGTAGTAGCTCGCCGTCCCGGTGACGAAGACCGCCAGCAGGACCCAGCCGACGACGAGGCCGGACCAGGTGTGGAGCCAGGCCATGGCCTGGCGGAAGCTCGTTCCCATGCGTCCTCCGGAAGGCTGGGGCGGCGCCGGCGCGCGCTACCAGCGGTAGCGCAGGGTGGCGTAGACGGTGCGGGGCAGGCCGTAATAGCAGTTCGAGTAGCTGAAGCAGCCCGTGACGGTGCGCGCGTCGAGGAGGTTCTGCGCGTTGACCTGCATCGTGAAGCCGTTGAGCGTCGCGTCGAGGTTCTTCAGGTCGTAGGACAGCACCGCGTCCACGAGGACGCTCTCCGGAACCTTGAAGGTGTTGGCCGGGTCGCCCCAGGAGGAGCCGAGATAGCGCACGCCGCCGCCGAGGCCGAGGCCCAGCAGGGGACCGCCGGTGAAGCGGTAATCGGCGAACAGGGAGATCGTCGTGTCCGGGATCTGGACCGGCACCCGCCCGAGCAGCGGCACCTGCCGGTTGGTGACCTGGTTGAGCGTCGTGGTGATGTCGCCGACGACGCGGGCGTCGATGACCGAGATGCCGCCGACGACGTTCAGGCCCTCGGCCAGGGTGGCCCGCGCCTCGAATTCCAGGCCCTGCACGCCGACCGCGCCGGTCTGCACCACGAAGGCCCGGTTGACCGGATCGGTGTTCGTCGCGTTCGAGCGGCGGATGTCGAAGGCGGCCGCCGTGAGCAGGATGTCGGTGCCGGGCGGCTGGTACTTGATGCCGGCCTCGAACTGGTCGCTGGTGATCGGATCGGGGATGCGCCCGATCGAGCCGAAATTGGCGTCGAAGATCCGCCCGGCGGTGATCGGCTCGAAGGCCTCGCTGTAGGAGACGTAGGGCGCGAAGCCGTTGTCGAAGAGGTAGAGCAGGCTGGCCCGGCCGGTGAAGGCTTCCGAGGGCACGTCCTGGTTGGTCACGACGTTCGTGGCGAGGCTGCGGGTCGGGCCCGAGGTGCGCGCCCAGTCGTAGCGGCCGCCCAGGGTCAGGACGAGGCGGTCGAACTTCACCTGGTCCTGGACGTAGATTCCGGTCTGCTCCGCCGTGATGCGCGCATCCGTGGTGAAGGGCGGCGTCGGGATGTTCATGTCGTAGTTGGGGTCCAGCACGTTGAGGCTGGGCGCCGCCGGGAAGGCCGACGACAGGGTGCGGGTCTCGAAGCTGCGGTGATCGACGCCGACGAGCGCCGTATGGGCGAAGCGGCCGGTGTCGAACTTGCCCACGAGGTTGTTGTCGATGGTGTAGGCGTCGATCCCGACCCGGGTGGCGATGCGCGAGCGGTCGATGAGCGGGCCGCTGGCGAAGGGGCCGGTGCTGTCGTTGAAGGCGCCGTAGACGCTGCGGTAATCGCCCTCGGTGCGCAGGTAGCGCGCCGCCGAGTGGAGGTGCAGGGCGTCGTTGAAATCGTGGTCGAAGATGTAGCCGATCGAGGCCTGGGTCCGGTCGGAGCGCTCGAAGTTGCGGTCGCCGTCGTAGAAGTTTACCGGCAGCCGGCCGCTGGTCCCGTTGCCGAAGTTGCGCGGGAACAGCGTGCCCACGGCGGGAAAGCCCCCGTAGAAGCCCGAGAATGGATCGCGCTCGTAATTGCCGATGATGGTGAGCGAGGTGTCGGCGGAGGGCCGCCAGGTCAGGCTCGGATTGATGAGGACGCGCTCGACCCGGGTGGTCACCGCCGGGCCGTCGCCCGTCCAGCCGAGGCCGACGACGCGGTAGGCGAACTGGTCGGCCAGCGGGCCGGCCTCGGCCGGGATCGGGCCGCCGACATCGAAGCCGCCGCGCACCTCGCCGAAGCCGCCGCCCTGCACGAAGATCTCGCCGTGCCGGACGAAGCGCGGAACCTTGGAGACGAAGTTGACGATGCCGCCGGGGCCGGACTGACCGTAGAGCACCGAGGCCGGCCCCTTGATGACGTCGATGCGCTCCACGCGATAGGGATCGACGGAGGGAGCGGCGTCGCGGTTGCCGGGCAAGGGCAGGCCGTCGAGGAAGAGCGGGGCCAGGAAGCCGCGGATATAGAACTGGTCGGTTCGCGTGGCGCCGGAGCCGCCGCGCTGCTCGGTGGTCACGCTCGGCGAGTAGCGCAGCGCCTGGTTGAGGGTGAGCGCGTTCTGGTCCTCGATCTGCTGGCGGCCGATCACCGAGATCGACTGCGCGGTCTCGACGATCGGCGTGTCGGTCTTGGTGGCGACCCGGCTCTGGCTGGCCACGTAGCCGCGCACGGGTCCGACCGCGCCGCCGGGCTGGCTGCCCGAGGCGTTCCGGCCGGTGCCGGCGCCTTCCACCGAGAGGGTGTCGAGGGTCACGGTCTCGACGGCCGCCTGTGCCCGCGCATCCCGGACCGCGAACCCGACAGCAACGCCGGACAGGAGCGTCGCCATGAGGCAGCGTTGCGCTGCTTTGGTGACGACACGGGAACTCTCATTCGACGCAAAACGGTTCACAGCCAAAGACCATTCCAACGAGCTTACGAAGGCGATGCCGCGGACGTGAATTGCATTACTATCCGTGGCACGCGAACGTCTTGGCAGAATCCATAATTCATCTGCAAGTTATATGTTTTTTACTTATTCCAAGGTGGAACTGCGGCGCGACCGCCTCGCCCGCACGGCGTTTAATCCTCACGGGCGCGAAGAAAATCGCGGTGCGACCCGAAATCCACGGCCGGGGGGCCGGGACGCGGATGCGCGCATGGGGGGAGGGCAGGGCGGACCGAGGGCCTGGACCTGATCCGGGCGCGGCGCGGACACATCACCATCCTCGACCGCCCGACCCTGCGGATCCTGGCCGATGGCGGCTCCGGCGCCGTCGAGGCCGAGCACGCCCGGCTGATCGGGGCGGCCCGTCCCTCCTCCCGCCCCGGATTCAGGCCGCCAGCGGCAGGGCCTCCGGCGCCGGGGCGGCGGCGCGGATGCCGAGGAAGGCCTCCACCGCGCCCAGGGTGTCGAAGGCCATGAATTCCGGCCGCAGGGGGGCGGGAAGGCCCGCGAAGGTCAGGCTCCGGAAGGTGTCGGGATGGGGATAGAGCTGGTAGGGGCCGCCCGCATCGAGCGGCGGGAACAGGATCGCCACCTTCCGGTCGCCGAGCCGGACGAGGCGGGTGCTGCTGTAGGACAGGGTCTCGATCCTATAGGCGGTCCGCTTCGACGTGCCCTTCGTCATGATGCCTCGCATGGTTCCGTCCTCGCTCGCGTCTCGTATGAAAAACCCCGCACAGACTCCGCCCCGCCCGGTCTCAGGCCGCCCGCGCCAGCGGCATGGTCTCGCGGAAGGCGAGGAGGAGGACGCGCCGGCCCTGCGCGTCGTGGACGTCGACGATCCAGTCCGACCAGTCGAGCCCGGCCCCGACCCGCTCCATGGCGTGCAGGGCCACCTCCACGGCATGGAAGCGGACCTGGGTCGGGTCGGCGAGGGCGAGGCCCTTCGGGTCGATGATGGCCACGTGGCCGTCGGTGCAGTGGAACCGGTAACGGGATCGGGACTCACGCGGGACGGTCATGGCCGGGCCTCCAAGGCTCCGGATTCTCCCGTCGGGAGCGTCACCCGGGCCGGTTGTCCGGACTTCGCGGCCGGATCGTGCAACGTCGTCGAACCGATATAAGTTCTTCTTTTGTTCTCATCAAGATTCCGGCCCCGCGCGTTCTGACGCGGCCTTGCGGCAAAGCTTGCCGGCCGGCGCGGGGCCGATCCCGTTCCTAGCCGCGCTCGCGCAGCCACTGGCCGAGCCTGGTCCAGCGCCGGGCCTGCCGGCTTCCGGACACGGCCGTCCGGATCGCCCGGGGCTGGCCGACCAGCACCACCAGCTGCCGGCCCCGGGTCACCGCCGTGTAGAGGAGGTTGCGCGCCAGCATGGTGAAGTGCTGGTTGACGATCGGGATCACCACGGCCGGGTACTCGGAGCCCTGGCTCTTGTGGATGGTGGTGGCGAAGGCCGGCACCAGGGTGTCGAGCTCGCCGTACGGATAGGCGACCTCGCGCCCCTCGAAGGACACGATCACCGCCTGATCCTCGGCATCGAGGCGCACGACCCGCCCGAGATCGCCGTTGAAGACGTCGCGGTCGTAGTCGTTCTGCGTCTCCATCACCCGGTCGCCGGGCGAGAAGCGCCAGCCGAAGCGCTCCACCGCGGTCTCGGGGGGCGGGTTCAGCACGCGCTGGAGTTCGTGGTTGAGGTTGCGGCTGCCCAGCACCCCGCGCAGCATCGGCGTCAGCACCTGGACGTCGCGCAGGGGGTCGAGGCCGAAGCGGGCGGGGATGCGCCGGGTCACCACCTCGATCAGCCGGGCGAGGCCGATCTCGGGATCGTCCACCGCGATCCAGTAGAAATCCGCCGCCGCGTGCGCGGATGCGCCCTCCCGCACCGGAGGCACGGCCTCCGGCACCGGGGGCAGGGCCTCCGGCATCAGGCCGCGGTTGATGCGGTGGGCGTTGACGACGATCCGGCTCGCCGCGGCCTGGCGGAACACCTCGGTGAGGCGGGCGACCGGGATGCGCTCCGAGGCGATGAGGTCGGCCAGGACCTGGCCCGGCCCCACGGAGGGCAGCTGGTCGACGTCGCCCACGAGGAGCAGGGCCGCCCGCTCCGGCACCGCCTTCAGGAGGGCGTTCATCAGCGGCACGTCGATCATCGAGGCCTCGTCGACGACGAGGAGGTCGCAGGCGAGGGGGTTGTCGGCGTCGCGGGCGAAGCCGCCCCGGGCCGGGTCGACCTCCAGCAGCCGGTGGAGGGTCCTGGCCGGGAGCCCGGTCTGCTCGGTCATGCGCTTGGCCGCCCGGCCGGTGGGGGCGGCGAGGAGCACGCGCACGCCCTTGGCGACGAGGATGCGCAGGAGCGAATCCAGCGTGCTGGTCTTGCCGACGCCGGGGCCGCCGGTGAGGACGCAGAGCCGGGCGGCGAGCAGGGTGGCGAGGGCGGCGCCCTGCGAGGGCGACAGGGTCCGGCCCGTGCGGGCCTCGACCCAGGGGATCGCCCGGGCGGGGTCGATGGCGGGCCAGGGCGGAGCCCCGTCGCGGCGCTCGAGCAGGCGCTCGGCGATGGCGCGCTCGGCCCCGTGCAGGCCCTTGAGGAACAGGCAGGTCTCGCCTTCGATCGTGTCCGCCACCACGTCCGCGCCGCGCAGTTCCAGGGCGATGGCGAGGCGGATCAGGTCGGGCTCGACCTCGAGCAGGCGCTGGGCCAGGGCCACGAGGCGCTCGGTCGGCAGGGCGCAATGGCCCTCGTCGGTGGCGGTCTGGAGCGCGAAGGTGACCCCGGCGCGCAGGCGCCGGGGCGCCTCGCGGGCCATCCAGAGCCGCATCGCGATGGCGTCGGCGGTGCGAAAGCCGATGCCGCGGACGTCGCGGGCGAGCCGGTAGGGATCCTCGGTCATGACCGCGATGGCCTCGCGCCCGTAGGTCCGGAAGATGCGCACGGCCCGGGCGGTGCCGACCCCGTGGGCGTGCAGGAAGACCATGATCTCCCGCACCAGCCTCTGCTCGGCCCAGCCGCGCAGGATGCGGGCGGCGCGCTTGGGACCGATCCCCTCCACTTCCGTCAGGCGGCCGGGCTCCGCCTCGATGACCGCGAAGGTGTCCGCGCCGAACAGGGCCACGATGCGCCGCGCCATGGCCGGGCCGATGCCGCGCATCGGTCCGGAGGCGAGGTAGCGCTCGATGCCCTCGCGGCCCGTCGGCGGCGTCACCCGCAGGGTCTCGGCCCGGAACTGCAGCCCGTGCTGGCGGTCGCTGGTCCACCGGCCCGAGGCGGCGATCCACTCGCCGGCCGCGATCGCCGGGGCGTGCCCCACCACCGGCACGAGGTCGCGCCGGCCCGCCGCCTGGACCTTGAGCACGCAGAAGCCGGTCTCGGCATTGTGGAAGGTGACGCGCTCGATCGTGCCCGCGAGGGTGTCGCGGGGCTCCGGGCCCCGAGACGCCTCGCGCGCCTGCGGTTCGAGATCTCCCGGGCGGATCATCCTGTTCACGCCACCGGCCCCGCCTGACGATCAGGCCGCGCGGCGGCCGGGCTTCTTGGCTCAGGCCGCGCGGCGGCCGGGCTTCTTGGCTCAGGCCGCGCGGCGGCCGGGCTTCTTGGGAGGCCAGCCCAGGGCGACGAGGCGGGCGCGGGCGTAGTCGCGGACCTCGTCGCGGGTGCCCGGCGGCATCCGGGCGAGAACCTGCTGGGTCTCGGCGTCGAGCATCAGGTCGGTGACGGCGTCGATGCTGTCCTGCGCGTCGATGCGGCGCTTCAGGTCGGCCTCGGCCTCGGTCACCTCGTCGAACGGGTCGGGATCCGCGAAGGCGTCGTCGACGGCCCGGAACGCGGCCGGGGACCCGGCCCGGAACTCGTCCGCCTCCTCCTCGGAATAGACGAGGCCGTGCAGTTCCAGGAGCTTGAGGATGACCCGGTCCTTGGCGCGCTTCTCGGCCATGGCGTAGACGTAGCCGGCCTGCTTGCCCGAGACCCGGTAGTTCACGTTCACCAGGGCCTCGCCGATGGACCACTCGACCCGCTCGGTCCCGGCCTTGGCGCCCGCCATCCGGCCGGTGACCAGGATCACGGCCTCGTCGCGCTCGGCCCGCACCAGGGTCGGCGGGTCGAAGGCGATGCCGGCCTGGGCGGCGATGCGCTCCAGGGTCCGGTGGTAGATCACCGCCGTGCCCTGCACCCGCCAGACATTGCCGCCGAAGGGTTCGCCGTAGCGGACCAGGATGTCCGCGATCTGCTTGTCCGCCGTTCTCATCGGGCCTTCCCGTCGAGGCTGCCCAGGAGGCTGGGCGCAGGCCGTGACCCACGGCCACGTTCCTGATATGTTCCAGAAGGTGTGATGTGGTCCCTGGGCCGTGTCATGACAAGTGGGCGCACAAGTGGATGCGTTGACTCCGAACCCGCCGTAGAAGAGGCGCCGGACCTCTGCTGTCCTCCGGAGCCGCAGCGCGAACAGGAGCGCCGATGACCTCGCTGATCTTCTCCGTGTCGAGCCCCGAGGGCGACGGCACTTACCGGATGGAGGCGACGAAGACCGCCCGTGGCGTGCGTTTCACTTGCACCTGCCCGGAGGGCGTCGCGCAGGAACATTGCGAGCACCGCATCGCCCTGCTCCTCGGGGAGGTCGGCCACCTCGCATCGGTCGATCCCGCGGCGGTCGCGGCGCTCTCCGCCCTGACCCGCGGCTCGCCCCTGATGCACGCCGTTCACCGACTGGCGCAGGCGGAGGCCGCCGAGGCCGAGGCCCGCGCCGACCTGGCGCGCGCCCGGCAGGTCCTCGCCACCATCCTGGACGGCTGAGCGGCGGAACTCTCAGGCAGCCGAAATCTCGGGCGGCTCAGCCCCGGTCGGGCCGCGCCTCCCAGATCGCCGCCTCGACGAAGGGGCGCTTCAGCTGCGGGCCGGCGGCGCTGCGCAGGACGAAGTCGTTGGCGCCGGGATGGCGGCGGATCGCCTTGCCGAGGTTGAGCCGGTAGCCCGCCCCGAACACGAAGGGCGGCGCCATCGGGTCGTCCATGTAGGCGTCGACGGCCGCCGTCACCTCGGTCGCGGGAATGAGGCCCAGGTCGCACAGGGCGCGAATCGTCAGCTTCTCGGTCATGCACTCCTCCATAGGCCCCCGGAGGGCGCCGCCGCAACGCGGCCCGTCGCCCGGCGCGCGGACGCGGTCTTGAGCCGCGGGAGCGCAGGGGCTACCTCTGGGCACGGGGCCAAGCTTGCCGGAACCCCGGCTCCGCGCCCCGCGCGGGGCAGGGGCGTTCGGACAAGGGGCGTTCCGAGACGCCGTCCCCCGGCCGAGAGTGCGATCCCCTTGTCGCCGATCAGGCGGTCGTTGCCCTCGGTCCCGCCGAGGACGACGTGCTCGCCGCCGCTGAACTTC
>NZ_CEEDBN010000022.1:0-58987 GCF_979253015.1 Methylobacterium sp. AC433 | reverse complement strand
GGAAGACGTGGGCGGGAAGACGTGGGCGGGAAGACGTGGGCGGGAAGACGTGGGATTGTCCCCCGCTTGACCCCGGCCGCCGATGCCCTGCAATGCGCGCATGCGATCCCTGTCGATCCCGCTCCTCGCCGCCCTGCTCGCCGCACCGCCGGCGCTCGCGCAGGGCGACACCCTCGCCCAGGTCAAGGCGCGCGGGCACCTCGTCTGCGGGGTCAGCGGCGGGGTGGCGGGCTTCAGCATGCCCGACGGGCAGGGGCGCTGGCACGGCCTCGACGTGGATTTCTGCCGGGCGCTCGCCGCGGCGATCTTCGACGACCCGGACAAGGTGCGGTTCATCCCGCAATCCTCGGCCGCGCGCTTCACCGCCCTGCAATCGGGCGAGATCGACGTGCTGGCCCGCAACACCACCTGGACCCTGTCGCGCGACACCGCCGCGATGAACTTTCCGGTGATCACCTTCTTCGACGGGCAGGGATTCCTCGTTCGGAAATCCCTGGACATCAGCCGGGTCAAGCAACTCGACCGGGCGACCATCTGCCTGCAGCAGGGCACCACCACCGAGCTCAACACCGCCGACTGGTTCCGCACCCGGGGCCTGAGCTACCAGGTCGTCACCTTCGCCAACAGCGAGCAGACGCTGGGCGCCTACGAATCCGGCCGCTGCGACGCCTACTCGACGGACAAGTCCTCCCTCTACGGCGAGCGCCTGAAGACCGCGCATCCGGAGGAGCACGTGATTCTCGACGAGGCGATCTCGAAGGAGCCCTTCGCGCCCGGCGTGCGCCAGGGCGACGATGCCTGGCGCGACCTCGTGGCCTGGACCCACTACGCCATGATCGACGCGGAGGAGGCGGGGATCACGCAGGAGAACGTGGACCGGCTCCGGGGCGAGACCCTGAGCCCGGACGTGAAGCGCATCCTCGGGCTCGAGGGCAAGTACGGCCAGGGCCTCGGGCTGACCGGCGACTGGGCCTACCGGATCGTCCACCACGTCGGCAATTACGGCGACGTCTTCGCCCGCAACCTCGGCGACGGGACGCCCCTGAAGATCCCGCGCGGGCTGAACGCCCTCTGGACCAACGGGGGCCTGCAATACGGGCCGCCGATCCGGTGAGGGCCGGTCCGCCCAGGCCCGGATCGACGCCGAGATCCGCGCGCGCCCTCGTGCTCCAGGCCCTCGTCGCGCTCGCACTCGCCGGGCTGGCCTATCTCGCCGTCACCAACGCATCCGAAAAACTCGCGCGCCAGGGCATCACCGCCGGATTCGGCTTCCTCGCGCGGGCCGCCGGGTTCGACATCGGCCAGCGGCTGATCCCCTACGCGGCCGCGACCTCGACCTATCTCGACGCGTTTCTCGTCGGGCTCCTGAACACCCTGCTGGTCTCGGGCCTCGCCATCGGGCTGGCCACGCTCATCGGATTCGCCGTCGGCATCGCCCGGCTCTCGCCGAACTGGCTCGCCCGGACCCTGGCGGCCACCTATGTCGAGACCCTGCGCAACCTGCCGCTGCTGCTCCAGCTCCTGGTCTGGTACGTGGCCGTGCGGGTGGCGCTGCCCGAGGCGCAGCGTCCGGCGGCCTGGGGCGGGGCCTATCTCAGCCAGCGCGGGCTGTTCCTGCCGCGCCCGGAGTTTCTCGGAGCCGCCTGGCTCGTGCCCGCAGGCGTCGGGGCGGGAATCGTCGGGGCCGCGCTCTGGGCGCGACGCGCGGCCCGGCGCGCCGGGGCCGGGGCCGGGGCCGAACCCGGCCCGGTCGCGGGGCCGGCCCTCGCCCTGGTGCTCGGCCCGCCGGCCCTGGCCTGGCTCGGGCTCGGCCTCGCCGGGCATCCCGTCGGGATCGCCTGGCCGTCCCCCGGCCCCTTCGGGCCGGAGGGCGGCCTCGGGATCCTGCCGGAATTCGCCGCCTTGCTCCTCGGGCTGTCCACCTACACGGCGGCCTTCATCGCCGAGATCGTGCGCGCCGGCCTCAACAGCGTGGACCGGGGGCAGGGGGAGGCGGCCGCCGCCCTGGGCCTCGGCCGGGCCAAGGCCCTGCGCCTCGTCACCATCCCGCAGGCCATGCGGGTGATCGTGCCGCCGCTGACCAGCCAGTACCTCAACGTGACCAAGAACTCGTCCCTGGCGGTGCTGATCGGCTATCCCGACCTCGTCCACGTCTTCATGGGCACGGTGCTCAACCAGACCAACCAGGCCGTCGAGGTCGTGGCGATCACCATGGCGGTCTACCTGACCCTGAGCCTCGGCCTCGCCGCCCTGATGAACGCCTATGACCGCCGCGCGGCCCCGGTGACGCGATGAGGTCGATCGCTCCATGACCATCGTCCGCGAGACCCTCCTGCCGCCGGCCCCGCCCCCGCGCCGGAGCGGCGGCCCCGCCGGCTGGCTCCGGACGAACCTGTTCTCGGGGCCCGGCAACACCCTGACGACGCTGGTGATCCTGGCCGGGCTGGCGCTCCTGCTGCCGCCGGTGTTCCGCTTCCTCGTCACCGACGCGGTCTGGAGCGGGAACTCGGGCGAGGCCTGCCGCCCGGAGGTCGCCGGCCATCCGGTCGGCGCCTGCTGGGCCTTCATCGGCGCCAAGATCAACTACCTGGTCTACGGCTCCTACCCGGCGGCCGAGCGCTGGCGCCCGAACCTGTTCTTCGGCCTCGTGGCCCTGGGCACGGCCTGGATGCTGTGGCTCGACGCGCCGCGCCGCGGCCTCGGGGCGGTCTTCGTCTTCCTCGTCGGCCCGCTCCTGTCGTTCTGGCTGCTCTCGGGCGGCCCGTTCTCGGGGATTCCGGTCCTGGGGATTCCGGTCCCGGGGCTGGTTCCCGTCGCCACCAGCCTGTGGGGCGGCATCCTGGTGACCCTGGTGGTCTCGCTGGTGGGCATCGTCGCCTCCCTGCCGCTGGGCATCCTGCTGGCGCTGGGGCGGCGCTCCGAGTTGCCGGTCCTGCGCTATGCCTGCATCGGCTTCATCGAGTTCTGGCGCGGGGTGCCGCTGATCACCGTGCTGTTCATGGCCAACGTGATGCTGCCGCTGTTCCTGCCCGGGGACCTGACCGTGGACCGGCTGGTGCGGCCGCTCATCGGCATCGCGCTGTTCGCCGCCGCCTACATGGCCGAGGTGGTGCGCGGCGGCCTTCAGGCCATCCCCGAGGGGCAGGGGCGGGCGGCCCTGGCGCTGGGGCTGACCCGGTGGCAGGCCATGCGCCTCGTCGTCCTGCCCCAGGCCCTCAAGGTCGTGGTGCCGGGCATCGTCAACACCCTGATCGGCCTGTTCAAGGACACGACGCTCGTCTCCATCGTGGGCATCGCCGACTTCATCCGGGTGCTGGAGGCCGCCCGCGCCGATCCGCGCTGGTCGGCGCCGACGATTCCGGCCACGGCCTACGCCTTCGCGGCCCTGTTCTACCTCGCGATCTGCTTCTCGATGGCGCGCTACGCCGCCTTCATCGAGCGGCGGCTGGCCGCCGGCGAGCGGGGCCGGGCATGACCGCGCCCGCCGTCGAATTCCGCGCCGTGAACAAGTGGTTCGGCAGCGCCCACGTCCTGCGCGCGGTCTCGCTCACGGTCGCCCGGTCCGAGAGGATCGTGATCTGCGGCCCTTCGGGCTCGGGCAAGTCGACCCTGATCCGCTGCGTCAACGGCCTCGAGCCCTATCAGGGCGGCACGATCCGGGTCGAGGGCCAGGACCTCACCCCCGCCCGCATCCCGGCGGTGCGCCGCGCCGTCGGCATGGTGTTCCAGCACTTCAACCTGTTTTCCCACCTCACCGTCCTGGAGAACTGCACCCTGGCGCCGATCCACGGGCGCGGGATCGGACGCCGGGCCGCCGAGGCGCGGGCGCGGGACGAGCTCGCGCGCCTCGCCATCGCGGATCTGGCCGCCCGCTATCCCGGCCAGCTCTCCGGCGGCCAGCAGCAGCGCGTCGCCATCGCCCGCGCCCTCTGCCTCGACCCGGCGGTGATGCTGTTCGACGAGCCGACCTCGGCCCTCGACCCCGAGATGGTGCAGGAGGTGCTCGACACCATGACGGACCTGGCCGGCCGCGGCATGACCATGCTCTGCGTCACCCACGAGATGGGCTTCGCCCGGCGGGTCGCCGACCGGGTGGTGTTCATGGACGAGGGCCAGATCGTCGAGGTGGCGCCGCCCGAGGCCTTCTTCGATCGCCCCGCGCATCCCCGCACCCGGGAATTCCTCGCCCGCATCCTGTGAGCGGGGAAAGTTGTGCCGGCGCAGGACGTCGCGCGCCCGGGCGGGCTCCGGTTCGTTAACGCCGATGCGCTAAATCCATCCCGGTACTCGCGTATCCGGGAAGCCCGTCCCTTGCGTATCCTGCGGAACATCGTCGTCGGCAGCGTCTTCGGCGGCAGCGCCCTGACCATCGCCTTCGCCTGCGTCGACCGGCTCGACCATCCGGCGCCCAAGGCCTCCGCCGCGCCGGTGGCCGCCCTCACCCGGATCCGCCCGCCCGAGCCTACCGTGACGGGCTCGCTCCCGTCCGAGACCGGCCCCTCGATCAGCGACATCCTCGGGCGCGACGCCGTCGCCCGCCAGACCGTCACCCGGCCCCCCGTGCCCAAGGCCTCCACCACGCGTGAGACCGCCACCCGGGAGACCACCGCCCGCGAGGCGACGGGCCGGATTCCGGCCAAGCCCGTGGCCAGGGTCGCCGCCGCGCCGGCCCCGAAGCCGGCCAGGAAGACCGCCGAGGGCTTCGACACCGAGCGCCTGAACGCCCTCATGCGCGGCGACCCCGCCGTCACCCTCGCCCGCACGCGCTGAGCGCGCCGGGCGCCCCCGCCATGCGCCATCCCGCACGGGCGGGTCCCTGAGCGCCTGCTATAAGCCGCGCCCGGTCCCGCCGCGGGCCGGCGGCTGGCCAAGGGGCCGGCCAAGGGGCCGGCCAAGCGCCGGCGAGGGGAGGCGGCCTTTGGGTCTGATCTACGCGCTCGGCGCCTATCTGAGCTGGGGCCTCGTGGTCCCGGTGCATTTCCGCCTGCTCGACGCCGTGCCCGCCCCGAGCATCCTGGCCCACCGCATCGTCTGGTCGAGCCTGCTCGTCGCCGGGCTGCTGGCGGCCCTGCGCCGCCGGATCCGGAACCCCTTCCCCCTGGTGCGCCGGCACGGGCTCCTCGTCCTGTCGGCCGGGCTGATCGGCGTGAACTGGCTCCTCTACCTCCAGGCCGTGCAGTCCGGGCACATGCTCGACGCGAGCCTCGGCTACTTCATCAACCCGCTGATGAGCGTGGCTCTGGGCGCCGTGGTGCTGGGCGAGCGCCTGCGGCCGGTCCAGGCCGCGGCGGTGGCGCTGGCCGCCGGCGCCGTGCTCCTGGCCGTCGCCCTGGCGGGGAGCCTGCCCTGGGTCTCCCTGGCGCTGGCCGGCAGCTTCTCGCTCTACGGGCTCGCCCGCAAGGTCGTCGGCGTCGACGCCATGGTGGGCTTCGCCGCCGAGACGCTGGTGCTGCTGCCGGTGGCGCTGATCTACCTCGCGGCCTTCGCGCCGCCGGTGATCCAGGGCGACCCCGTGCGGGCCGGCCTCGTCCTGCTCACCGGGGCCACCACGGCGCTGCCGCTGATCTGGTTCGCGGCCGCCGCCGAGCGGCTCACCCTGGCGACGCTCGGGCTGATGCAGTACCTCGCCCCCTCCTGCCTCCTCATCCTCAGCACCCTCGTCTACGGCGAGCGCCTGGAGCCGCACCGCGCCCTGCTGTTCGGGTTGATCTGGCTGGCGCTGGCGATCTACGCCGTCGACGCCTACCGCGCCGCCCGGCAGGCGCGGGGGGCCTGAGGGTCCCCTCGTCAGGGCGCGCGTCGCGTGCGATCCTGGACCCGTCCTGCAGGAGGCAACCGCCCGGTCGGAGGCGCCATGCTGAGCAACCGCATCACCGACATCGCCGGCATCCGGGTCGGCCACGCCACCGATCCGCGCCTCGCCAGCGGCGTCACCGCGCTCCTGTTCGACGCGCCCGTGGTGGCCGGGGTCGACGTGCGCGGCGGCGGCCCCGGCACCCGCGAGACCGACCTCCTCGACCCGGAGCGCACCGTGGAGCGCATCGACGCCCTGGTGCTGTCCGGCGGCTCGGCCTTCGGCCTCGATGCCGCCGCGGGCGTCGTCGCCCACCTCGCCGAGACCGGGCGCGGCTTTGCCGTCGGCCCGGCCCGGGTGCCGATCGTGCCGGCCGCGATCCTGTTCGACCTCCTCAACGGCGGCGACAAGGCCTGGGGCCGGTTCTCGCCCTACCGCGACCTCGGCCACGCGGCGGCGGTGGCGGCGACCCACGACGTCGCCCTCGGCTCCGTCGGGGCCGGGACCGGGGCGGCCACCGCGAACCTGAAGGGCGGGATCGGCTCGGCCTCGGCGGTCGTGGACGGTTTGCGGGATGTCGCGGGCTCGGCCGTGCGGGTCGGCGCCCTGGTGGCGGTGAACGCCTTCGGCCGGGTGACGATGGGAGCGGGGCCGCATTTCTGGGCCGGCCCCTACGAGATCGGCGACGAGTTCGGCGGCCTCGGCGCCCCCGCCGCGATGCCGGCCGACGCCTTCGACTGGCCGCGCAAGGCTCTGTCCGGGCCTGGGGCCAGCACCACCCTGGCGGTGGTCGCCACCGACGCCGTCCTCACCAAGGCGCAGGCGCGCCGCCTCGCCGTGATGGCCCAGGACGGCCTCGCCCGGTCGATCCACCCCGTGCACACGCCGCTGGACGGCGACGCCGTCTTCGCCGTGGCCACCGGCCGGGTCGCCCTCGCCGATCCCGTCCTCGATCTCGCGCGGATCGGCGACGCGGCGGCGCGCACACTGGCCCGCGCGGTGGCGATCGGCGTGCATCGGGCGACGGTGCCGCCCGGCTGGGCCGGGCCGCCGGCCTGGGCGGACCGCTTCGGGGGATGAGAGCCGGCCGCGCTTCCGCTCCGGGATCGCCGGCCCGGGAATCGCCGGCTCAGGTCTGGCCGAGTTCGGCCTTGGCATCCGCGACGAGGCCGGCGAGCCCCGCATCGACCTCGGCGCCGAGCATGCGGCGCTCGGCCTCCGTCAGGTCGGCCGCCCAGCCGCGCCGGCCGAAGCCCTCCGCGCACTTGGCCCGCTCGGCGGCGAGATAGGCCTCGGTCTCGGCCGGCTGCGCCCGCATGGCCTGGACGAGGCCGAACCAGGCGGCGCGCTCCACCACCGCGAGGCGCGCCCGCAGGCGGATCATCACCGCGCGTTCGGGGCTGACATCGTCCATCGGCTGCTCCGTTCCGGCCGGCTCAGCGCCGCGGTTCGCAGCGCGTCTTCACGTAGGTGCCCGTCTCGTTGCCGTGCCCGGCACTGGCGGCGAGGACCGGCCCCTGCACCAGGCATTCCTGCAGGGTGTGGGCCGGGCCGGTGATGATGTCGAGGGCCGTTTCGCGGGAGCAATCCGGGGCCTGGACGGTGGAGGCGCAGACGAGGGCGACGACGAGGATCGGGTTCATGGGCGGATTACCTGGATCAGGCCACCCGTGCGGCAAGGGCCGCCCCCCGATTCGTGTGCAACTTAGTGCCGATCTGCGGGGCGATGCCGGGCCGTGCCGGATTCCACGCGAACACATGTTCCGATTTCGTTCCCGCATCGAAGCCCGGAAGCGTCGTTCCTAAGTCGAAAGTCCCAGGACTTTCGGCCTATGCCCATAGTCCTAGGAATATGCACAGGATTGGCGGAGACCATTCGAACAGACGTGGAACGAACCGGCATTCTCCCGGTCCGCCCAAGTCCGGGATGCGGCCCCTGGCCGGTGCGGGCTGCGGCCCCTGGCCTGTGGATGCCGGCCCGGGCGGGCGGACCTGCCGGAGGGCGCGCGTGTTAAGACCTTCGTGCGAGAGCCTTGAGGAGCGCCCGGGACGAGCCCCGGCGCGGGAGCCGGAGCAGGCATGACGGTCGGCATCGAGATGGGTCTGAGCATGGGGCCGGGGGCGGAGCCCGCGCGCCTCGATCTCGAGGAGCTCCTGGCCACGCGTCTCCTGGTCCAGGGCAATTCGGGCTCGGGCAAGTCGCACCTGCTGCGGCGCCTGCTGGAGCAGAGCGCCGGCGCGGTGCAGCAGGTGGTGATCGACCCCGAGGGCGACTTCGTCACGCTGGCCGAGGCCTACGGCCACGTCGTGGTGGACGGCGCCCACGGGGAGGCGGACCTCCAGGCCATCGCCGCGCGGGTGCGGGCGCACCGGGTCTCGGTGGTACTCACCCTGGAGAGCCTGGACATGGAGGCGCAGATGCGCGCGGCGGCCGCCTTCCTCGGCGGCCTGTTCGAGGCCGAGCGCACCCACTGGCACCCGGCCCTCGTCGTGGTCGACGAGGCGCAGATCTTCGCCCCCGCCGCGGCCGGCGACGTCTCGGACGAGGCCCGCAAGGCCTCGCTCGGCGCCATGACCAACCTGATGTGCCGGGGCCGCAAGCGGGGCTTGGCCGGCATCATCGCGACGCAGCGCCTCGCCAAGCTCGCCAAGAACGTCGCGGCCGAGGCCACCAACTTCCTGATGGGCCGCACCTTCCTGGACATCGACATGGCGCGGGCGGCCGACCTCCTCGGCCTCGACCGGCGCGGCGCCGAGCGCTTTCGCGACCTCTCGCGCGGCGAGTTCGTGGCCCTCGGCCCGGCGGTCAGCCGGCGGCCGCTCGCCCTGCGCATCGGCCCGGTGACGACCTCGGCGCGCTCGGGGTCCCCGAAGCTGGTGCCGCTCCCCGCCCCGGCGGATGCGGACCTGCGCGCCCTCATCCTGACCCGCGCGCCCGACGAGCCGGCGCAGGGCTGGGCCCCGGCGCCGCGCACGCCGCCGACGCCGCGGGCCACGCCGGCCGACCTCATGCGCGAGCTCAGCGCCTACCGCCCCGAGCCGGTGGAGGCGCCCGAGCCCCTGAGCGAGGAGGCGGTCCGGGCCGGGCTCGACGCGGTCCTGCGCGGCATCGCCGCCGACCCGGATGCCGGCGGCCAGCCGGTGGCGGTCATCTACCAGGACTTCCTCGTGCGCTGCCGGATGCGCGGCCTCGACGGCGAGGCCATCAGCCTGGCCGCCTTCCGCCGCCGCCTCGGCGTCGCCCGGGCCGGGCTCGACGGGGCCGACGTCGCCCCGGACGAGGCGGACGGGCGCTGGGAGGAGGCGCAGGGCGTCGCCGCCACCCTGCCGGACGAGGTCCAGGGCCTGTTCCTGCTCCTCGCCCGCGCGGCGCTGGCCGGAGAGCCCTGTCCCGGCGACGAGGCCCTGGCGCGCGCCATCGGCAGCCGCTCGCCCGGCCGCGCCAAGCGCCTGCTCGCCTATGTGGAGACCCGCGGCACCATCGTGTGCCGCATGGATTACCGCGGCAACCGCATCGTCGCCCTGCCGGCCCTGAACTGCGAGACCGGGCCGGGCGACCCCAAGGCGCCGCTGGAGGCGAGGCCCGGCACGCCGGCGGCGCCGGAATCCGGCCTGCCGGGCCTGTTCGCCGCCGAGTAGGCCCCGGGGAGACCCCCTTCGGGATCCGCGCCGCCTCAGCGCTTGGTGGCGGCCTCGTAGTATTTCGGCTCGAACAGGCCCTCCAGGGGCACGTCCTTGTCGAGGGTGCCGATGGAGACCTGGTAGGCCTGCATCTTCTTCGTCGCCTCGATGATCGCGCGCGGGTCGGCGGTGAACCGGGCGGCCGGCGAGGTCAGCGCCCTGGTGATGGTGGCGGTGTCGGTGATGCCCTTGCCGAGCGCCGCCTCCACGGGCTTGGCCGCCCGGGCCGGGTCGCTCTTCAGGAGTTCGGTGGCCCGGACCACGGCCTTGACCAGGCCCTCCACGGCGGCGGGGTTCTTGTCCGCGAAGGCGCCGAACACCCCCACCACGGTGCCCGGCTGGTCGGGGAACATCTCGCCCCCGGTGGCGATCAGCTTGATGGCGGGATTGCGCATCTGGACGATGGTGAGCGCGGGCTCGCGGATCGAGGCGCCGTCCACGGCCCCGGCCAGCATCGCCTGCTGGGTCGCGTCGATGCCCATCGCCACCACCTCGGCATTGGCCTTGTCGGCCTTGGCCACCTGCCAGAGCCAGTGCTGCAGGGTGGTGTTGGGCACCGAGCCCGCCGGCTGGGTCGCGAGGCGGGCGGCCTTGCCCTCCTTGGCCCGGAACTTCGCGAAGGCCTCGCCTTTGTCGGCGCCGTCGGCGAAGTAGGGGGCGAGCTTCGGGCCGGCCACGAACACCATCTCCTCGATGGCCGTGGAGGCCACCACGCGCACGTCGATGCCCTTGGTGCGGGCCACCGCGAGCGGCGCGACGCCGGCGACGTAGACGTCGATGGTGCCCGAGGCCAGGGCCTGGATCATGTTCGGGCCGGATTCGAAGGTGGTGAAGGTGGGGGCGAGGCCCGCCTCCTTGAGCCAGCCCTCGCCGTTGGCCACGAAGATCGGCGCCGCGCCGATCACCGGGATGACGCCGATGCGCACCGCGACCGGCGCGGCACTCTGTGCCGCGGCCGGCCCGGCGGCGAGGAGGCCCACGCCGGCGGCGAGGGCGGTGGCGAGGATCAGAGTGGCGGCACGGCGGGTCGGGCGCATCGGAAGGGTCCGGTCAGGGGCGGCCCCGCCCCGCACGCAAGGCGGCGTGCGGCGGGGCCGGGAACGAGGATGCCGCGCAGTGGCATGCACGGGGCCCCGGCGCAAGAATCCGCTCTCCCCTCGGTGTCCGGTCCCGGATGTTTGGCGCTTTCATCTCCCCCGGGGGCTCCCGAGAGAAGACGAATCTCCCACGGGCGAAGGGTTGCGGGGCCGGCCCGCTTGGTCGAAGCCCGGTTCGGCCTCGTCGAGGCCGCAACCAGATCTGTGCCGTTGCGGGAACGCGGGCCGACCCACCCCGTTGTCACCCCGACGCGGCACCGGCCGCCGACGTGAGATTGAGGGAAGAACTGTTATGAGCCTCCTCGGCAGCATCGTCAGCAAGATCCTCCATCCCTTCGGCGGCGGCGACGCGCAGGCCAAGCCGTCCGAGGCGAACGCCCAGCCCTCCGCCGGCGGCTCGGACGCCCCCGCCTCGACCCCGACCAGCACCGGCGCCCCGGCCGGCGGCCCCGTCGACGTCGAGGAGGTGCTCAACGGCATGGCCGCGAAGAATTCGCAGTCCCTGAACTGGCGCACCTCGATCGTCGACCTGATGAAGCTCCTCGACCTCGATTCGAGCCTCACCGCCCGCAAGCAGCTCGCCGACGAGCTGCACTACACCGGCGACAAGGAGGACTCGGCCACGATGAACGTCTGGCTGCACAAGCAGGTCATCAAGAAGCTCGAGGAGAACGGCGGCAAGGTCCCGGCCGACCTCAAGGATTGATCGTTCGTCTCGGACGGACCGGCGCGGCCCGATCTCGGGCCGTGCGCGAGGGCAGGGGGCGAAGGCTCCCTGCCCTTTTCTTCGTCGACGGAGCGCTACCCCTCCAGCCGCTGCCCCAGGCGTCCGGCCAGATCCTGGATGAACTGGAAGGCGGTGCGCCCCGAGCGCGAGCCCCGGGTGGTGGCCCATTCGAGGGCCTCGGCCCGGACGCTTTCGGGATCGGCCCGGAGGCCGTGCCGCGCCACGTAGGCGCGGATCATCGCCAGGTACTCGTCCTGGCTGCACTTGTGGAAGCCGAGCCAGAGGCCGAAGCGGTCGGAGAGGGAGACCTTCTCCTCCACCGCCTCGCCCGGGTTGATCGCCGTGGAGCGCTCGTTCTCCACCATGTCCCGGGCCAGCAGGTGGCGTCGGTTCGAGGTGGCGTAGAACAGCACGTTCTCGGGCCGCCCCTCGATGCCGCCGTCGAGCGCCGTCTTCAGGGACTTGTACGAGGTGTCGTCGCCGTCGAAGGAGAGGTCGTCGCAGAAGACGATCCAGCGGTGGGCGTCGCCCCGCAGGGTCGCCATCAGGTCGGGCAGCGCCTCGATGTCCTCGCGGTGGATCTCCACGAGCTTCAGGGGCGGGGCGCCGGGCGCCCGCGCGGCGTTGATCTCCGCATGCGCCGCCTTGACCAGCGAGGACTTGCCCATGCCGCGCGCCCCCCAGAGCAGCGCGTTGTTGGCCGGCAGGCCGTCGGCGAAGCGCTGGGTGTTCTCCACCAGGGTGTCGCGGGCCCGGTCGATGCCGGTGAGGAGGCCGATCGCCACCCGGTTGACGCGTGGCACCGGGATCAGCCGGCGCTCCGGCCCCCACAGGAAGGCGTCCGCCGCATTCAGGTCGACGGGCGCGCGGGGGGCGGGGGCGGCGCGCTCCAGGGCGGCGGCGATCCGCTCCAGCACCGGCAGGAACTCCAGCACAGGCAGGAACGCCGCGAGGGCGGCCGGGTCGGCGGCGGGGGGCGTGGCGGTCATGGACGGTTCCTCGGACTCGGGCGCAGCGGCGTGTGCCGTGCTTTACGGCGCCGGGGCGCCGCGATGAACCCGATAAATCGCGTCGCGGCCGGCGATTTGCGGGCCGGCGACCCATTCGCCTCACCCGTGCGGCGTTGCTTTCACTTAGTCCCTGGCTATAGTCCGCGCGCTTTTTGACAAGCCCGGACGCCCCCTCGACCGAGGGTCTGGCGGCGCGGGCCTTATCCTTGAGGAGTCACCCGCTTGATCACCCCCGCCTTCGCGCAAGGGGCCACCTCGGCCGCTGGCGGAGCGGACATCGCCTTGCAGGTGGTGCCGTTCGTCCTCATCTTCGTCATCATGTACTTCCTGATCCTCCGCCCGCAGCAGCGCCGCGTGAAGGAGCATCAGAACCTGGTCAAGAACGTGCGCCGCGACGACACCGTCGTCACCAGCGGCGGCATCGTCGGCCGCGTGACCAAGGTCGCCGACGAGGCCTCGGAGATCGAGGTCGAGATCGCGCCCAACGTCCGCGTCAAGGTCGTGCGCACGATGATCACGGAAGTCCGCGTCAAGGGCGCGCCGGTCAAGGCCGCCTGAGGCGGCGACCCGGGCATGCGGGCCGCCTTCGGCCTGCATCGCCACTGAAAAAACGGACACAGGACGGTACCGGCGGATGCTGCGCTTCTCGAGAACCAAGATCGTCACGACGCTGGCCGTCATCCTGATCGGCCTCAGCCTCGCCGTGCCGAGCTTCTTCTCGGCCGAGCAGCGCAGCCACTTCATGGCCTCCCTGCCGGGCTGGTTCCCGAGCTGGATCGTGCCGCAGCGCGCGATCGTGCTGGGCCTCGACCTCCAGGGCGGCTCGCAGCTCCTCCTCGAGGTCGACCAGAACGACCTCGCCAAGTCCCTGACGACGGCCCTGCGCGACGACGTCCGCCGGGTCCTGCGCGAGGCCGGCGGCGTGACGCCGGAGGGCGGCATCCAGATCATCCCGCGCGGCGTCCAGCTCCGGATCTCGAACGAGGCCGCCCGCGCCAAGGTGTTGCCGAAGCTGCGCGAGCTCTCGCAGCCGATCTCCAACGCCCTGGTCAGCCAGGGCGGCGGCCAGACCCTCACCATCGCCGAGAAGCCCGAGGGCGTGATCCAGCTCACCCTGACGGATGCGGGCCTCACCGACCGGACGCGCCGGGCCGTGACCCAGGCCATCGAGGTCATCCGCCGCCGCATCGATTTCGGCGGCACCAAGGAACCCTCGATCCAGCAGCAGGGCGCCGACCGCATCCTGGTCCAGGTCCCCGGCCTGCAGGATCCGCAGAAGCTGGAGGACCAGCTCGGCAAGACGGCCAAGCTCGAGTTCCGCATGCTGGCGGATTCGCCCTCCGGCGACGTCGACCTGCTGCCCTCCAAGGACGAGAAGGGCGCCCGCGTCCCCGTCGAGCGCCGCGTGATGGCCTCCGGCGCCGACCTCACCGACGCCCAGCCGGCCTTCGACCATCAGACCCAGGAGCCGATGGTCAGCTTCAAGTTCAACCTCAAGGGCGCCCAGAGCTTCGGCCAGGCGACCTCGGAGAATGTCGGCCGGCGCATGGCCATCGTCCTCGACAACGAGGTGGTCTCGGCCCCCCGCATCAACACGCCGATCACCGGCGGCTCCGGCCAGATCACCGGCAACTTCACCGTGGCCCAGGCCAACGAGCTCTCGATCCTGCTGCGGGCCGGCGCGCTGCCGGCCAAGCTCACCGTGGTCGAGCGCCGCGTCGTCGGCCCCGGCCTCGGCAGCGATTCGATCCAGGCCGGCAAGTACGCCACCCTGGTGGCCGGCGCCCTCGTCATCGCCTTCATGTTCGCCACCTACGGGGTGTTCGGCTTCTTCGCCAACATCGCCCTCATCGTGCACGTGGGCCTCATCCTCGGCCTGATGTCGGTGCTAGAGGCGACCATGACCCTGCCGGGCATCGCCGGCATCGTGCTCACCATCGGCACGGCGGTGGATTCCAACGTGCTGATCTACGAGCGCGTGCGCGAGGAGGTGCGGGCGGGCCGCTCCATCGTCTCGGCGCTCCAGGCCGGCTTCGACAAGGCCTTCGCCACCATCATCGATTCGAACTCGACCATGGCGATCGCCGCCCTGATCCTGTTCTTCCTCGGCTCGGGCCCCGTGAAGGGCTTCGCCGTGGTCTTCATCCTCGGCATCCTCACGACGGTCATCACCGCCGTGACCCTGACCCGGATGATGATCGCCCTGTGGTACAACATGGCCCGGCCCAAGGCCTTGCCGTTCTGAAGGCCTTGCCGTTCTGAAGACCCTGCCGTTCTGAACTTCGCTGTCCGTCCGTTCACTGCTTGCAAAGGGAGGTCGATCCGGTTTTCGCGTGATCCGCACGGTCGTCACGTCACCGCGTCATCCCGGGGCCGCGAAGCGGAGCCCGGGATCCAGACGCACCGACGCGGCAGGACGGGCGCCGTCCGTGGTTCTGGATTCCGGGCTCGCCTTCGGCGCCCCGGAATGACGGCGAGCCCGGGGCAGCGTGTGCGATCAGCGGGCCTCCGGCCGACCTCATCGCCGAAAGACCGATCATGCGCCTGCTCCGCCTCTGGCCCGACGAGTCGCACGTCGACTTCATGCGCTTCCGGCGCCTCACCTTCCCGCTCTCGGCGTTCCTGTCGGTGGCGACGGTGGTGCTGTTCCTCACCGTCGGCCTGAATTTCGGCATCGACTTCAAGGGCGGCACCCTGGTGGAGCTCCAGGCGAAGTCGAAGACGGCCGATGTCGGCGCCGTCCGCCACACAGCCAACGGCTTCGGCTTCGGCGAGACGGAGGTGCAGGAGCTCGGGGCTGAGGGCACCGTCCTGGTGCGCTTCCCCCTGCAGCCGGGCGAGCAGGGCCAGACCGCTGTGATGCAGAAGGCGCATGCCGCCTTCGACGCCGATTACGAATTCCGCCGCACGGAGACGGTGGGACCGCGCGTCTCCGGCGAGCTCGTGCAATCGGGCACCATCGGCGTCGTGCTGTCCGTGCTCGCGGTGCTGTTCTACCTCTGGTTCCGCTTCGAGCGGGAACTGGCGCTGGGCGCCATCGTGGGCACGCTGCACGACATCGTGCTGACGCTCGGCGTCTTCGTCATCACCCGCATCGAGTTCAACATGACCTCGATCGCCGCGATCCTGACCATCGTGGGCTACTCGCTGAATGAAACGGTCGTGGTGTTCGACCGGACCCGCGAGCTGATGCGGCGCTACAAGACCATCCCCACGGTGGAGCTCCTCAACCTCTCGATCAACTCCACCATGTCGCGCACGGTGATGACCGCGACCTCGGCCTTCCTGTCGCTGCTGGCCCTGGTGCTGTTCGGCGGCGAGGCGATCAACGGCTTCGCCATCGTGATGCTGGCCGGCGTGGTGATCTGCACCTACTCGGCGATCTTCGTCTCGACGCCGGTGCTGATCTATCTCGGCCTGATGCTCTCGGGGGTGAAGGCGCAGGGGCGCCCGGCCGGCGGGCGCGTGCCGCAGGCGGCGGAGTAGGGGTGGCTATGGCGTCCTCCGGCAGCCTGCACGACGGCTTCGTTCCCGGGCGCCACCTCATCGACGCCTACGGGAACGGCGGCTTCCGCTTCGCCGAGATGTCGCATCGCGGCTCGATCCTGGTGACGCCGTCGGGCATCCGGGCCTGGGAGGTGAACGAGCCCCGCGCCATCGACCGGACCGCGCTGCGCCCGATCCTCGCCGAGGCCGGGGCGGTCGAACTGCTCCTCGTCGGAACCGGGCTCGACATCGCGCCTTTTCCTGATGCGCTCCGGCGCTGGCTCAAGGAGGGCGGCATCGGCCTCGACGTGATGCAGACGGGGGCCGCGGCGCGCACCTACAACATCCTCATGGCGGAGAACCGCAAGGTCGCCGCCGCCCTGATCGCGGTCGCATGATGAATTGCCGGACATGACGGATTCGGACACCCGGACCAGCCCGGCCGAGGGCAACCTCGCCTTCGCCTTCCAGCATTGCGAGGCTCTGGTCCGGGAGGGCGATCCCGACCGCTACTTCGCCACCCTCTTCGCGCCCGCGAGCGCCCGTCCCCACCTCTTCGCCCTCATCGCCTTCAGCCTCACCGTCGCGCGGGTGCGCGAGGCCGCCTCCAACCCGATGGCCGGCGAGATCCGCCTGCAATGGTGGCGGGACGCCCTCCAGGGCGAGGCCCGCGGCGACGTGAAGGCCAACCCCGTGGCCGCGGCGCTGGACGACGCCATCGTGCGGCGCAAGCTCGGACGCCAGCCCTTCGTGGATCTGATCGATGCCCGGGTCTTCGACCTCTACGAGGACCCGATGCCCCGGGTGAACGACCTCGAGGGCTATTGCGGCGAGACCGTCTCGGCCCTGATCCGCCTCGGCGCCCTCGTCCTCTCCGACGGGGTCGAGCCCGGCGGAGCGGCCGCCGCCGGGCATGCCGGGGTCGCCTACGGGGTCACGGGCCTCCTGCGGGCGCTGCCCTGGCACGCCCGCGCCGGCCAGGTCTACCTGCCGGCCGACATCCTCAAGACCTACGGCGTCACCCGCGAGGACATCGTCACCGGCCGCGGCGGCCCCGGGCTGCTGCGCGCCGCCGCCGACCTGCGGGCGCTCGCCCGCCGGCACCTCAAGGCCTACGAGGCGGCGCGCGCCACCATCGCGCCGGCCGCGCGCCCCGCCTTCCTGCCCGTGGCCCTGGTCGAGCCCTACCTCGCCGCCATGGAGCGGCCGGGCTACGACCCGCTCAACACGGTGGTTGAGATCCCGCGCTGGCGCCGGCTCTGGACCCTCTGGCGCGCCTCCCGCCGGGGCTGAAACGCGCCACGAAAAAGGGCGGCTCCGAAGGGCCGCCCCGTCGACGATCCCGAGGGCTCCGCCTCAGCGGGCCTTCTTCGTCAGCTTCTCGGCGATCTCGAACATCTCCTCGGGGGCGTAGTCCGGGGTGAAGGCGGAGGGCACGCCGGTGAGCTGGTGGATCTTGCCGCCCTCCGGCATGCCCTCCACGACGCTGAGCTCGCCCGGCGGGTCGCCCGGGAGCGCCACCTCGCCGTTGCCCCAGATGCCGGCCATCTCGGTGTAGTCGCCCGGGCTGAAGGTGTAGAGCCGGCGGTGCGAGCCCTCCTGCAGGTATTTCTGGCATTCGGGGATCTTGTCGAGGTTGATGTTCGGGGTCGGCAGGAACTTCTCGATCTCGACGCCGGTGATCTTCTTCAGGGCCAGGGCGTAGGCGTGGGCATGGACCGAGCCGCGCACCAGCAGGTAGCCGCAGACCTCGCGGCCCGTCGGGTCCTTGAGGGTCTCGTAGACGCGCAGCTTGTGCAGGCGGGCGCCGCATTCCAGGTGGAAGTTGTGCAGCAGATCCACCACGACGTTGCCCGTCGTGGTGATGAAGTCGTTGTTCCACGAAGCGCCGTTGCTGTTGACCGGCGTCACGCCGCCGCCGTTCGACAGGAAGGCGGCCGCCAGCCGAATATCCTTCATGTCCTCGAACGGCGCCTTCGAGATGTCGCCGCCGTCCGTCTCGTCGCCGTCGTTGTCGGGACCGTTGTTGAGCATCGCCACGCCGTTGCTGACGAGCTCGACATGGCCGAGTTCCTCGGCCGTGATGGCGGCGACGAGGCTATAGAACGGACGCAGCTTCGATTTGCTGCGGAAATTGAAGCTCTGGAACATGTAGTTTCCCAGAGTCGACATCTCGCCGTACTTGCCTCCGAGCAGTTCCTGCAGGGCCGCGGCGGCATTCGGGTCCTTCCGCTTCGGGGCGGGTAGCTCGGCCTGCAGCTTGTCGACGCGCATAAACATAGATCAAATCTCCGTTTCCGGTCGCTCGGGGTCTCGACAGGGAAGTGAGCGCCGGAGGGGCATGTTCCGCTGGTCCCGGCAGGAATGCGCGCGCTGCGGCGGCGTAGACCGGGGCGAGAAAACGCGCGGGCGACGCGGCGCCGGAGGCGGATCGACGGGCAACACCCTCTGAATACATGATTAACCGCGTTGAGCCTGCCGAATTGCTCTGCTAGCAACGGTGACAAGGCCCGGCACGAGATCGGGCTGCCCTGGAGGAGTACGGCGCCCGTGAACACAGTGACCACCTGGAATCAGGTCTACGACCCATTCGGGAACGCCTGGCTCTCGACCCTGGCGGCCTCGCTGCCCGTCATCGCCCTGCTCGGCATGATCGCGAGCGGCAAGGTGCAGGCCCATATCGCGGCCGTGCTCTCCCTCGTGCTGGCCTTCTGCGTCGCCGTCTTCCTGTTCGGCATGCCGGCGGACCTGGCCACCCGCGCCTCCGCCTACGGCGTGGCGCTCGGGCTGTTCCCCATCGGCTGGATCATCCTGAACGTCATCTTCCTCTACCGCCTGACGGTGGAGAAGGGCTGGTTCGCCACCCTGCAGCAATCGGTGGCGGGCATCACCACCGACCGGCGGCTCCAGCTGCTGCTGGTGGCCTTCGCCTTCGGCGCCTTCTTCGAGGGCGCGGGCGGCTTCGGCACCCCGGTGGCGGTGACGGGCGCGATCCTGATCGGCCTCGGCTTCTCGCCGCTGGCGGCGTCGGGCCTCTCGCTCATCGCCAACACGGCGCCGGTGGCCTACGGGGCGCTCGGCGCGCCCATCCAGGGCCTCGCCTCGGTGACGGGCTACGACCCCTACATCCTCGGCGCGATGATCGGCCGGCAGCTGCCGTTCTTCTCGATCCTCGTGCCGTTCTGGCTGATCTGGGTGTTCGCGGGCTTCCGCGGCATGATGAAGATCTGGCCGCCGATCCTGGTCTGCGGCGGCTCCTTCGCGGCGGCCCAGTTCCTGATCTCGAACTACGTGAACCCCTGGATCGTCGACATCGGCGCCTCCCTGATCTCGATGGCCGCCCTGGTGGCCTTCCTCAAGGTCTGGCAGCCCAAGGAGATCTGGACCTCCCCGGCCCTGCGCGGCAACGACCCGTCGATCGGCTACGTCAACGGCGGCCGTCCCGTCTCGCTCGGCGCCGCCGTGCCCGGCGACCTGCCCAAGGTGGATCTCGGCGGCCGCACCGCGACCTCCCGCGAGATCATGATGGCCTGGGTGCCGTGGATCATCCTCTCGGTGATCGTGGCGATCTGGGGCACCGGCTGGTTCAAGGGCATCGTCAACCCGCTCTTCACCTGGAAGTACGAGGTGCCGGGCCTGCACAACGTGATCATGAAGGTGCCGCCGGTGGTGGCGAAAGCCCATCCGGAAGCCGCCGTCTTCTCCTTCACCTACATGTCCTACACCGGCACCGGGGTGCTCTTCGCCGCGCTCATCTCCGGCCTCATCATGCGCTTCTCGCCCCTGCGCCTGGTGACGGCCTATCTCGAGACGATCTGGGTGCTGCGCTACTCGCTCATCACCATCGCGGCGATGCTGGCGCTGGGCGTGCTCACCCGCTACGCCGGCGTGGACGCCACCCTCGGCCTCGCCTTCGCGGGCACCGGCATCCTCTACCCGTTCTTCGGGACCCTGCTCGGCTGGCTCGGCGTCGCCCTGACCGGTTCGGACACGGCCTCGAACGTGCTCTTCGGCGGCCTCCAGAAGATCACCTCGGAGCAGCTCGGCCTGTCGGGCATCCTCATGGCCTCGGCGAACTCGTCGGGCGGCGTGATGGGCAAGATGATCGACGCCCAGTCGATCGTCGTCGCCTCCACCGCCACCGGCTATTTCGGCCAGGAGGGCAAGATCCTGCGCTTCGTGTTCTGGCACTCGATCGTGCTGGCCTGCCTCGTGGGCGGCCTCGTGATGCTGCAGGCCTACGTGCATCCGTTCAGCGCGATGGTGATCCACCCGTAGGATCCCCGTCGAACGCACCTGCCGACGCGAGAGCCCGCCCCGGATCGCCCGGGGCGGGCTTTTGCGTGTCCGGGCCTGCTGCGCCTTGTGTCGCGGCCCGCCGCGGGCCAAGTGGGAGACATGTTCTTCCGCAAGCTCGCCGCGCGCTACAGCCTCGCGAATCTCAAGCCGGTCGAGACCGCGCGGCTGCGACTCGCGCCGCTGGTGCCGTCCGACGCGGAGGCCCTGCGCGCGCTGACCGACGACCCCGCCATCACCGGGGCGGTCGACTTCCTGCCCGCGCCCTTCACCCTGAAGGACGCGCGCCAGCTCATCGGTCCGGCCAAGGTGACGAAGGACTGCTTCCTGGGCGCCTGGCAGCGGGCGGACGGCGCGCTCGCGGCGATCGTCGGCCTGCACCTGCGCGGCGACCACGCCGTCGAGGTCGGCTACTGGGTCGGCGGCGCGGCCCGGGGACGGGGGCTCGGCACCGAGGCGGTGACCGCCGCGGTGGGCCTGCTGCGCACGCGCTTCCCCCACCGCTTCATCATCGCCCAGTGCCGGCCCGAGAACGCGGCCTCGGTCGGCCTCCTGCGCAAGGTCGGGTTTCGCGATACCGGCGATGCGGGCCAGCTGCCCGGACGCCGGATCTTCACGGTCGCGCCGGCGTGACCCGGGTCGCAGCGCCCAGTCCCTGTGCGCGGGCCAGTTGCCGGTAGATCACCACGGTGGCGAAGAGGCCGCAGGCCCCCCCGAAGGCCATCCAGAGGCCGGGAGCCGCCGCGTTGGCGGTGGCCGCGATGAGCGAGGTCGAGATCAGCGGCGTCATCCCGCCGAAGAGGGCGGTCGCCAGGGAATAGGCCAGGGAGAACCCGGCCGTGCGCACCGCCGGCGGCACGATCTCGGTGAGCGCCACCACCATGGCGCCGTTGTAGCTGCCGTAGAGGAAGGACAGCCACAGCAGCACCACGAGCATGGTCTCGAAGCTCGGGTGCGCCACGAGCCAGGCCAGGGCCGGATAGGCGGTGACGAGGGTCAGGCCCGAGAACAGCAGCAGGATCGGGCGCCGGCCGATCCGGTCGGAGAGCGCCCCCATCACGGGGAGCCAGAACAGGTTCGAGACCGCGACGCAGAAGGTCACGATCAGGCTGTCGGTGTCGGAGAGCTTGAGCACGCTCCTGCCGAAGGTCGGGGTGTAGACCGTGATCGCGTAGAACGCGATCGTGGTCATCGCCACCATCAGCATCCCGAGCCCCACGATCCGCCAGTTCCGCCCCAGGGTGCGCACCACCTCGCCCACCGGCGGATGGACCTTGCGGGCCTGGAAGGCCGGGGTCTCCTGCAGCGAGCGGCGGACGTAGAACAGGAACGGCACCAGGAGGCAGCCGATCAGGAAGGGGATGCGCCAGCCCCAGGCGCCCATCTCGGCCGGCGCCAGCAGGCGGTTGAGGGCGTAGCCGATGGCCGCCGCCGCCATGATCGCCACCTGCTGGCTGCCCGATTGCCAGGCGACGTAGAAGCCCTGGCGGCCGGGCGGCGCCAGCTCGGCGAGGTAGACCGAGACGCCGCCGAGCTCGACCCCGGCGGAGAAGCCCTGGAGCAGGCGGCCGATCAGGACCAGGGCGGGCGCCAGGAGGCCGATCGTGGCGTAGTCGGGCACGAGGGCGATCAGGATCGTGCCGGCGGCCATGATCGCCAGGGTGACGATGAGCCCCTTCCGCCGGCCGACCCGGTCGACATAGGCCCCGAGCAGCACCGCCCCGAGGGGGCGCATCAGGAAGCCGGCCCCGAAGGTCATGAAGGTCAGCATCAGGGAGGCGAATTCGCTCTCGCTGGGGAAGAACGCCTTGGCGATGGAGGAGGCGTAGAACCCGAACGCGAAGAAGTCGAACATCTCCAGGAAGTTGCCGCTCGTCACCCGCAGGACGGCGGCGGCCCGGGAGCCGCCCTGGTCGTGGTCCGGATGGCCTGCCATCGGAGTGCCTCACCTGATGCGTCCGGCCCTCGGGCTTTCATCCCAGGGTGGGCGCAGTGTTTCGCCGAGGCCAGGGCCGGCGGGGGCGCAGCGATTTCGATGCGGCCGGCCTGTTCGGGCGCGCGCCGCCTCGCAGACCTACTCGGCCGCGATCTGCGCCGGTCCGTGCCCCAGCCAGGCCGCGAGGTCCGCGCGCGCCCGGTCGGTCAGGGCCTTCTTCTTGGCCACCGCCTTCTCCGGTCCCTTCAGGCGCTTGCCGCCCTCGCCCTTCGGGGCGTGGTCGAGGGGCGGGAACAGGCCGAAATTCACATTCATCGGCTGGAACGAGCGCGGGGTCCCGGCCTCCTCGGCGGCGATGTGGCCGCCGGTGATGTGGCCGATCAGGGCGCCGAGCGCCGTGGTGGCGGGAAGGGGCGCGAGCGCCGCGCCGCGCGCCTCGGCCACCGCGAAGCGGCCGGCCATCAGGCCGATGGCGGCGCTCTCGACATAGCCCTCGCAGCCCGTGATCTGGCCGGCGAAGCGTAAGGAGGGCCGCGCCTTCAGCCGCAGGGTCGCGTCGAGGAGGCGGGGGCTGTCGAGGTAGGTGTTGCGGTGCAGGCCGCCGAGGCGGGCGAACTCGGCGTTCTCGAGCCCCGGAATCGTGCGGAACACCCGCACCTGCTCGGAATAGGTCAGCTTCGTCTGGAAGCCGACCATGTTGTAGAGGGTGCCGAGCGCGTTGTCCTGGCGCAGCTGGACGATGGCGCAGGCCTTCACGGTGGGGTCGTGCGGGTTGGTGAGGCCCACCGGCTTCATCGGGCCATGGCGCAGGGTCTCGGGGCCGCGCTCGGCCATGACCTCGATCGGCAGGCAGCCGTCGAAATAGGGGGTCGAGGCCTCCCATTCCTTGAACCCGATCTTGTCCCCCTCGACGAGGGCCTGGATGAACCGGTCGTACTGCGCGCGATCCATGGGGCAGTTGATGTAGTCGGCGCCCGTGCCGCCGGGCCCGACCTTGTCGTAGCGCGACTGGAACCAGGCCTTGCCCATGTCGATGGACTCGCGATGCACGATCGGCGCGATCGCATCGAAGAAGGCCAGGGACTCGGCGCCGGTGACTTCGCGGATGCCCTGCGCCAGCGAGGGCGCGGTGAGGGGACCCGTGGCGATGATGGTCCGGCCCCAGGCCTCGGGCGGCAGGCCCTCGACCTCCTCGCGCACGATGCGGATGCGCGGATGGGCCTCGATCGCGGCGGTGACGGCCTTCGCGAAGCCCTCGCGGTCGACGGCCAGCGCGCCGCCGGCGGGGACCTGATGCGCATCGGCCGCGCGCAGGATCAGCGACCCGAGGGTCCGCATCTCCTGGTGCAGGAGGCCGACGGCGTTGCCGTTGGCGTCGTCCGAGCGGAACGAGTTCGAGCAGACGAGCTCGGCGAAGTCGCCCCCGTGATGGGCCTCGGTGCCGCGCACCGGGCGCATCTCGTGGAGCACCGCGTCGTGGCCGCTCTCGGCGATCTGCCAGGCAGCTTCCGACCCGGCGAGGCCGCCGCCGACGATGTGGATGGCGTTGTCCGTCATCGGCACGGGATAAACCCGCCGGGGACTTCGATCAATGGAGGGCCTGGATCATTGGAACGCCCGGATCAATGGAGCTGCGGCGAGACCAGGAAGCGCGCGCGGTCCGAGGAGGTCACCGAGAGCTTGAGGGGCTTGCCGTCGCGCTGGATCGTCAGCGGCACCCGCACGCCGGCCTCGCCCAGCGCCCAGACCTGGCGGAAGAAGCCGGCGAGGTCGGAGACGGGCTCGCCCGCCACCGCCACGATGACGTCGCCCGGGCGCAGGTCCGCCGCCTCGGCCGGGCCGTCGTCGGCCAATCCCATCACCACCACGGCGTCCTCGCCGTCGCTGGCATAGAGGCCGAGCCAGGGGCGCACCGGCCGGTCGACGCGGCCCCGGGTGGTGAGGTCGTCGAGGATCGGGGTCAGGAGGTCGATCGGCACGATCATGTTGATGGTCTTCGGTCCGGCCGTGCCGCCCTGCTGCAGTTGCAGCGAGCCGATGCCGAGGAGCGCCCCGTCCGGTCCGATCAGCGCCGCCCCGCCCCAGTGCGGGTGCGAGGGGGCGGTGAACAGGGCCTCGTCGAGGACGTATTCCCAGTAGCCGGCGAATTCCTGGCGGGCGACGATCTCGACGGCGAGGCTGCGCGCCCGGCCGCCGACGCCGGCCATCACGGCGCGGTCGCCGATCTTGACGGGAGCGGAGCGCCCGAGCTTCAGCGGCTTGATCTTCAGGTCGCCCAGCGCCTGGACGAGGCCGAAGCCGGTGACCGCGTCGAAGCCGACCACGTGGCCGGGCACGGAGCGCCCGTCATGGGTGGTGAGCCAGACGGAATCCGCCTCGGTCACCAGGTAGCCGATGGTGAGGACGAGCCCGTCCTCGCCGATGACGACGCCGTTGCCGGCCCGCTCGGTGCCCAGCGTCTCGGCGGTGAAGGCCTCGGGCGGCACCCGCGTCGAGAGCGCCACGATGGCGGTGAGCGCCTGCTCGAGGTCGTAGCCGTAATCGGCGGCCTTGGGCTGGGCGGATGCGGGGATCTTCCAGTCACCGGGCGAGGCCATGGGAGCGTCTTTCCTGCCGTCGTGTCGCGTGGTCGTTGAGACGGGAGATAGGTCGCCGGCTCGGATTCCGACAGTCTCGGGCCCTCGACTGCGCGGCGTCTCCCGCCGGCCCGGCCCGCGCTCAGGGGACGGCGCGCAGCACCTTGCCGGGGTTGAGCAGGCCCCGCGGGTCGAGGGCGCCCTTGATCCTGCGGGCGAGCGCCATCTCCTCCGGCCGGCGGTGGCGGACGAGCTCGTCGACCCGGTACTGGCCGATGCCGTGCTCGGCCGAGATGCTGCCTCCGAACCGCGCCACCGCGTCGTGGACGAGGCGGTTGATGGCGTCCGATTCGTGCGCGGGGCCGATGATCACGTTGTAGTGGATGTTGCCGTCGCCCATGTGGCCGAAGATGTTCGGCCGGGTGCCCGGCGCGCCCGCCGCCAGGGCCTCGCCCGCCGCCGCCAGGAAATCCGGGATCGCCGGGATCGGCACCGAGACGTCGTGCTTGACGCTCTTGCCGGCCCGGGCCTCGGCCTCGGTGATGTGCTCGCGCAGGGCCCAGAGGGCGGCGGCCTGCTGGCCGGATTCGGCGAGCACGCCGTCGGTGGCGTCGCCCCGCTCCAGGGCCTCGCCGAGCAGCGTCTCCACCGCCTCGCGCAGGCCCGCGAGGCTCGAGCCCGCCTCCATCAGCACGGTCCAGGGGGCCGGCCCGATCGGGCTCGCGAGGCCGGCATGCTCGGCCACCAGGGCGAGGGACGCGCCCGCGATCAGCTCGAAGGCCTGGATGGTGTCGCCGAGCGCGTCCTGCGCCGCCCGGAGGAGGCGCAGGGCCGCCGCCGGATCCGGCACCGCGAGGAGCGCCGTGGCGGTGTGGCGCGGGCGCGGCACGAGGCGCAGGATCGCGGCCGTGACGATGCCGAGCGTGCCCTCGCTGCCGATGAAGAGCTGCTTCCAGTCGTAGCCCGCATTGTCCTTGCGGAGCGCCCGCAGGCCGTCGACCACGGTGCCGTCGGCCAGCACCACCTCGAGCCCGAGGACGAGGTTGCGGGTCATGCCGTAGCGCAGCACGTTGATGCCGCCCGCATTGGTGGCGATGACGCCGCCGAGCATGGCCGAGCCCTCCGCCGCGAGGCTGACGGGAAGCAGGCGGCCTTCCGCCTCCGCCGCGTCCTGCGCCACCTTGAGGATGCAGCCGGCCTCCGCCTCCAGGGTCAGCCCGAGGGGGTCGACCCGCCGGATCGCGTTCATGCGGGCGAGCGACAGCACCACCTGGCCCCCGGAGGCGTCCGGCGTTGCGCCGCCCGCAAGGCCGGTATGTCCACCCTGGGGCACCACCGCCACGCCGGCGGCGTGGCAGGCCGCCATCACGGCGGCGACCTCGGCCGTGCCGGCCGGGCGCGCCACGGCGGCCGGCCGGCCGGGGAAGAGGCGGCGCCAATCGACCGCGTAGGGGGCGAGATCCTCCTCGCCCGTGAGCAGGCCGCCCCGGCCGAGGCAAGATTCCAGGCGGCCGAGGAGGTCGGCGGGCACGGCTGTCTGGCTCATGGGCGGGGTCCTCGGCGGGTTCCTCGACGGGATCCTCGTGCGGGGGCTCGGGGGCGGGCCACGGGCTCGAAGACGGATCGCCCCGGCATCCCGGCGCCGGCCCCCCGGGTCAAGGGGGCGGCCTGACAATCGCCGCCGATGTTCAAGACCGGGCCTTGACCCGACCCGTGAACTGGCCTCTCACACGGCCCATCCGGGGACTCGCGCCGTGCGCCCGACGGCCGCGCGCAGCCCCAAGGCCCGGCGCCGCATCCGCCCCGCCGGGCGCGACATCCAGAAGAAGACGATCATGGCCGAAAGACTCTCCTTCCCGAAGGACAAGATCCGCGTCCTGCTGCTCGAAGGCATCAACGACAGCGCCGCCGAGCTCTTCGCCGCCGCCGGCTATACCAACGTCGTGCGGGTGCCCAAGGCGCTGGACCGGGAGGCCCTGCACGAGGCGCTGCGCGGCACGCACATCCTCGGCATCCGCTCGCGCACGCAGCTCGACGCGGCGGCCCTGGCCCATGGCGAGCGCCTGCTGGCGGTGGGCTGCTTCTCGGTGGGCACCAACCAGGTCGACCTCGAGGCCGCCCGCCACCGCGGCATCCCGGTCTTCAACGCGCCCTACTCGAACACCCGCTCGGTGGCCGAGCTCGTCATCGGCGAGATCGTGATGCTGCTGCGCCGGATCGTGCCGCGCTCGGTGGGCGCCCATGCGGGCGAGTGGGACAAGTCCGCCACCGGCTCCCAGGAGGTGCGCGGCAAGACGCTGGGCATCGTCGGCTACGGCAATATCGGCTCGCAGCTCTCGACGCTCGCCGAGGCGATGGGCATGCGGGTGGTGTTCTACGACCAGACCGACAAGCTGCGCCACGGCAACACCGAGCCCACCGACAGCCTGGAGACCCTGCTGGCCCAGAGCGACGTGGTCTCCCTCCACGTGCCGGAGACGCCCGAGACCCACAACATGATCGGCGAGGCCGAGATCCGGGCGATGAAGCCCGGCGCCTTCCTGATCAACAACGCGCGCGGCACCGTGGTCGACCTCGACGCTCTGGCGGGCGCCCTGCGCGACGGCCACCTGCGGGGCGCCGCCGTCGACGTGTTCCCGGTGGAGCCCGGCTCCAACCAGGAGCGCTTCGTCAGTCCCCTCCAGGGCCTGCCCAACGTGATCCTGACGCCGCATATCGGCGGCTCGACGGAGGAGGCGCAGGAGCGCATCGGCTCCGAGGTGGCGCGCAAGCTCGTCGATTACTCCGACATCGGCTCGACCATCGGCACCGTGAACTTCCCGCAGGTGCAGCTGCCGGCGCGCCCCACCGGCACGCGTCTGATCCACGTCCAGCGCAACATCCCGGGCATGCTGGGGCGCCTGAACGACACCTTCGCCCGGCGCGGGGTGAACATCGCGGCGCAGTTCTACCAGACCGACGGCGAGGTCGGGTACGTGGTGGTGGAGACCGACGTCACCGATGCCGGCGCCGAGAGCCTGCTGGAGGAGATCCGGGCCCTCGACGGCACCATCCGCGCCCGCCTGCTCTACGAGCGCCGCTGAGGGGCGCGCAGTGGCGCCCCGGCGCGGCCTCGGTTAACCTGTGTTGAGACGGTCCCGCCCGAAGGACCGCCCCCGGACCGACCGCGCTCGCGTCGGACACAGAGGAAGCCCAGCCGTTGCGTGCCAGTTCCCCGCGTGGCGGTCCCTTGCCTGATGGTCCCTCGGCGGAGGACGGCGCGGGCAGCGAGGCCGTCCTGGCGGACCTCCTCGCCCGCATCGGCCGGCGCGACGAGGCCGCCCTGCGGGTCCTCTACGACCGGACGGCGCCGAAACTTCTGGGCGTCGTCCTGCGTATCCAGTCGGATCGCGGCATGGCCGAGGACGTGCTGCAGGACGTGTTCCTGCGCATCTGGCAGAAGGCCGCCTCCTACAGCCCGGCGGCCGGACGGCCGCTGGCCTGGCTCTGTACCATCGCCCGCAACCGGGCGATCGACGGGGTGCGGCGGCGGAGCGAGGTCCAGGGGCCGGCGACCGAGGACGGGGAGGATTGGGTGGAGCGGCTGGCCGACCCCCACGACAGCGAGGGCACGATCCTCGGGCGCAACGCGCTGCAGGCCTGCCTCGGCCGGCTCGAGGCGCTGCACCGGGACTGCATCGTGCTGGCCTATTGCGAGGGCCAGTCCCGGGAGGATCTCGCCCTGCGCTACGACCGCCCCGTGAGCACCATCAAGACCTGGCTGCATCGCGGCCTCGCGACCCTGCGCGGCTGCCTGGACGGTGCGCCATGACCCCCGATCCGGAGGAGCGCGACCTGCGCCTGGCCGAGTACGTGCTCGGCACGCTGCCGCTGCCCGAGCGCGCGGCCGTGGACCTCGAACTCGCGGTGGACCCCGCCGCCCGCGCGGCGCGCGACGCCTGGGAGCGCCGCCTGGCGCCCCTCGCCCTCGGGGCGCCCGCGGTCGCGCCGGGGCCTGGCGTCTGGCCGGCGATCGCCCGGCAGCTCGCGGCCGACGGTCCGCTTCCCGCCGTCTCGACGAAGGTCCAACCCGGAGGCGATCTCGGATCCGCCGCCAACGACGACCGCATCGGCGCCCTGCAGGGATCCCTGCGGCGCTGGCGCCTGGCCGCCGGCACCGCGGCCGCCCTGGCGGCCGGGCTCGCCCTGTTCGTCGCCATCGGCGGGCCGCGTCCCGGCACGGGGCCGGGCGAGGCCGACGGGCGCTACGTCGCGGTGGTCAGCAGCGGCGGCGAGGCGCCGGCGCTCCTCGTCAGCATCGACACCCGGGCCGGGACCGCACGGGTGCGCCCGGTGGGCGCGCAGACCCCGTCCGGGCACAGCCTGGAGCTCTGGTACGTCGGCGCCGGCGCTGCCCCCAGGACCCTCGGCCTCGTGGGCACCGGCGCCAGGGCGCTGATCCTGCCGGCCAGGGGAGACGCGCTGGCGGCCGGCACCTTCGCGGTCTCCGTCGAGCCGGCCGGCGGCTCGCCCACCGGGCAGCCGACCGGTCCGGTGGTCTATTCCGGCAAGCTGATCCGCGACTAGGCGGCGGCCCCGGCCCTCCGCCTCACCCCAGCAGCCGGTCCAGGGTAATCGGGATGTCGCGCACCCGCACGCCGGTGGCGTGCCAGACCGCGTTGGCGATGGCGCCGGCGGTGCCGGTGATGCCGATCTCGCCCACCCCCTTGATGCCCAGCGGGTTCACGTGCGGGTCGTGCTCCTCCACCAGGATCGCCTCCATGGCGGGCACGTCGGCATTCACCGGGATGTGGTACTCGGCCAGATTCCCGTTCATCACCCGGCCCGAGCGCGGATCGAGCACCGCGTGCTCGTGCAGCGCCAGGGACACGCCCCAGATCATGCCGCCGTAATACTGGCTGCGCACGAGCTGCGGGTTGATGATCCGCCCGGCCGCGAAGGCGCCGACGAGGCGCGTCACCCGGATCTGGCCCAGGTCCGGATCGACCTTCACCTCCGCGTAGACCGCCCCGTGCGCGTGCATCGCGTAGGTCTTTCGCGTGGCGGGGTCGCCCTGGCCCTGTCCCTTCGCTTCGACGGAGATCCTGCCGGCGCGGGCCAGGATCGCGCCGAAGGATTCGGAGCGGGCGGGGTCGTCCCGGCGCGCGAGGCGGCCGTCGGCGGCCGTGACGCCGGCATTGCCGGCGCCGTAGAGGGGCGAGGCGCGGTCGCTGACGGCGAGCTCCGCCAGGGCGGCGATGGCGGCCTTGGCGGCGTTGTCGACCGCCGTGCCGCCGGTGGCGGTGCCGGTGGAGCCGCCGGCCAGGCCGCCGTTCGGCAGGTTCGAATCCCCGATGCGCAGCTCGACCTGGGTGATCGGGAGCCCGAGCCCGTCGGCGCCGATCTGCGCCAGCACCGTCCAGGCGCCCTGGCCCATGTCCTGGGCGGCGGTCTCGATGAGCGCGCTGCCGTCGGCCCGGATGGTGGCGCGGGCCTCGCCCTGCATCATCCCGGCCGGGTAGGTGGCGGTGCCGAGGCCCCAGCCGACCAGGAGCCCGTCGGCGTCGCGCATCTGGCGCGGCCGGCGCGGGCGGGAGGCCCAGCCGAAGCGTGCCGCCCCTTGCGCGTAGCATTCGCGCAGGGCCTTCGAGGAGAACGGCCGGTGGGTGATCGGCTCGACCTCCGCGTAGTTGCGCAGGCGGATCTCCAGGGGGTCGAGGTCGAGCTCCAGGGCCAGCTCGTCCAGCGCGCTCTCCACCGCGACGCTGCCCGAGGCCTCGCCGGGCGCGCGCATGAAGATGGGCGTGCCGATATCGGCCCGGGAGACCGCGTGCGTGGTCGCGATCGCGCCGGCCGCGTAGAGGTGGCGCGAGAGGATGCCGGAGGGCTCGACGAAGTCGTCGTGCCGGCTCGTCAGGGTCAGGGTGTGGTGGTCGAGGGCCGTGAGGGTCCCGTCGCGCGACGCGCCGAGCTTCAGGGTCTGGCGCGTGGCGGCGCGGTGGCCGACCGGACCGAACATCTGCTCGCGCCGGGTCACCAGCTTGACCGGACGCCCGACGAGCTTCGCCGCCATGATCCCGAGGACCTGCGGCGCGGCGATGAAGCCCTTCGAGCCGAAGCCGCCGCCGAGATAGGGGCAGACCACGTGGATGTTCTCGGGCGGGATGCCGAACAGGCCGGCGAGCCGGCCCTTCGCGATCCAGAGCGCCTGGGTCGGCGTGTGGAGCGTCAGGCGGTCGCCGTCCCACTGGGCCACGCTGGAATGGGGCTCCAGGGCATTGTGGTACTGCGCCGCCGTGTCGTAGGTCGCCTCGATCCGCGCCTCGGCCGCCGCCATGCCGGCGGCGATGTCGCCCGAGCCCTCGTTCGTGGCGGAGCCGGCCCCGATGGTCTCGGGTGCGAACACCTCGCCGGACCCGAGGGCGACGCTGACGGCTTCCGATTCGTAGCGGGGTGCGAGCAGGGCCGCGCCCTCGGTGGCGGCCTCCAGGGTCTCGGCGATGACCACCGCGATCGGCTGGTTGGCGTAGCGCACGCCGTCGTTCTGCAGGAGGTCGAGGCGGAACGCGAAGGGATTGTCCTTCAGGTCCGGCGACTTGGCGAGCTTCGGGGCGTTCTCCGGGGTCATCACCGCGATCACGCCCGGATGGGCTTGCGCCGCCGCGACGTCGAGATGGACGACCCGGCCGCGCGCCACGGAACTCACCGCCATCACCGCGTGGGCCAGGCCCTCGGGCCTGACATCCGCGCTGTAGCGGGCGGCACCCGTGATCTTGGCATGGCCGTCGCGCCGGGTGAGGGGCTGGCCGATGGAGGCGCCGTGGCGCTGACGCTCAGGCATGGACGGGGGCTCCGGCCGAAGGGGCGAGGGGGCTCGTCGCGAGCGGGCTTGTCGCGAAGGGGCTGGCGGGCAGGGCGGGCACGCTGTCCGGGGTGCCGGCGGCCGCGAGGGTGAGCGCGCGGACGACGATGCGGCGGGCGAGCGCGATCTTGTAGGCGTTGTCGCCCGAGGGCCTGGCCTCCGCCAGCGCCGCCTCGGCCGCCTCGGCGAAGGCCTCGGGGGTGGGGGCGGCACCGGCCAGCAGGTCTTCCGCCGCCCGCGCGCGCCAGGGCTTCAGGGCGACGCTGCCGAGCGCGATGCGGGCCTGGCCGATCCTGTCCCCGTCCATCCGCAATCCGACCGCCGCCGAGACCACCGCGAAGGCGTAGGAGGTGCGCTCGCGGACCTTGAGGTAGCGGCTGTGGGCCGCGAAGTGCTCCGCCTCGGGCGGCAGGGTGACGGCGACGACGAGGTCGCCGGGCTCCAGCACGGTCTCGCGCTGAGGCGCGTCGCCCGGCAGGCGGTGGAACGCCTCCAGGGGCACGGAGCGGGCGCCGCCCGGCCCCTCGATCTCGACGGTGGCGTCGAGCGCCGCGAGCGGCACGCAGAAGTCGGACGGGTGCGTGGCGATGCAGTGCTCGCTCCAGCCGAGCACCGCGTGGCTCCGCGTGACGCCGCCGCGCGCCGCGCAGCCGGCGCCGGGGTCGCGCTTGTTGCAGGCGCTGGCCGTGTCGGTGAAATACTGGCAGCGGGTCCGCTGCAGCAGGTTGCCGGCGGTGGTGGCGACGTTGCGCAGCTGCCCCGAGGCGCCCGAGAGCAGGGCTTCGGCCAGGGCCGGGTAGCGCTTGGCGATGACGGGATCGTGCGCCAGGGCCGCGTTGCGCACCAGGGCGCCGATCCGGGTCGACCCGTCGGCGCGGCGCTCGATGCGGTCGAGGCCGGGCAGGCGGGTGATGTCCACCAGGGTGTCGGGGCGGGTGATCCCGCCCTTCATCAGGTCGACGAGGTTGGTGCCGGCGGCCAGATAGGCCGCACCGGGCCGGCCGGCGGCGGCCACCGCCTCGGCGATGCTCGTGGCGCGGATGTAGTCGAAGACCTTCACGCCGCGTCCTCCGCGAGCTGGCGGCCGGGCAGGACGTCCGGTCCCGTCATCACCGTGTGGGCCGCGAGCACCGCCTCCGTGATGCCCGCATAGGCGCCGCAGCGGCACAGATTTCCGCTCATGCCCTCGCGCACCCGCTCGGGGTCGCCCCCGGTCTGGCCCTCCCGGATCAGCCCGACCGCGCTCAGGATCTGGCCCGGCGTGCAGAAGCCGCACTGGAAGCCGTCATGCTCGAGGAAGGCGGCCTGGACCGGGTGCAGGGCGTCTCCCTCGGCAAGACCCTCGATCGTGGTGATCGACGCCCCGTCATGGCTGACGGCCAGCGCCAGGCAGGCATTCACCCGGACGCCCTCGACCAGGATGGTGCAGGCGCCGCACTGGCCCCGGTCGCAGCCCTTCTTGGCCCCGGTGAGGTCGAGGCGCTCGCGCAGGAGGTCGAGGAGGGTGACGCGCGCATCCTCCAGGACGACGCTGCGGCGCGTGCCGTTCACGGTCAGCGTGATGGGAAAGCTCATGCGGGAAGCGCCCTCGGCCGGCTTGTCTGGAAAGGCTCCAGATAGAACCGCGGCGGTTCCCGACCAGGGGGCGCCCGTCAGCGCGCGGCGGCCTTCGCCTCCGCGTCCTTGCGCTTCAGGATGGCCTGCAGCTGGGCGACCTCGGCCTCCTGGGTCTTCACGATGCCCTCGGCCAGGGCCCGGACCTCCGGGTCCTTCGAATATTGCAGGGCGACCCGGGCCATGGCGACGGCGCCGGCATGGTGGGGGATCATGCCGGCGGCGAAGTCGCGGTCGACGTCGCCGGAATAGCGGATCTCCATGTCGCCGTGCATGCGCATGGCGGCTTCCTGGAACGCCTTGGTGGCGGGGGAGGCGGCCCCGGCCTTCGCCTGCCCCTTGTGCGTGTGGCCCGGGGTGCCGTGGCCGTGGTCGTGGCCGTCCCCGTCGTGGTGATGGTCCTCCGCCGCCGGGGCGGCGGCCGTCAGGGCGAGGAGGGCGAGGGTCGCGAGCAGGGTGCGCGTGGTCTTCATGGGGTTCGTCTCCGTGGAATCTAGAAGAGGGCCGGGGCGGGGGCGCCCGGGGCAGGATCGGCCGACGGCGCCTGCGCCGCCTGCAGCCGGGCGAAGGCGTCCCGGCCGAAGCGCAGGACGAGGACGGGGGTGAGCACCGCGTCGAGCAGGGTGGCGCTGAACAGGCCGCCGAAGATGGTCACGGCGACGGGGTGGAGGATCTCCTTGCCGGGCGCCGTGCCGTCCACCAGCAGCGGCACCAGGGCGATGCCGGCCGCCAGCGCCGTCATCAGCACCGGCACCAGCCGCTCGTTGCTGGCCCGCAGCACCAGGGCCGGTCCGAAGGGCAGGCCCTCGGTCAGCCCGAGATTGAGGATGTGGCTGATCTTCAGGATGCCGTTGCGGGCGACGATGCCGGTGAGCGTCACGAAGCCGATCATCGAGGCCACCGAGAGCGGCAGCCCCGTGAGGGAGAGGGCGGTGACGCTGCCGATCAGCGCCAGTGGCACGTTGCCCATGACGATGAGGGCCAGCACGCCGGAGCGGTATCGGCTCGCCAGCAGGGCGAAGACCAGGGCCAGCGAGACGAGGCTGAGGAGCCCGATGGTGCGGGTCGCTTCCCCCTGCGCCTGGAACGCGCCCTCCAGGTTCGCGGTGATGCCCTGGGGCAGGGTGGTCCGCGCCAGGGTCTCGGCGATGGCGGCGGCCACGGCCGAGCCGTCCGCCCCCGCCTGGGTGTTGGCCTGTACGACGAGCCGCCGGCGCCCGTTCTCGCGCAGGATCTGGTTGGGACCGTCGCGCTCGGTGATGTCGGCGAGCGCATGGGCCGGGACCCAGCCGTTGGGCGTCTCGATCAGGAGCTCGCGCAGGGCCGCCACCGAGCGGCCGGATTCGGGCAGGCGCAGGGTGACGTCGTAGCGGCGCAGGCCGTCGACCAGGGTGGAGACCACCCGCCCGTTGGCCAGCCGGCTCACCGCGTCGACCACGGCGCCGGGGGCGACGCCGTAGAGGGCGGCGCGGCCGGAATCGACCCGGACCTCGAGCTGCGGGATGCGGACCTGCTTCTCGATGGCGAGATCGGTGATGCCGGGGATCGTCTCGAACTCCGCCTTGAGGGCTTCGGCCGTGCGGCGCAGGCCGTCGAGGTCCTCGCCGAACAGCTTGAGGGCGATCTCGGCCCTGACTCCCGAGAGCATGTGGTCGAGGCGGTGCGAGATCGGCTGGCCGATATTGACCGAGACCGGCAGCACCCCGAGGCGCGCCCGCAGGTCGGCCACGACGGCTTCGCGCGGCCGCCCGCCGGCTTTCATGCCGATCTCGAGATCGGTGGAATGCACGCCCTCGGCATGCTCGTCGAGCTCGGCCCGGCCGGTGCGGCGACCGACCCGGTCCACCTCCGGGATGTCCAGCACCAGCCCCTCCGCGATGGCGCCGATCCGGCTCGATTCGACGAGCGAGATGCCCGGCGTGAAGGCGAGGTTGACGGTGAAGGAGCCCTCGTTGAACGCCGGCAGGAAGGCCCGCGGCAGCGTGGTGGCGGCGAAGGCCGCCGCGCCGACGCCGAGTACGGCGCCGGCCATGACGAGGCGCTGGTGGTCGAAGGCGAGCGCGACCAGGCGGCCGTTGCCGGCCTTGAGCCAGCGGATCAGCCGGCCCTCCGGCGCCTCCAGGCCCTTGAGCCCGGGGAGCAGCCAGGAGGCGAGGGCGGGTGTCAGGGTGAGGGAGACGACGAGGCTCGACAGGATCGCGATGATGTAGGCCTGCCCGAGCGGCGCGAAGAGCCGGCCCTCGATGCCCGAGAGGGCGAAGAGCGGCACGAAGACGAGGCAGATGATCACGGTGGCGTAGACGATGCCGGAGCGGACCTCGTTGGAGGCCGCCACGATCACCGCGAAGGACGAGCGCGGCGAGCCCTCCTGCCGGTTCTCGCGCAGGCGCCGCAGGATGTTCTCCACATCCACCACCGCGTCGTCGACGAGCTCGCCGATGGCGATGGCGAGCCCACCGAGGGTCATCGTGTTGATCGACAGCCCCAGCGCGGAGAAGATCGCCGCCGTGGCGAGGATCGAGACCGGGATCGCGGTGAGCGAGATCAGGGTGGTGCGCGCGTTCATCAGGAAGGCGAACAGCACCACCGCCACCACGGCGACGGCCTCCAGCAGCACCTGCACCACGTTGTGCAGGGAGGTCTCGATGAAGTCCGCCTGCCGGAACAGGATCTTGTCGGCCGCGATGCCGGGGGGCAGGCTGGGACCGAGCTGGGCCAGCGCGTCCTCCACGGTCTTCGTCAGCCGCACGGTGTCGATGCCCGGCTGCTTCTCCACCGAGACGATCACGGCGGACTTGCCCATGTAGCCGCCGTCGCCGCGCCGGGGGCGGGGGGCGAAATCCACCTCCGCGACCTGGCGCAGGTAGACCGGCCCGGCCGGAGTGGTCACCACGAGGTTGCGCAGGTCGTCGAGGTCGATGGTCCGGCCGATGGCGCGGATCAGCACCTCGCGGGCGCCCGCATCGGTGAAGCCGCCGCCCGCATTGGTGCCGAAGCCCTCCAGCGCCTGGGTCAGGCTGGCGTTGGTGACGCCCAGCGCCCGCATTGCGGCGGGGTTCGGCGCCACCCGGAACTGGCGCACCTCGCCGCCGATGGGGATGACCTGCGCCACCCCCGGGATCGCGAGGAGGCGCGGCCGGATGGTGAAGTCGGCGGTCTCGCGCAAGCTCATCGGCGTCGCGGTCTCGGAGGTCACCGCCACCAGCAGGATGCCGCCCATGATGGAGGAGACCGGCCCCATCTGGGGCATCACGGTGGCGGGGAGTTCCGAGCGGGCCAGCGCCAGGCGCTCGGCCACGAACTGGCGGGCCCGGTACAGGTCGGCGTCCCAGGCGAACTCGACGGTGACGATGGACAGGCCGATGCCGGAGACCGAGCGCACCCGGGTGACGCCCGGCAGGCCGTTCATCCGGGTCTCGATCGGGTAGGTCACGCGCTGCTCGACCTCCGGGGGGGCGAGCCCCTCGGCCTCCGTCATCACCGTGACGGTGGGCCGGTTGAGGTCCGGCAGCACGTCCACGGGCAGGCGGGTGAGGGCGAGGAGGCCGGTCAGCACCAGGGCGGCGGCGAGCGCCAGCACGAGCAGGCGGTTGCGCAGGGACTGCGCGACGATGGTCTCGAACATCGGGGCCTGTCCTCTCAGCGGATCTGGTCGAGGAGTTCGGCGCCCTGGACGACGACGCGGCGCCCGGCCGCGATCCCGTCATCCACCAGCATCCGGTCGGCATCCAGCGGGGCCACCCGCACCGGGCGGCCCATGAAGCGCTCGGCGCTGACATGCTCGTAGACGAGGCTGCCGCCCTCCGCCCGCACCACGCCGGAGCGCGCCACCGGCAGGCCGGGACGGGCCTGGCCGATGGGGGCCAGCACGGTGACGAACTGGCCCAGGCGCAGGCCCCGCCCGTCGCCCTCGACGGCGAACTGGACCGGCACCGCCTGGTTGCGGTCGGCGAGCCCCGTGCCCCGATAGGCGAGCTGCAGGGTGCCGCCGTCGCCCGTCCGCGCGGTGGCCCGGCTGCCCTCGGCCAGCGCCTCGAAGCTGAGGGCCTCGACCCAGAGCCTGCCCGGGTCGACGATGCGGTAGACCACCGTGCCGGGCGCCGCCATGGCGCCCGCCACCGCGTTCGCCTCGGCGATCACGCCGTCGACCGGGGCGACGAGGGCTTCGGGCTCGCGCCGGATGGCGTCGAGGGCGGCGCGGCGGTCCCGCAGGCCGCCGAGTTCCGAGCGGGCGTCGTCGAGCTGGGTCTGCGCCACCGCGCCGGTGGTGGAGAGCTTCTCGAAGCGCCCGACCCGGCGCTCCAGGATGGCGATCTGCTGGTCGAGTTCGCCCTGGCGCTGGCGCATGTCGGAGACGTCCACCGCCTGGACCGGCGGGGTCACGGTGGCGAGCACGTCGCCGCGCGCCACCCGCGTGCCGAGGCGGGGAAAGCCCCGCTCCGGTGGCGCCAGCCGGCCGCCGACCGAGGATTGCACCACGCCGCTGGCATTCGGGTCGGGGATGATCCGGCCCGGCAGCTCGGCGCTGCGGGTGACGGACGCCTCTGCCGTCAGGCCGGTGCGCAGGGCCAGCAGGCGCTGGAGCGACTTCGGCACGAAGACCGAGCCGTCGGGCAGGCGCCGCGCCCGTTCCATCAGGGTGCCGCCGGTCAGCGCCGCCGGGGTGAGGGGCGGCTCCTTCGCGTCCGGGCCGTGGCCCTCATGGGCCTGCGCCGCGCCGCCGAGGAGGAGGGCGAGCGCCAGCGTCGCCCCGACCGCGAGGAGGCCGACCAGGACGGAACCCGCGCGCCGCCGACGCGCCAGGGCGAACACCCCGAGCCCCATCAGGAAGCCGCCGGCCGCGAGGGCGACCGGGTTCTGCCGGGCGAGGCGGTCGGCCAGGGTGGCGGCCGAGGCGGCGGCCCCCGGGGCCGAAGGCCCGGCGGCCGGCCCGTCCGCCGGGGCGGGCAGGTGGAGGTCGAGGTTGAGGAGATCGGTGCGGCCCTCGGCGGAGACGCCGACGACGAGGTCGTGGTCGTCCCCGGTCGCGAGCCAGGGGGCCGCGAGGCGGTAGGTGCCGGGCGCCGTCTCGGCGGCCTTGCGCCGGCCCTCCGGCGTCATCACGGCGACGCTCGCCTCCGGGACGGGGGCGTTGCTGGCGAAGGCGTCGAGGTAGAGCACGAGGTCGGTGCCCTGCACCACGGCGACGAGCTCGAAACGCTCGGAGACGGCCTCCGCCCGCGGGGCGGTCGCGGCCGGGGCGGGGGGCGCTTCCGCGCCATGATCGTGGCCCTCGTGGGCCTGGGCCGACCCGGACAGGATGGGCAGGGCCGGGGGGGCGAGGAGTGCGAGGGTGACGAGGAGGGCGAGCGCGCGCAGGACGGCCGCGAGGGAGCGGGACATGGACCAGGATTCTTTCGCCGGGGAACACGGAACGGCGTCCCGGCCTCGCGCCTCCCGTGGGGAGTCTCGAAGGCCTGGCGGACGCGGGGCAGCGTCAGGCGCGGAATCTGGGCGGTTCGGGCAGGGCTTCCGGGACGACGTCCGTCCGGGCGGGGAGGGCACGCGGCAGGGCGCGGTCGCCGGGCCCGCGCGGGCCGGCCGCCTCGTCGCTGTCCGGGGCGAGCCCGGCTCCGGTGCAGCAGGCGCTCGGGCTCCGGCAGCCGGCATTGCAGCCGGTGCCGTCGCAGGCGCCGGTGCTCAGCGTCCGGGTCGGGGAGGCCGACAGCACGACGACCGTCCGGATGGCGCCCTGGGGCAGGAGCATCCGGGTCTCGACCGCCCGGGTCTCGAGCGCCCGGGCCTCGCCGCCTGTCCGGACCTCGGCCGAACCGGCCGGGGGGAGGGCGGTCGCGGCGACGCCCGCGGCATGGGCGGCGACGCCCGCGGCATGGGGATGGCCGCCATGGGCCTCGGCGCCGGACGGCACGAGGCCGACGGTGATCAGGGCGATCACCGCAGCGAGCCAGAGTGCCATGTGCCGGACGCGAGTCATGTCGGCGCCGTGCTTAGCATACGGGGCGGGGCGGCGACAGGCCGGTTTTCGCGCGCGGCGTGCCGGCGGACACGCCGGCTTGCCCTAAGGGACTGGGAACGCACGGGGTTTCTCCGCGTGGACGGTTCCCCTCGCCCGCCGCATGCTCTAAGCGGGCGGCCCGGGACCCGGCTCGGGCGGGAGCGGAGGACGGCGCGCGATGAGAACTCTCCTGGTGATCGGGATCGGCACCGGCAATCCCGAGCACATGACGATCCAGGCGATCGGCGCCCTCAACACCGTCGACGTGGTCTTCGCCCTCGACAAGGGCCGCGCGAAGGCCGAGCTCGTGGACCTGCGCCGGGAGATCTGCGCCCGCTACCTCACCGAGAAGCCCTACCGCTTCGTGGAGGCGCAGGACCCCGAGCGCGACCGCAACCCCTCGGATTACGGGGCCACCGTCGAGGCCTGGCACGCCGCGCGGGCGGCCCTCTACGAAGCGATGATCGTGCGCGAACTCGGCCCGGAGGGCTGCGGGGCCATCCTGGTCTGGGGCGATCCCTCCCTCTACGACAGCACCCTGCGGATCGTCGACCGCATCCTGGCCCGCGGGACCCTCGACCTCGCGGTCCGGGTGATCCCGGGCATCACCAGCGTCCAGGCGCTCGCGGCCGGCCACCGGATTCCCCTCAACCGCATCGGCGGGCCGATCACCATCACCACCGGACGGCAGATCGCCGGGGGGCTGCCCGAGGGCGCGGATGCCACCGTGGTGATGCTCGACGGCCGGCCCCGCTTCGACCACCTCGACCCGGATCTGACGATCTACTGGGGCGCCTTCCTCGGCACCGCCGACGAGATCCTGGTCTCGGGCCGCCTCGGCGACGTCGCCGCCGAGATCGGCGCCGTCCGCGAGGCCGCCCGGGCCCGTCACGGCTGGATCATGGACACCTACCTCCTGCGCTCGCCCGAGGCGTCCGCGTCCCCCGAGTCGCCCGCGTTCCCCGAGCCGGCCTGAGGCCGCCTGCGACATAGTCGACCGTCCGCCGGAAGGATCGTCCGGTCCCTGGTCCGGCCGGCAGGTGATCCTCCCCCGTTGCGGGCGGGACACATCAACAAAAATCCCTTTTCTCCAATCCAGGTGCGGCCCGTGACTGTCGCAGGACTGGCAGGGTGTTTGCGTGAGACTTCGCGGGGCCAATAATCGGCCGATCCTGCCGGGACGACGACTGTCGCCGGCCGGGATCGGGAGGGCTTGCGGATGGCGGCACACGGGGTTCGGGCGGGCAGGTTCGGGGGGCGGGGGCTTGCGCGGATTCGCCGGGCGATGCTGGCCGCCTGCACCGTCCTGGCGGCCGCCTGGGCGCTCCCCCTCCTGAATTCGGCCTACGCCGCCCTGTCCCTGCGCTTGGAGGAGCACTTCCACACGCAGGTGCCCGGCCCCCCGGCGCGCATCGCCCTCGGGCCGCACGGGCGCGACATCCGGTTCGCCGGGGAGATCGGGGCGGGGACGGCCGCGCGCCTCGCCGCCCTGCTCGCCGCCCATCCGGAGGTGACGCGCATCCATCTCACCAGCGAGGGCGGCCTCGTCGAGGAGGCGGCGGCGATCGGCGACCTCATCGCCGCCCGGGGCCTCGCCACCTACGTCCCGGATTATTGCGTCTCGGCCTGCACGCTCGCCTTCGTGCGGGGCGCCGGGCGCTACCTCGTGACGAACGGCCGCCTCGGCTTCCACGCGCCCTACGATCCCGGCCTGTTCGGGCAGGTGGTGCAGGCCGACGCCTCGGCCGAGCGGGCGGCCTACCTGGCCGCCGGGGTCGACCCGGCCTTCGCCGCGCAGGCCCTCGGGGTCGCCTCCGACAGCCTGTGGATCCCGGACCCCGCCCGCCTGGTCGAGGCGCGGGTCGCCACCGAACTGGTCGACACCGACCGCTTCCCGGATTCCACCCTCGACGACGATCCGAGCCCGGCCGGCGCCCGGGCGGCGATCCTGCGCGCGCTGCCGCTCCTCGACGCCCTCGCGGAGCGGGGCGGGATCCTCGACGCCCTCGCGGCCGCCTATCTCGACGGCTATCGGGCCGGACTGCCCGAGGGCGCGGCCCTCGACCGCCTGCGGGCGCGGGCCGGGCGCACGCTCGCCCGCATCCTGCGCGGCGCCGACGACGCCACCTGGGTCGAAGCGGGCCGCGTGCTCCTGCGGGCGATGCGGCGCGCCGACCCCGACGCCTGCCTCGCCATCGGCGGGGAGGGCGATCTCCTGGCGGCGCATGAGATCCTGGCCGATGACGCGGCGGCGCGCGTCCTCGCCCGCGCGGCCGGGCCGGGGATCCGCGCGGAAGCCGACCCGCCCACGCCGCCGGCCCGGATCGCCCGCGACTGCGCCGGCCTGATCGCCGCCTACGGCGAAGCCCTGGCGCGACCCGGGGCCGGGGCGGCCCTGCGTGCCCTCGCAAGCCACCGGATCCGCCCGGCGCGGGAGGCCACGGCCCTGCCCCGCTGATCCCGTCTCTTGTCTCTTGCCCCTCGCCTTTCGGCGAGGCCGTTCAGTGCCGCCGGCCGTCCTGGGCGTCCCGGAGGTGGCGGGCGAGCTCGTGGCCGATCTCGACCATCAGGCGGTCGAGGAGGCGCGACAGGCCGGGCCGGGCGAGATCGTCGGCGAGCCCGCGCAGGGCGATGGCGTGCTCGGCCATCCGGTTCACCGCATGCTGGTCCCGGACGCCGGCCACGTGGTCCTCGGCGGGTTCGAGGACGATGCCGCGCGCCCGCACCGGCCGGCCGGCGGCGTCGGGCTCGATGCGCCCGCGCAGGTCGAGCCGGCGCGGCGCCCGGGTGCGGAAGGACAGCGCGAAGGCGCCACCGCGGGCGATCGCCGCGTGGAGCGCGTTGTCGACCCGCGCGCGGTCCTCCTCGTGGGTGCGGCAGAGGAGGGACGCCAGGGGCACGCCCCGCGCGCCGTCCTCCGGCGACCAGCCGAGCGCCCGGGCGACGGGGGCCGAGACGACGAGGCGGTCCGCCCAGATGTCGTGCACCCAGCCCCCGACGACGCCCGAGGCGGCCAGGGCCGCCTGCAGGCCGCCGGGGATGTCGGCCTCCGAATCCGGCGGCGGGGATCGCGTCATGGGCCTCCTCAGCGGCGGGATCGGACCTATCGAGACGACCTGAGGTTGCCGTTTCGGCAACGCGCGGCATCCGACACGCGAATATCGTAGAGCGAAACGGCGAAGGCGTGAAGGGTGTCCGACGCACTGACCGCAAGAAATGCAACCTCAGATTTCCTTGCGGTCCTTCGCCGGCCGGCCTGGGCTTAACCGTTGGTTAACCATGATCGGCGACATCCGGGATCGCAGCATCCTTGGGTCACAGGACGGGCGCCACCGCCCCGTCCGCCGGCGATCCGGACTGCCGGATCCGTCCGCCACAACCGTCACCCGAACTCGTCGACGCTCGCGAAGGGATGCCAAGATGAAAGCCATCACGTTCGTCACCCAGAAGGGGGGGAGCGGCAAGAGCACGCTCTGCATCTCCCTGGCGGTCGCCGCCCAGGAGCGCGGCCTCTCGGTCTGCATCCTCGAGATGGATCGCCAGGCCACGGTCAGCGACTGGCTCGACCATCGCACCGCCGAGGGCCCGGAAGTGGCGCAGATCGACGCGACGCAGATCGAGGGCGTGATGGCCCAGCTGCGCGAATCCGCCTACGACTATGTCTTCATCGACACCCCCGGCGTCGATTCCGCCGGCACCCTCTCGGCGATCCGCGCCGCCGACCTCTGCATCATCCCGTGCCGCCCGACGCCGGCGGACCTGCGCGCCTTCAAGCCGACCCTGGCGGCGATCTACCGGCTCGAGAAGAAGTTCGCCTTCGTGCTGAACCAGACCCCGCCGCGCTCCTACCGGATCCGCGACGCCGCCGACGGCCTCGCCGTGCTCGGCATCCTGCCGGACGTCAACATCGTCGCCCGCACGGACCACCAGGACGCCATCGGCGTCGGGCAGGGCGTCACCGAGTTCAACCCGAAGGGTCAGGCCGCCTTCGAGGTGCGAAAGCTCTGGAGCTGGATCGAGAAGCGCATGCAGGTGAGCAAGCATGCCAAAGCCGCCTAAGCTCAGCCTCGCCTCCATCGTTGCCGCCTCGACCCCGTCGGGCAAACTCCAGCAGACCGCCGAAATCGTCCAGCTCGACACGGGCGCCCCCGCCCTCCGGCGCCCCAACGCCACCCTGAAGCAGCGCGCCCGGCAGATGTCGGTCTACCTGGAGCCGCCGGTCTACGATCAGCTGCGCGACATCGCCCACGCGGAGCGCGCCAAGATGCACGGCCTGATGCTCGAGGCCCTCGACCTCCTGTTCAAGCAGCGTGGCGCCCGCTCGATCGACCAGCTCAACGAGCCGGACGGCCGCTAGGACGAAACCCAGAGCCCCGGCAATGATTTGCCGGGGTTTCTCGATGTTTCGGGTCAGCCTCACGCCGCGCCGGACGAACCCTGGGCGCGATCAAGGCGAAAGCTCTTTGTCTCCGTTGTTCAGGGGCTTGCCGGAGAAAGCGCGTGCGCCGCACGAGGCTTGGTCGTGGCCTCCGTCGCCGCTCCGTCCGGCCGCCGAAAGCCGATCCCGTTCAGCCTTCCTTTACGTCACCCGGACATTCTCGCCCGTCTCGGGAGGGGCGCGCCGCTCCCGGGGGCCCATCCGGTCCTGCTCTCGCCCGCCGGTGGTCCCTCTCAAGCGTATCGTGTGGATCGGGGCGGGGGCTGAGGCGGATCATCGCGATGGCGCGTAAGACGAAGCCGGGACACCCGGGGGCGGCCCCGCTGCCGCTCTGGCGGCTGCTGGCGGTCTCGGCCGTGGCGCTCACGACCGCCAACTGCGCGCAATCCCCGCAGAAGCTCGCCGGGACCGCAGGCGGCGGCTCCAGCCTCGATCCGAAATACGGCGTGAAGGCCAGTCCGCGCCTCTACAACGAGGGCGACGTGATCCCGAAGGGCGGCGGACGCCGCTTCTCGGGCAAGCCCTACGTGGTGGCGGGGCGCACCTACGTCCCGCGCGAGGATGCCAAGGGCTACGTCCGCGAGGGCCTCGCCTCCTGGTACGGCTCGGCCTTCCACGGGCGCATGACCGCCAACGGCGAGGTGTTCGACCGCCACTCCATCGCAGCCGCGCACCCCACCCTGCCGCTGCCGAGCTACGCCCGCGTCACCAACCTCGCCAACGGCCACTCGATGATCGTGCGGGTGAACGATCGCGGCCCCTACCATGCCAACCGCCTGATGGACGTCTCCGAGGAGGTGGCCGAGGCCCTGGAATTCCGCCGCAGCGGCACCGCGCGGGTGCGCGTCGAGTATGCCGGCAAGGCTTCCACCGCCGGCAGCGACGACCGCAAGCTCCTCGCCACCCTGCGCACCGACGGCCAGCCCGCCGCCATCCGCGGCGCGGCACCGGTCATGCTGGCCGATCTCGGCCCGGACGCGCCGCAGGTCTCCTCGGAGCGCCTCGCCCGGGCGAGCCGCCCGGCCCTGGCCTTCAAGGAGGCCGACGACCGGCCGTCCGCCGGCGAGAATGCCGCCGAGACGGCCGAGGCGGCTCCGGCCCCCCGTCCGGTCAAGCCGGCCCCCATCCTGGTGGCGAGCGCCGCCACCGTGGCGGTCCCGGCCGCGCTGCAGCCGACGGCGGTGCGGGCCGACGGGTTCCGGCCCGTGCGGCACGGCCCGTCCGAACCGCACCAGACCCTGGCCGCCCCCCGGCCCGCGCCCCTGAGCCTGACTCCGCCGCCGCTGCGGCTCGCCGGGGCGAGGCCCGAGCCGCACGCCGCCGCGAGCCGCCTCGCCGCGGCGCCGCAGACCGGCAAGGGAGCACCGAAATTCGCCCAGGCCGGTGCGATGCCGGCCAAGGCCGACCCACGCGCCGCCGCCCGCTTCGCCGCGACCCCGGGAGCGCCGGCCTCGAAGGCCTCCCTCGCCAGGCTGGCGGCCGACGTCTCCCCGGCCCGGGCGGGGGCGCGGCCCGCCCCCCGCATGGCCGCCGCCCAGACGCCTGTCGGCGCCCAGGCGCTGACGGCCGCCAAGCCCGGGCCGCTCGCCAAGCCCGTACCGGCCGCCAAGCCCGTGCTGGTCGCGAAAGCCGTGCCCTCCGGCCGGTCGGCCGACCTCGGCAAGTCCGCCGATCTCGGCAAGTCGGATGGCGCGGCCAAGGCCGCCGCTTCTTCCAAGGCTCCCTCCGCGGCGCGCACGGCCGTCGCGGCCAAGGCCCCGGCCCGGACCCGCGCCCAATTCGCGGAGGCCCGCTGACCCGCGGGGCGTCCGTGGCCGGCAGGACGCATCGACGCGCGATGGGAATCCCGCGTGATTTGCGTTCGATCTCGGCGGCGAATGCCTGTAACGTCACGCTTGATCGTGGGGGCGATGCGCGGGTCGGCGTGAGGCAGGGCGTGAGACAGGGTATGAGTGTGAGAGTGGTCCTCGCGGGTCGGACCGGATCGGCGCGCGCGGCGGTGTCGGGCCTCGTCCTGGCCGCGGCTCTGAGCCTGTTCGCGGCGGGCTCGGCCCTGGCCCAGAGCTTCCAGACGGCGGCGCCCCACGCGATCCTGATCGATGCCGATTCCGGCTCGGTGCTGTTCGAGAAGGGCGCCGACGAGCTCTTCTCCCCGGCCAGCATGGCCAAGCTGATGACCACCGAGATCGTGTTCAACGAGATCCGGCAGGGCCGGCTCACCATGGACTCGGAGTTCCAGATCACCGAGGACGCCTGGCGCCGGGGCGGGGCGGGGGGCGGCGGCTCCTCGATGTTCGCCCAGCTCAACAGCCGCATCAAGCTGTCCGACCTGCTGCGCGGTCTCATCGTGCAGTCGGGCAACGATGCCGCCATCGCCATCGGCGAGGGCATCGCCGGCTCGGAGGAGAATTTCGGGCGCATGATGACGGCCCGGGCCCGGGAGATCGGCCTGACGCGCTCGACCTTCCGCAACGCGACCGGCTACTCGGCCCCCGACCAGAAGGTGACCGCGCGCGACCTCGCCAAGCTCGCCCTGCACCTGATCGAGACCTACCCGGACCTGTACAAGATCTTCGCCGAGCGCGAGTTCACCTGGAACAAGATCAAGCAGCAGAACCGCAATCCGCTGCTCACCCTCGACATCGGCGCCGATGGGCTGAAGACCGGCTACCTCGAGGAATCCGGCTACGGCCTGACCGGCTCGGCGGTGCAGAACGGGCAGCGCCTGATCATGGTGGTGAGCGGCCTCAAGACCGCCCGCGACCGGGCGGCGGAATCGCGCAAGCTGATGGAGTGGGGCTTCCGCGCCTTCGAGCCGCGCCAGGTCTTCGGCGCCGGCGAGACCGTGGCGGAGGCCTCGGTGTATGGCGGCGCGGCCGGCAGCGTGCCCCTCGTCGCCAGGAAGGCCGTGCGCGTGCTGCTGCCGCGCGGCTCCGGCGACAAGATCACCGCCCGGGTGGTCTACCAGGGACCCCTCGTCGCCCCGGTGGAGCAGGGCCGCGAGGTCGGCCGCCTGCGCATCACCCGCGGCGACACCCAGGCCCTCGACCAGCCCCTCTATGCCGGCGAGACCGTGGAGGCCGGCACCCTCCCGCAGCGGGCGCTCGACGCGGCCTGGGAGGTCGGCACCGGCCTGTTCCGCAAGGCGTTCGAGAAGGCCGGCGCGAAGTCGTGACGGCGCCCGGGACGCGGGGAGGGACCTTCATCACCTTCGAGGGCGGGGAGGGGGTCGGCAAGTCGACGCAGATCCGCCGCCTCGCCGCGCGACTCCGGCTGGAATCCGGCCGCCCCGTGCTGACGACGCGCGAGCCCGGCGGCTCGGCCAAGGCCGAGCGCATCCGCGAGGCGCTGCTCGCGGGGCTGGCCAAGCCCTACGGCCCCTTCGCCGAGGCGCTGCTGTTCTCCGCCGCCCGGATCGACCACCTCGACACCCTGATCCGCCCGGCGCTGGCGCGGGGCGAGATCGTGCTCTGCGACCGCTTCGCCGACTCGACCCGGGCCTACCAGGGCGCGGCCGGCGGCCTCGACCCGGCCGCCCTGCGCGCCCTCGAGGGCGTCGTCGTCGGCCCGACCCGTCCCGACCTGACCCTGATCCTCGACTGCGACCCGGAGCTCGGGCTCGCCCGGGCCCGGGCGCGCCGCGACGCGGGGTCCGACGGCGCGGTCGACCGCTTCGAGGCCGAGGCCCTCGCCTTCCATGCCCGCCTGCGCAACGCCTTCCTCGCCATCGCGGCGGAGGAGCCCGGGCGCTGCGCGATCGTCGAGGCCGCCCTGCCCGCCGATGCCGTCGAGGCCGCGATCCGCGCCGTGGTGGCCGAGCGCCTGCCCGGGCTGCTGCCTGCGCAGACCGGACTGCTGCCTGCGCAGAATGGCCGGAGCGACGACCGCCCCGGGACGGAGCACGGCGATGCGGCCTGAGCGCGCCCCCGAGGATGTCGAGCCCGGCGACCTGACCGAGGTCCCGCGCCCGCGCGAGCAGGCCGACCTCGTCGGCCATGCCGAGGCCGAGGCCGCCTTCGTCGAGTCGATCGCCGCGGGGCGCCTGCACCACGCCTGGCTCATCGGCGGCCCGCGCGGCATCGGCAAGGCGACGCTGGCCTACCGGGTCGCCCGCTGGCTCATCGCCAACCCGGCGGCCGCGGGCGCACCCGCGAGCCTCGCCGTCGATCCGGGCCATCCGGCGGCGCGCCAGGTCGCGGCCCTGTCGCACCCCAACCTCGTGGCCCTGCGCCGGACCCGTCCGGCCAACGCCAAGACCCTGGCGACCCGGATCTCGGTGGATGCGGCCCGCGGCGCCCTCGCGCTGTTCGGCTCCACCGCCGGCAATGCGGGCTACCGCATCTGCATCGTCGACAGCGCCGAGGACCTCAACGCCAACAGCGCCAACGCGCTCCTGAAGATGGTGGAGGAGCCCCCGCCCCGCTGCCTGTTCCTCATCGTCAGCCACGCGCCGGGGCGGCTCCTGCCGACCATCCGCTCGCGCTGCCGGGCCCTGACCCTGCGCCCGCTCGCGGAGGCCGAGGTGGCGCGGGTGATCGGCGGCTTCGCCCCGCCCTTCGTGCAGCCCGCCCCGGAGGCCCTCGCCCGGGCGGCGCAGCTCGCGGAGGGCTCGGTCGCCGAGGCCGTCGCCCTGCTCGACCCCGCCCGGGCCGGCCTCGTCGCGGAGGTCGAGACCCTGCTCGCCCGCCTCGACCATCCGGACTGGCGCCGCATCCTGGCGCTGGCCGAGAAACTCTCGGCACGCGAATCCGACGAGCTCTTTTCGGCCAGCCTCGACACGGTGTTCCGCTTCGTCTCGGCCGAGCTCGACCGGCGCCGCCACGAGCCGCCCGCCCGCCTTGCGGCCCTGGTCGAGGTGTGTGACAAGATCGCCCGCGCCGCGCGGGAGGCCGCGACCTACAATCTCGACCGCCGGCCGCTGGTCCTGTCCCTGTTCGGCGACCTGGCCGGCGCGCTCCGCGACGCCGCCTGACGCGGCATGGTAGACTCCCGCCGTCCTGTGATCCCAGGACCCGATTCCGGGGCCTGATCCTGTGAACCCTGCATCCGGGGAATCCCTCGACGTGACCGCCACCAACCCGGCAACCGCGAAGACCTTCGGTCTCTCCACCGCGATCTCCTATCCCAACGGCGCGCCGCATATCGGCCACGCCTACGAGGTGATCGCCACGGACGCGATCGCCCGCTTCAAGCGCCTCGACGGCTACGACGTGCTGTTCTCCACGGGCACCGACGAGCACGGCGTCAAGATCCAGCAGACGGCCGCCAAGGCGGGGATCACCCCGCGCGAACTCGTCGACGACATGTCCGCGCGCTTCCGCGCCATGGCCGAGGCCCTGGGCTGCAGCCACGACCGCTTCATCCGCACCACCGAGCCCGAGCACTATGCCGCCGCCCAGGAATTGTGGCGCCGGATGGAGGCCAACGGCGACCTCTACCTGTCGAAATATGCCGGCTGGTACTCGGTGCGCGACGAGGCCTACTACGCCGAGGACGAGCTCGAGACTGGTCCCGACGGCGTCCCCGTGGCCAAGGCCACCGGCACGCCGGTGACCTGGATGGAGGAGGAGAACTTCCTGTTCCGGCTCTCGGCCTACCAGGATCGGCTCCTCGCCCTCTACGAGGCGCAAGCAGACTTCATCGGCCCCGAGACCCGGCGCAACGAGGTCGCGAGCTTCGTCCGCTCCGGCCTCAAGGACTTCTCGGTGAGCCGCACCAATTTCGACTGGGGCGTGCCGGTGCCGGGCCATCCCGACCACGTCATGTATGTCTGGGTCGACGCGCTGACGAACTACCTCACCGTCACGGGCTTTCCCGACGACGCCGATCCACGCCGGGCATTCTGGCCGATGGACCTGCACGTCATCGGCAAGGACATCGTCCGCTTCCACGCGGTGTACTGGCCGGCCTTCCTGATGTCGGCCGGCCTGGCCCTGCCCAAGCGCGTCTTCGGCCACGGCTTCCTGCTCTCCAAGGGTGAGAAGATGTCGAAGTCGCTCGGCAACGTCGTCGACCCGATGGACCTGATCGCGACCTACGGGGTCGACGCGGTGCGCCACTTCGTGCTGCGCGAGGTGCCCTTCGGCGGCGACGGCAACTACAGCCACGAGGCGATCATCACCCGCTACACAGCGGACCTCTCGAACGGCCTCGGCAACCTCGCCCAGCGCTCGCTCTCGATGATCGCCAAGAACCTGTCCGGGACGGTTCCCGAGCACGGCGTCCTCACGGAGGACGACCGGGCGCTGCTGGCCCTGGCCGACGCGCTGCCCGCCACCGTGCGGGCGGCGATGGACAAGCTCGCCCTGCACACGGCGCTGGCCGAGATCTGGGCCGTGATCACCGCCGCCGACCGCTACTTCGACGCGCAGAAGCCCTGGGTGCTGCGGAAATCCGATCCGGCCCGGATGGCGGCCTCGCTCTACGTCGTGGCCGAGACCCTGCGGGCCATCGGCATCCTGGTGCAGCCCTTCATGCCGGGCTCCGGCGCCAGGCTCCTCGACCTCCTCGCCGTTCCGGCGGACAGGCGCCGCCTGACCGATGTGGGGGAGGGTGGCCGCCTCGTGCCCGGTACGCCGCTCCCCGCCCCCGTCGGCCTGTTCCCGCGCTTCGTCGAGCCGGAGGCGTCTTCGACCTGAGGGCTGGTCATGCGAGCTTCCGCGCACTACGTTTCGTAACGACGGTACGGAATGGGCTTTCAATGGGACCCGGACAAGGATGCGGCCAATCAGGTCAAGCACCGGATCGGATTCCGACAGGCCGACGAGGTCTTTCGCGGGTTTGTACTGACCTGTGAGGACCGGCGGCGCTCCTATGGCGAGCCGCGCTTCATCAGCCTCGGGGAGTACGACGGGAGCGTGCCCTGCGTGATCCATACCCCGCGCGGGGACGATATCCGGATCATCTCGGCATGGAAGGCAGGACGGCATGAACGCGAAGTCTACATCCAGGCCCGAGATTTCCGGATCGGAGATCTCTGACACCAAGATCTCCGACTCCACGACGACGGTGCGGTTTGACAGCCTTGATGCCATGCCCCCCGCCGAGCCTCTGAGCACGACTTTCAAGGCGATGAGCGACGACGAGGCCGCGCGCCGCGCTGCGCAGGATCCGGATGCGGGCGCAATCCCCCCCGGCTTCTGGGACATGCTGCCGGTTGCCAAGCCCGAGACCAAGGAGCAGATCACGCTGCGCCTCGATTTGGAGGTGCTGCGGCATTTCCGAAGTCTCGGTAAAGGCTACCAATCCCAGATCAACGCCGTGCTGAAGAGCTACGTCAGGGCAAAGGACGGCGCGGGCTGAGGCCCGGCTCTCCCGCGGTCCGAGCGGCCGCCGGCTCTGAAACTTCCAGGAATCCCGAGTCTCCCCTCATGCTGGTCGACAGCCACTGCCACCTCGATTTTCCGAATTTTTCGGAGGATCTGCCCAATGTCATCGCCCGGGCCCGCGCCGCCGGCGTGACCCGGATGCTGACCATCTCCACGCGGGTCGCCAGGGCCCGGACCTACGAGGCCCTGTCCGAGGCCAACCCGGAGATCTGGCACACCGTCGGCACCCACCCGGACGGGGCGGGCGAGGAGCCCAACGTGCCGACCGAGGCCATCGTGGCGCGCACGCACCACCCCCGCTGCGTCGGCATCGGCGAGTCGGGCCTCGACTTCCACTACGACAACGCCGCCCCCGAGGCGGTGCAGGAGCGGGTCTTCCGCCGCCACATCGCGGCCGCCCGCGAGACCGGCCTGCCGCTGGTCATCCATTCCCGCGACGCCGATGCGGAGATGGAGGCCATCCTGGTCGACGAGATGGCGCGCGGCGCCTTCACGGCCGTCCTGCACTGCTTCTCGTCGGGCGCGCGCCTCGCCGAGGTCGGCGTCGAACTCGGCTTCTGCGTGTCCTTCTCCGGCATCGTCACCTTCCGGCGCTCCCACGACCTGCGGGCGATCGCCCGGTCGGTGCCGCCCGACCGGCTCCTGGTGGAGACCGACGCCCCCTTCCTGGCGCCCGAGCCGCATCGCGGCCGCACCAACGAGCCGGCCTACACGGCGGACACCGCCCGCTCCCTCGCCCAGACCCTCGAGATGGATGTGGCCGACTTCGCCGCGCTGACGACGGCCAATTTCCACCGCCTGTTCCACAAGGCCGCGACCTGAGCCGGGGAGGGGGGCCGGATCGGGCGTGACAGGCCCAGGCCCCCTCCGGTACCAACGGGGCGGAGGTGCCGATGGGCGCATTGCGATTGACGATCCTCGGCTGCGGCTCATCCGGCGGGGTGCCCCGCGTGGGCTACGGCTGGGGCGCCTGCGACCCCCGGGAGGCGCGCAACCGGCGCCGGCGCTGCTCGCTCCTGGTGGAACGGCAGGGCGATGCCGGGACGGCCACCACCCTCCTCGTCGACACCGCGCCGGACCTGCGCGAGCAATTGCTCGACGCGGCGGTCCAGCGCCTCGACGCGATCCTGTTCACCCACGCCCATGCCGACCACACCCACGGCATCGACGACGTGCGCGCCCTGGTGATCCACATGCGCCGGCGCATCCCGGTCTTCGCCGATGCCCGGACGCGCAGCCTCCTGGAGGCGCGGTTCGGCTACTGTTTCGAGACGCCCCCCGGCAGCGAGTATCCGCCGATCCTCGACATGCACGACCTGGCGGACGGGGAGACGACGGTGGTGGAGGGGCCGGGCGGCGCGGTCACGGCCCTGCCCTTCGGCATGGAGCACGGCAACGAGGCGGCCCTCGGCTTCCGCTTCGGCCCGGCGGCCTACGCGCCCGACGTCAGCCTGATGCCGGAGGCGTCGCAGGCGCGGCTGCACGGCCTCGACCTGCTGATCATCGACGCCCTGCGGGAGACCCCGCACCCGACGCACTACTCGGTCTCGGATGCCCTGGCGCTGATCGAGACGGTGCGCCCGCGCCGGGCCATCCTGACGAACCTGCACACGGATCTCGACTACGCGACCCTGGCGGCCAAGCTGCCGCCGAACGTCGTGCCGGCCTATGACGGCCTGAGCGTCACGCTGGATCCGTGAGCGGCGCGCGGAGGAGGGCGGCCCGGCCGCCTCCCCGGTCCGGCCTCAGTTCTGGGCGCCGGCATCCTGCGGCAGGCCCGCATTGGCCAGGAGCTGCGCGGTGGCGGCCCGGGCCAGGCGGTCGTAGCCGGCATCGGTCATGTGCAGCCCGTCGGGGCCGATCATCTGGGTCGGGGTCAGCAGCCCCTGCGCGGCCCAGGCCCGCATCATCGCGTTGCGCCGGATCACCGGCACGTTGAGTTCGGTGGCGATGGCGTGCAGGGCGGCGCCGTAGGCCTCGGCCCCGTCGGTGGTCGAGAGCTTCTTGCACCATTGCTGGTCCATCAGGACCACGTCGGCCCCGGTGGCCCGCATGGCGAGGATGCCGGCCCGGGTGAGCTCGGCGAAGCGCTCGACGCTGACGCCGCTCATCGGGTCGTTGCTGCCGGTCTGCCAGATCACGAGGTCCGGCTTGTCGGCGAGCACGTCGTGCTCCAGCCGCCGGGCCATGGCCTCGGAATCGTCGCCGCCCTTGCCGCGGTTCAGCACCGTGACGGAGGAATGCTCCGCACCCGTCACGCTCAGCCGGGCCGCGAGGTCGCGCTGGAGCTGGGCCGGGTAGGTGGTGGCCGGCGAGGAGGCGCCGGAGCCCTCGGTCGAGGACGAGCCGAAGGCCACGATGCGGATGGCCTGGCCCTGGGCGATGAGGCCGGCGAGGCGGGGAAGGCGGGCGAGCGCCCGGCGCGGGATCGCCGTCCGGACGACCGGTCGGGCCGAAGGCTCCGCCGCGGCGGCCTGGGGCTGCTGCACCAGGGCGGTCCGCTGCGGCTCGGCCTGCGCCCGGGCCGGCAGGCCGGCGGCGAGCGAGACGGATCCGAGGGCCAGCATGGCCAGGCTCAAGGCTGCGGAAGGGCGCGCAAAAATCGGCATCGCGTTCGCTCTGGAGAGGATCGATTCGGGCGGGCATCCGCTCGGACGGCGCCCGGTATCATGTATTATGGGGAGGAATTGTGACATCCGCCAGCGGTTTAGCACCAACGGTGGCCGTTCCGTACCCGGGAACTGTCGGTTGCGTGAATCGGCGGTGTGGAGATTGCATGAATACGCCGTGACGGGAATGGGTGAACCGTTCGTGAGCACGGGTCCCCTGCCCCGGATCTGCGCCCTCAGGTTCCATAATATATCTTATGCGAACGGCGTTTCGGGGGCCGGACCGGGGTCCTGGGGCGGCGCGGCGAAGTTGGCAGCGTGCTTGTCGTCGATAATTGGCGGTGATCGCGAAAAAGCGTGCAAACACACAGGCTTGTGCCAGCAGCATTGCGGGCCCTAGGCAACCAAGAGAGAAGTCGCCAATTATGCGTAACGCTCTGAAACAAAACACATTCTTGCGGACCTTGTCGGCAAGCGATCGTCGATTGCGGACCCTATTGCGGACCCCAGTAGCTATCAGGCGACTCAATCGTCGGCGCTTTGGTCAACAGGGTTGAGGCGCGGGCCAAACAAAGTCCCGTCGGAGGAGATGAGTTTAGTTGCCGCAACGGCTACAGCGCGGGCTGTCTCAGCATCGAGGCCGTCGTTGTGCTGAAGGTGTTGGGCCGCCTCAGCTGCCCGCTTGTATCGGAACGCTATGGCTTTAGCCATTTCATTCAATTCGGAAACTGTATCTCCGCCTATGATCTTGATGCAATCAAAGGCCAGAAAACTGAGAAGTATCGCTCGGAGAAGTCCTATATCTAGTTCTTGAACTGCCCCCTGCCCTCGTTCTGTGCCGCCACGACCCATTAAAATATAATCTATTGAGACGTTCCGCATGTACGAGGCAGCTACCGCCTCAGCATACGGGATGGAGTTTCGCGATCTCCACTTTGATACATTTTGTCTGGTAGTATGCAGCGCATCAGCTAGTGCGGTATCTGTATCAACTCCATAGATCTCTTTCATCCTATCAAGTACGTCGGCAGCATTAAGCTTCTGCGCCTGTGTGCTAGGCGGAACCGATGGGTCTCGATCGAATGAAGTTGACATATTGGCTACAGGAGTGTTTCCGTTTCGGCTACATCGTCGGAGCCTATCATGGACATCGTGTTGCACGATACCGCGCAAGCCTATGAGGCCGAGTATGTGCGGGTGCGTTCGGTCCTTATTTCGCGAGGCAGTTCCCTCAACACGTACCTCAAGAACCGCGGCATCTGTCGTCAGCTCGCCTACAAAGCGCTCAAGGGGCGGTCTCTAGGCCGCAAAGCTGTAGCCATCAGGGCCCAAATTATTCGGGACGTCCTGGATACGGCTGCCTGACATGGATGGTTGGGTCAGCGCCGCCGAAGTAGCTCAGGCCGCTGGGATTTCTGAACGCAAGGTTCGGCACGCCTTTGCTCGGATCGCCTCGGGAAAAGCACAACTGTGGCGGGGCTCTTGTCTGACGGTTCGCGTCTGCCACGGACGGGGAGGGAGGGCCGGGGCTTCGTGGAGGGTCCTCGCAACCACCCTCCCCCCGGCACTTCAGCTCCGCCTTCAGACCGTGCAAACGCCTGTTGAAGGGCAGTTGAACCCGTCAGTAAAGGCCGTTCAAGCGGCCGAGTGGTGGGCCCATTTCCTCTGGCCCGCTCTGACGCACCGGAAGGGCTCACGTGAGCGACGCTCCGCGATGGAGGCGCTGGCTGGTGCTGAGGTTTGCAGCCCGCACGGTGTATGGTTCACACCGAGCCTACGGGACATCGAACGCAAGGTCAGCAAGGCGACGGCCGGCGGCCTGAAGGCGCTGATGCGCAAGCGCCGTGAGACGAAGCCGGAGAGCCGGCTGATCCTCACCAAGCGTTGGGACGCTGCTACCGCCGGCTTGGATGATGCTCTGCGCGCCGAGATCGCCCGCAAGGTCCGGCAGCACATTCGCGACCTATGGGGCGGCGGGGCGGCCTACAGTGTCGTCCAGCGCCTTGCCGGCGAATACCTTGCCGACCTCACCCTCAAAGCCGGGATCAGCGGCACCTCCGGCGAGATCATGCCAGCTTGCGAACTGCCCAAAGGCGTCGTCGAGGCCGGCCGGAGCGCCCGGCGCGTCCATCAGTACCGCACAGACATCAAGGCGTGGGACGATCAGCGCCCGCGCGTCCGCCTAACCTCGGCCGGGTTCGCGCCGATGGAACTCGTCTACGGCGATGTCCACCATTTCGATGTCTATGTCGCCCGCCCAAACGGCACGCTGGCGACGCCCAAAGGCATCTCCTGGCTCGATGCCAGCACCCGGCGCGTGCGCATAGACCTCGTGCTGTGCGAGCCCGGCACGGCGATCCGCAACAGCGACGTCATCGATAGCTTCATCGCTATGACGCAGGACCCGTGCTGGGGCATGCCGGCGAAGCTCTACCTCGACAACGGCTCCGAGTACGGCTTTGCCAAGTTCCTGCCGGATGCCTTGAAGCTCGCCGGCCTGGACTACGAGGACTTCGGCCGGGGCAGGGCGCTGATCCGGGCGACCGCCTACAACGCGGCAGCCAAGGGTATCCTTGAAGGGGCGTTCCGCGTCATCGAGCAGAAGATCCTCTCACCGATGACTGGCTACATCGGCGGCGACCGCATGAACTCCCGGCGGGCGAACCTCGGCAAAGCGCCCTCCCCTTTCAACGGCAGCTTCGACAACTTCGCCAACGACTTCGTTGGACTGCTCAACTTCTACAACACGCAGCGGCAGACCGGCGAACTCGACGACCGCTCGCCAGAGCAAGTCTACGCGAAGGCGGTCGCTGCCGGCTGGCAGCGCACAGACGTGAACGACCTGGCCCTGATGATGGCTTTCTCGGACGAGGCCACGCGCACGGTTCGGGACGGCAAGATTACCGTCGGCGGAGAATGGTTCTACTGCGACGAGCTGGCCCGCCACACCGGCGACAGGGTCTGCATTCGCCTGCCGAAGTACCTGTGCTGGCCAGCCGTGCCGGTGTTTACGGTTAAGGGCGCGCTGATCGGCATCGCCCGCCCCGATCAGGTTTATTCCCGTCTCGATCCGGCCGGGGCCGCCGAGGCCGCCCGCCGCAAGGGTGTGGCTCGCGACGCGATCCGGTCGGAAGCGGCCGACCTTAATCGCATCGATGTGGTGGCTGAGATGGTCGCCTCCGGTCGCCGTCAGTCCGCGCCGCCGGTGCCGGCGAGCAAGGGCACGATCGAGCTAGGTGGAGACCGCGCCGAGATCGGCCGGCGCATCATGGAAAGCCCGACCGAGCGGCGCAACCACGACCGCGAGGAGAAACAGGCCAAGCTTAGGGCCACCTTGGAACGCATCGAACGCGCCAGAGGCTTGTGATGAACGACCTCACCCCCATGCTCGATCCCAAGTACGCCCACCTTCCCCTCAGCGTCCAGCGCGGCATCCTCGCGGATAGATTGCAGCGCGAGGAGGAAGAGCGCGAAGAGCGCCTGTGTCAGGAGCGGATCGCACAGAAGCGTGCGGAGATCGCTGCAAAGCGCGCGGCCGAAGCCGCCCAGAAAGAGGCGTTCGCAGCCCGCCGTCAGGCTCACGCCAGCCGGGACACCCCGTTCGTCATGACCTCGGCGGCCCGTGTCGTGCTCGACACGATCGATCGCTGTGTAAGGTTCGGACATAACGGGCTCATCACCGGGGCGCCTGGCGTCGGTAAGACGCGTGCGTTGGAGGAGGCGGTCCGCCGCTCGGGCACGATGGAAGGGCCGCCCGTTGGCCTCGTGACCGTCACCGGCGTGATGGGCAACTCGACCATGGCGCTGCTGGAGGAGGTCGCTCCTCACGTCGGTGTGGGCACCATGTACAGCGTCACTGCGACGATGAAGCTCCTGTGCAGCCGAGCCAGCGAATTTCCCGTCCTACTGTTCGACGAGGCACAGAACCTTGCCGACCGCGTGGCGCGCGACCTGTTGGCGATCAGCGAGCAGGCCCACGTCCAGATGCTGTTCCTCGGCAACGACGAGGTGCTGAAATTCGTCAACTCGCAGAAGGCCGCCATCCGGCAGATCGCTAGGCGCCTGCCGATCCGGGAAGAGATCGATTGCATCCTCGACGCGGACGCGGACCTACTCGCTGGCCAGTATGCCGTCGAGGACCCGGAAGCGCTCCGGCTGTGCCGCACCCTCGCCGAGACCCATCACGCGGACGGCATCGGCAAGGTGCTGCCCATCGCCCGTGCCGTCGCCGAGGCGGCTGGTAGCCGGACGGTCAACGTGGATCATCTGCGCGAGGCGCTGTCGCTCTTTCCGCACTTCTCGCGTGACCTAGCGAAGGCCAAGGCGGCCCCGCAGGTGGAGCGTCAAAGCAGCTTCAAGCGCCTGCCAAAGCGGCGCTGACCCCCCTCCCCCCTTCGTTGCGTACCCCGCGCCGAGCCCGCGCCGGCCGGTTTCCCTCCCGTCAGAAAGGCCGTTTCCGATGAACGAGCACGTCAATCCAAAGCATATGCCCATCATTACGAGCACTTCATGAAGAGCCAGGTCGAGGCGCGCGAACTCCTCTCAGACCGCATTCGCAATGTGTTGACGGACGAGATCGCGTCCGGGACGCTCGCTGCCGGCACAACGATCGACGAACAGCAGATCGCCGAGCAGTTCGGAGCCTCGCGGACGCCCGTGCGTGAAGCCCTTCGGCAACTCGCGCTTAGCGGCCTCGTAGAGGTTTGTCCGCGCCGCGGCGTCGTCGTCACGCCGATCACTCCCGATCGGATCATGGAGATGTTCGAGGCGACGGCGGAGATCGAGGCCATGTGCGTCCGCATGGCGACGCACCGCATCCAGCCCCTCGAACTCAGCACCCTCATGGACCTGCACCGGCAATCGTTTCCGGCCGCCCGGGACGGGGATTACGACGTCTATGATGGGCTTAACCGGGCCTTCCACGAGACGCTCTATCAGAGCACGCACAACGGCTTTCTCGCAGAGCAGGCGGTCGCAATCCGCACGCGGCTGTCAGCCTTTCGGCGTACACAGCTTCGCCACGGGGAACGCATCCACAGCTCGCACCTCGAACACGGCGAGATCCTCGCAGCGATTATGGAGGGCGACGGTGATGCTGCCGCTAAGCGCATGCGCGCCCACATGCTAAATGCCGCCGGGGCTCTCCGGCTCTACATTCTCCAGCACACCTGACGGCCACTGAAAGGCTTGGATCTAAAAATTCGCTCTACGACAAAGCCGCATGCCTGCTACGCCGTGAGCGTCCGATTTCAAGTGTCCAGCCAACACGCTCCTACGGCGTGATCGGGTCGAAACCCGTCTGTCCGTTCTACGCCCGGAACCAGTCCTTCGCGAATGGGTATTGGTCGTCAGGCTGTGAACACCGGCTTGATCCTCGGCAGATTTGATTCAGCCGATAAGGTGATCGGCACTGCGTACTCGCGCGATGGGCCTGGACACGATCGGCGCCGGAGCGCACCGGTCGACAACGATGCAGTCCTATTCCATCGTGGGCATGACGAAATCAGCCCCGGCGCGGATACCGGTGGGCCAGCGGGTCGTGATGGTCTTGAGGCGCGT
>NZ_CEEDBN010000021.1:0-62247 GCF_979253015.1 Methylobacterium sp. AC433 | reverse complement strand
GCCTGCGCCTCGACATCCAGATCCTCGTGCGCACCGTCCTGGCCGAAATCACGCGCCGAACCAACGCGTTCTGAGCGAAGCGCCGGATTCCGGCCGCGCCGGGTTCGGCGAAGCACGTCCGCTGCGAGCGAAGCTTCGGCGGCTGGTGGTTGGAATATACCGGATGACACCTCCTGAGCCTGCTCCTGCCTCTAACAGGAAGTTGGCCTCGGTGCACCGTCCCGCAATCACCCCGCCCGTGCACGCACTCGCTCAAGGACTGCCAGAGCCACCAGCAGCAAAGCCAGTCCCACCGCCAGTGGCCAGGCGAGAAGCCAGGTGATCGAGCCGAAGAAAAGCAGATCGGTTTGCCACCCAGCTGAACTTTTGGGCTGACATCGGAAGTTCATCCGGACGGAAACGCCTTCCAATCCTATCACCTCGTCCGTCAAGCCCGCGTCTAGCCGGTATCGTCCAGGAGGGAGAGGAAGCCACCCGCTCGCCGAGCGGTAGAAGCCCTCTCCATCGTGTCCATCGCTCCCCTCGTTCTTCGCCTCGCCGGAGACCACGACACGCCCGGTCGCGTCGCGGAAGGACCATCGGAGCGGGATTTCTACTCCCTCGGCCGTTCCGTATTCCCCGACAAGACGCCTCATCTCCTCGCGCGTGCGCGTCTTGCTGGAGAGGTAGAGGTTGAGGCGGTGCGGGCAGGCTAGCCGGACGCGCACTTCCGTCTCAACCCGACCGGGTAGCGACATGGGGAGAGGGGCGTCCAAGGGCGTGGCACTGATCCATTGCGACCAGATGCCGAAGATGATCACGAAGGCTAGGACGATGACGAGCGCGGCCGTCAGCCACCTGTAGCGGACAAAGAACGCACCCACAGATCGCTCCTTTACGGCGTTGCGGGCTGCGCGACCTGCCAAGCAACCCCGACATCACCCACCAAAGACCGATGTCCGGTTTCACCCTTCTCGGACGTTCAGGTAAGGGTACCAAACGTCAGACTTTTATCACCAGGGGTCGGACAAAAGCGTACCCTGCGATCCGCGCCGATCCGCGAGATCCCGGCCGATGCGCGGCGCCGAAATCCGCGACCCTAGGAGGTCAGCGGATTGAAATGGTGGAAGACCCGGTGTCGGTCCATCTCCAGGATCCCGTGGTCCCGCCGGATCGACCAGACGATCAGCCCCTTTTCCAGGAACTCCCCTGCCACGGCCAGCGCCTCCTCCTCGCCGCGCAGGGCGAGGTAGACGTGGGGCGTGATGTCCTCTTCCATCAGACCGGGTTCGACGGGCTCGCTCCAGTGGACGGTCCAGGACATGGAGGTTTCCTTCCAGGGCATGATCCCGCCTCGCAGACGGGCTGGGATCGAGGCGCATCGCCGGTGCGCCGGCGACGGCACGCGAGCAATGCTCATACAGAGCGTCCGGCGCCCGAGGCAATGAATGCGCCGGTCGCCGGCCGGTGCCGTGAGGCAGCCCGTCTCGCGGTCGATCCATCCGATGGGCACCCGTGACGCCATCGCGCCCGATCCTGGTTCGGGCCGGCCCGGAGAAGATTTCCGGCCGGCATCGGCGGCGGCAGGCAAGGTCCGGGTCCAGGCCCGGCCTGACGCCTGCGCACGGGCTTGTGCGGGAGGCCGACGTCTGTTCAGCCGGGCATGCGGCGTTCGATTTCCGATGTCTTTGCCATGTGCCGAGTCCCCGCGACTGAATCCAACCTGCTCCGGCTCCGAAATGGGAACGGATTCACTACGAAGAACTTGTTGGCTGGATGCGCAACCGGCGCGTCGACGGAAGATGGAACTCATGACGAAACTTGCGATCGCTCTGGCCGCCAGCACCCTGCTTGGCGCCATCGGACTGACATCTGCGTCGGCCGCTCCCGTGATGCCGGCGCCTGCCGTCGCCGTGGCCGGTGACCAGGGCATCGATCAGGTGGCCTACCACCGGCACCACCGTGGCATGCGCCACCATCGTCATCACCGCCGCATGCACCGCATGCCGCGCTCGCGCATGATGAGCGATCCGAACTCCCGCAACCCGTCGCAGCCCGGCTACCAGCAGCAGAAGGGCAACACCTCGGGCGGCCCGCGCTACTGATCGCCGTTCGCGGCCCTCGCGGCCCGTGTCGATCGGGGGCCGGCATGCTGGGCATGCCGGCCCCTTCCGCGTTCGGATGTGAGGCCTCGCCCGTGTTTCTCCCCAGGCCAGACGCACCGCCGCGCTGATCCTCGGGCGGCCGCTCTGCTATGCTGGGGCCATGTCACAGCGTCCCGCCCGCTCCGTCGCCAAGACCGGTTCCGCCCCCTCGGACTACACCACCAGCGCTGCCGTCCTCGACACGGCCGGCGCCACGCCGATGATGGCGCAGTACATCGAGATCAAGGCCGCCAATACCGACTGCCTGCTGTTCTATCGGATGGGTGACTTCTACGAGCTGTTCTTCGAGGATGCGGAGATCGCCTCGCGCGCCCTCGGGATCGTGCTCACGAAGCGCGGTAAGCACGGGGGGGCCGACATCCCCATGTGCGGCGTTCCGGTGGACCGCGCCGACGACTATCTCAGCCGCCTCATCGCCCTCGGCCACCGCGTCGCCGTCTGCGCGCAGACGGAGGATCCGGCCGAGGCGAAGAAGCGGGGGCCGAAATCCGTCGTCCGGCGCGAGGTGGTCCGCCTCGTCACGCCCGGCACCATCACCGAGGATCGCCTCCTCGATCCTGCCCGCGCCAACGTCCTGCTGGCGATCGGCCGGCGCAAGGCCGGCGAGACCGCCTCCGTCTACGGACTGGCCGCGGTCGACATCTCCACAGGGCGCTTTTCCCTGAGCGAAATCCCGGCGGCCGAACTGGGCTCGGCCATCGCCCGCCACGATCCGCGCGAGATCGTCCTGTCGGAGGCGATCCATGCCGACCCGGCCCTGGCGCGGCTCTGGCGCGAATGCCCGGCACCCGTGACGCCGCTGGCCCAGGGCGAACTCGAGCCGGCGGCGGCCGAGCGACGGATCAAGGCGCAGTTCGGCGTCACCACCCTGGAGGGCTTCGGGCAGTTTGGCCGGGCCGAGATCGCCGCCGCCGGGGCGGCCCTGCTCTACATCGAGCGCACGCAGATCGGTGCGCGCCCGACGCTCTCGCCGCCGACGCGGGAGAGCTCTGGGGCAACCCTCTCGATCGACGCATCCACCCGGGCCAATCTCGAACTGACCCGGACCCTCTCCGGCGAACGCCGGGGCAGCCTGCTGGACGCCATCGACCGGACCGTCTCGGCGGGTGGGGCGCGCCTCCTCGCCGAGCACCTCGCCGGCCCCCTGACCGACCTCGAAGCGATCCGCCACCGGCACGCGGCGGTGGAGTTCCTGGCCGACGACGCCGCCACCCGCGCGGCCTTCCGCGACAGCCTCGCCCGGGCGCCGGACCTCGCCCGCGCCCTCTCGCGTCTCGCCCTCGGACGGGGTGGACCGCGCGACCTCGCGGCCCTGCGCGACGGCCTCGACGCGGCGCAGGACCTCGCGGAACGCTGCGCGGCCCTGGAACGCCTGCCGGAGGATCTCGTGGCCGCCACGACCCGGCTGGGGGCGGTGGACCGCGCCCTGGTCGCGGAACTCCGCGCCTCCCTGGCCGACGACCTGCCCCTGAAGCGCCAGGACGGCGGCTTCGTGCGGGCGGGCTACGATGCCGAGATCGACGAGAGCCGCCTGCTCGGACAGGATTCGCGCAAGGTCATCGCCGCCCTGCAGGCGCGCTACGCCGAGGAGACCGGCTGCCGCACCCTGCGGATCAAGCACAACAACATGCTCGGCTACTACATCGAGGTGCCGCAGGGCGTTGGGGAGGCCTGCCTCAAGGGCGTGATGCGCGAGACCTTCATCCATCGCCAGACCATGGTCGACGCGATGCGCTTCACCAGCGTGGAGCTCGGCCAGCTCGAGAGCCGGATCTCGGGCGCGACCGACCGGGCCCTCGCCCTGGAGAGCGCGGTGTTCGACGCCCTCGCGGGGCGGGTCCTGGCGCAGGCGACCGCCATCGCGGAGGTGGCGGAGGCGCTGGCCGGCCTCGACGTGGCCGCGTCCCATGCCGAGCTGGCCGTCGAGCGCGACTGGCGCCGGCCGGTGGTCGACGAGAGCTACGCCTTCGTGGTCGAGGGCGGGCGCCACCCGGTGGTGGAGGCGGCCCTGCGGCTGTCCGGGGCTCCCTTCATCGCCAACGATTGCGACCTGTCGGGGGAGGGGCGCGGGCGCATCCGCCTCGTCACGGGCCCCAACATGGGCGGCAAGTCGACCTTCCTACGCCAGAATGCGCTGATCGCCGTCCTGGCGCAGATCGGCGCCTTCGTTCCCGCGACCCGCGTTCGCCTCGGCCTCGTCGACCGGCTGTTCTCCCGCGTCGGGGCGGCCGACGACCTCGCACGCGGGCAATCGACCTTCATGGTGGAGATGGTCGAGACCGCCGCGATCCTGAATCAGGCGACCCGGCGCTCCCTCGTCATCCTCGACGAGATCGGTCGCGGCACCGCCACCTTCGACGGTCTCTCCATCGCCTGGGCCTGCCTGGAGCACCTTCACGAGCAGAACTGCTGCCGCGCCCTGTTCGCGACCCACTTCCACGAGCTCACCGCGCTCGGGCAGCGTCTGTCCCATCTCGACAACGCGACCTTGCGGGTGGCCGAGCACAAGGGCGAGGTCGTCTTCTTGCACGAGGTGGTGCCGGGCGTGGCCGAGCGCTCCTACGGGCTGCAGGTGGCACGGCTCGCAGGCCTGCCGGCCGGCGTCATCGCGCGGGCGGGATCGATCCTGAAGCATCTGGAGAAGGCCGAGCGCGACCGCCCGTCTCGCCCCCGCATCGACGACTTGCCGCTCTTTGCCAACCTCGCGCCGCCGCCGATGCCGGAGCCGGCCCCCGAGGCGCCCGACGACACCTTGCGGCTCGCCCTCGACGCCATCGATCCTGACGCTCTGACGCCGCGCGAGGCCCTGGAGGCCTTGTACCGGCTCAAGGCCGCGAGCGGCCACGGCGGCTGAGGACGGCTTCCGTGGATCCGGTGCCGAGGGCCGGGGTCCCGTGGGCCGGCCGCCGGGAGGCCGGGCTCGATCGCACCGGTCCGGGTGTCATCCGCGCAGGGTGAGGCGGCCGCCATTCATGCTGAATTCGTTCAGGCGCTTCAGGAACGACATGCCGAGGAGGCTGGTGGAGAGCCGCCCGCGCGGCATCACCATGCCGTTGACGCCCTGGACGGTGATGGTGCCGATCCGCATCTCGGGAATCCGGATCGCCGCCGCCATGGCGATTCCGTTGGCGGTTTGGACCGGAACGCGGAAATCGCGTTCGCTCACCCGCAGCCCGGCGCGCTCGGCATCCTCGTAGGTGAAGGCGCAGGTCGTCGCCCCGGTATCGACCAGCATGCGCAGGCGCTGCCCGTCGACCGTGACGTCGGTGGAGAAATGTCCCTGCGCATCGGCGAAGAGCGTCATGGTGCTCGGGCCGCTGCGGAGCAGTGAGGGCGGCGAACGCTCCGCCAGCGGCGTCGCGACCGCGGCCTGCTCCGGGGCCGGACGCTGGAATCGATCCGCCAGGCCGACAGCCCAGATCGCCGCCGCCGCCGTCACTCCGAGCGCCCACACGATCGGTCGCGTCATCGAATCCATCCCTCGCCGAGGCCGAAGGCTAGGGCAGGGAGGGTGAACGAGCCGTCGGCAGCGGGCCGGATATCCGGCGCGAGCGCCGGCGATCCGGTCCTATGGTTTCGAAGTCGCTGATGAGTTCGATCGCGTTGCCGGGGCGCGATCCCCTCGGCGTCAGCCGGAAAGGGCGGCGGCCGCGGATCGGAAGGTGTCCTGTCCGACGCCGGCGAGTTGTTTCCCGCAGGCCGCCTGGGCCGCCTGCCAAAGCGGGTAGGCCTCGCTCAGCAGGTGCCGACCCTCGTCCGTCAGCACGATGCGCCTGACGCGGCGGTCGTCCGCGTCGGGTCGGATCGCCAGGAGCCCGCGGCGCTCCAGCGGCTTCAGGTTCGCCGTGACGGTCGTCCGATCGGAGGCCAGATGCTGCGCCAGGGCGGTGACCGTGGGCGCCTCGTCGCGCACCAGCATCATCAGCAGGGTGAACTGCCAGTTCGACAGACCCGTCGGTCGCAGGACGGCATCGTACCGGCGCCCGATCGCGCGCGCCGCCCGCTGGGCCGCGAAGTTGAAACAGGCCCGCTCGACCGTGGCGGCGACGGCGGGCGTGAGATCGGGTGAACGCGCCACGCGGCGGCCTCCATCGGGTTGATACCAACCATATAGTCGATCGATCCGCGGTTGCGACCCGGGCGAGCCCGTCATTCGGACACCGCCTCAGAGAATTGATATCAACCTATGTGCTGCGCCGCACGGAATTCGATCCAGAAACGTTTATATCAACCTTATTACAACGGGCCGAGGCGCTCCGCCAGGACGGCGGACCGGATCCAAGGCTCACATCCCGGAGAAAGACCATGACCGTTCGAAGCACCCTCGCCGCTGTTCTCGCCGCCGGCCTCAGCCTGGTCGCGGCGCACGCCAACGCCGCCGAGCCGCGCACCTATCAGGCCTGGGGCCACACCTTCGTAGCGGCCGACCGGCATCCGGCCGAGACCGTTCTGCCGACGGAGAGTGCCGGCGCCCGCGTGACGGCCGCTCCGGTCGCGCCGAAGCGTGCCTACACCTCCGGCGGCACCGTCGAGCCCGTTCCCGCCGAAGCGAGCCGGACACTCAACGTCTGGGGCGCCCGATTCGACGCCCCCGCGCGCTGACCGACCCGACGCCCGGCTCGGCCACCCCTCATCAACATTGATTCAGTCGATATCGGCTATTGAAAGCATCTGTTTGAATGATGGTGCAGTGCGAATACATTGCGATCACCGAACGGCTCACGCGCCCCCGGAACACCAAGGACCTTCATCATGACCCTCCGTACCCTCATCCTCGCGACGCTCACGACGGCCAGCCTGGCCAACACCGCCCTGGCGGACGATCGCACCTTCCTCACTCCGCCGCTGTATCGGGAGCAGGCCCGCGTCACGGCCGCCGTGCGTCCCGCTTCCGAACTGACGACGACGCCCTCCCTGACCCCGCGCGCCCCCGCCACCCGGCGGAGCGTCGCCGAGACCGCCGACGCCTCCGTCCGCTGAGACGGGCCGCCCCGTGCATCACGGCAGGCGTCCTCCGACCCGCGCTCCAATGGGAGGTCTCCCATTGGAGCGTTCTCGTCTCGAAAGGACCATCCGAATCATTCGAACCGCCGAGCGTTGAGTGGAACCGGTGCGCTCGCCGCTGGCGCCGCTCTCGTCGACGGGCATGCCGGGCAGCCACAGCCCGCGGGCGATCCCGGATAGGGGTCCGCGCCTGCTCTATGGCCTGAGGACGGCCGTTCGATCCGAAACCACCCTATCGAAAAGACACTTCGGTTGCGCCGCGCGACGCTTGCGGGTATAGGCCGCGCCAGCGCCCGCCAGACACCCTTGGAGGCACGGGCGCTTCGGGGATCGGGGCATGGCCGTCCGTTTCGGGCGGCCTTTCGCGTTTCCCCGGGATTTTCATTTTCAAAAGGATCACGCCATGAGCGCAGTCAAGACGCTTGAGGCCGTGGCACGCGACCGGGTCGGCAAGGGGGCCGCCCGGGCCGTTCGTCGCCAGGGTCAAGTTCCCGCCGTCATCTACGGAGGCGGTCAGGCCCCGCAATCCATCGCCATCGACCTCGTCCGCGTCCGCACGCTGATCTACGCCGGTGGCTTCAAGACCACCCTGTTCGAGATCAATGCCGGCGGCAAGAAGACCCGCGCGATCCCGCGCGACTTCCACCTCGATCCGGTGTCGGGCGTGCCGATCCACGTCGATTTCCTGCGCGTCGTCGCCGGCCAGTCGATCACGGTCGAGGTTCCGGTGCACTTCCTGCACGAGGACGCGGCGCCCGGCATCAAGCAGAAGGGCGGCACGCTCAACGTCGTGCTCCACACCCTCGCCCTCGAGGTCGCGCCCGACGCGATCCCGGATGCCATCGAGGTCGACCTCACGGGTCGCGAGATCGGCGATGCCATCCACATCACCAACGTGAAGCTGCCCTCCGGCGCCACCTTCACGGGTGAGCCCGACGCCACCATCGCCAACATCGTGCCGCCGACCGTTCTCGGCGCCGAGGTCGAGGCCGAGGAGGCCGCGATCGCCGAGGCGCAGTCCGCCGAGGCCGCCGAGGAGAAGGCCGAGGAAGAGGCGTCCGAGGAAGCCGCCGAGGACGAGAAGAAGGAGGATTGAGACCGGGGCGCAAGCCCTGTCTCATCCCATCCCTGCGGGTGCCCCGGCCATCAGGCTGGGGCATCTCCGTTTCCGGGGCCGCGCTCCGCGGTCCCTCGAAAACACCTGTCTGGATCGATTCGCGCCATGCGCCTGATCGTCGGCCTCGGCAATCCCGGCTCCCGCTACGCCAAGAACCGCCACAACATCGGCTTCCTCGCCGTGGACGAGATCGCGCGCGTGCACCGCGCCGGGCCGTGGCGCCGCAAGTTCCAGGGTGAGATCGCCGAGGTCGCCCTCGGCACCGAGCGGGCGATCCTGCTCAAGCCGCAAACCTTCATGAACGAATCCGGGCGCGCGGTGCAGGAAGCGCAGCGCTTCTACAAGATCGCCCTCGCCGACGTGATCGTGCTGCACGACGAACTCGACCTCGCTCCGGCGAAGTTGCGGGTGAAGACGGGCGGCGGCAATGCCGGCCATAACGGGCTGCGCTCGATCACGGCGCAATGCGGCAACGATTATCGCCGGGTCCGCCTCGGCATCGGCCATCCCGGGGACAAGGCCCTGGTGCACGCTTACGTGCTGAATGATTTCGGCAAGGGCGAGGAGGCCTGGGTCGACGACCTCTGCCGGGCGATCGCCGACCACGCGCCCCTGCTGGCGGGCGGCGAGGATGCGAGCTTCCAGAACAAGGTCCACCTCGCCCTGGCGGGGCGCGGCTGGGACGACGTCAAGCAGGTCAACGCGCGCGATTGACCGCGGCGGCCACATCGGATTTCACGCGGGCAGGCTTCCATCAGACCCGCGAACGGACAGGTGACCCATGGGCTTCAAATGCGGCATCGTCGGCCTGCCGAACGTCGGCAAGTCGACCCTCTTCAACGCGCTGACGCAGACGGCGGCCGCACAGGCGGCGAATTACCCGTTCTGCACCATCGAGCCGAATGTCGGTGAGGTGGCGGTGCCGGACCCGCGCCTCGACGATCTCGCGAAGATCGCCGCGTCGAAGGAGATCATCCCGACCCGGCTCACCTTCGTGGACATCGCCGGCCTCGTGCGCGGCGCCTCGAAGGGGGAGGGCCTGGGCAACCAGTTCCTCGCCAACATCCGCGAGGTCGACGCCATCGCGCACGTGGTCCGCTGCTTCACCGACGGTGACGTGACCCACGTCGAGGGCAAGGTCGATCCGGCGGCCGACATCGAGACCATCGAGACCGAGTTGATGCTCGCGGACCTCGACAGCCTCGAGAAGCGCGTCATCGCCCTGGAGAAGAAGGCCAAGGGTGCCGACAAGGAAGCCAAGGAAACCCTCGACCTCGTCCAGCGCGCCCTGCCGCTGCTGCGCGAGGGCAAGCCCGCCCGCCTCGTGCAGCGCAAGCCCGAGGAGGAGCGCCTGTTCCAGAGCCTCGGCCTGATGACGGCGAAACCGGTCCTCTACGTCTGCAACGTCGACGAGGGCGATGCCGACAAGGGCAACGCCTATTCGGAGGCGGTGATGGCCCGCGCCAAGGCGGAGGGTGCCAAGGCCGTGGTGGTCTCCGCCAAGATCGAGAGCGAGATCGCCGTGATGCCCCTGGCCGACCAGGGCGACTTCCTGGAGGCCGTCGGCCTCGCCGAGCCCGGCCTGAACCGCGTCATCCGGGCCGGCTACGAACTCCTCGGCCTCATCACCTACTTCACGGTCGGCCCGAAGGAAGCGCGCGCCTGGACCATCGAGAAGGGCACCCGGGCCCCGGCCGCCGCCGGCGTGATCCACACGGATTTCGAGAAGGGCTTCATCCGCGCCGAGACCATCGCCTTCAACGACTACACGAGCCTGAAGGGCGAGGCCGGCGCCAAGGAAGCCGGCAAGTTCCGTCTCGAGGGCAAGGAGTACGTGGTGCAGGACGGCGACGTGCTGCATTTCCGCTTCGCCAACTGATCCGACGCAAGCGGAGGCGGCCTCGCTCCCGCATCGCCGGGCCGTCCCGCGGCCCGTTGATCCCCAGCGCCTGAAAGGACCCGCATGACCGGCATCGCCTTCGAGGACTTCACGCCCGGTACGGTGATCGAGGGTGGTCCGGTGACGGTGACGGAAGCCGAGATCATCGCCTTCGCCCGGGAATTCGACCCGCAGCCGTTCCACCTCGATCGGGAGGCCGCCAAGGCAACCTTCGTCGGCCGGCTGATCGGCTCCGGCTGGCAGACCGCCGGGTTCGGGATGCGGCTGCTGCAGGAGCACGTCTTCCGCGGCGCGACCTCGATGGGCTCGCCCGGGATCAACGAGCTGCGCTGGCTCAGGCCGGTGCTGCCGGGCGATCGCCTCGGCATCTCGGTCCGGGTCGAGACCTGCCGGGTCTCGAACACCAAGCCTGACCGCGGCTTCGTCGGCTTCGCCATGACCGTCCTCAACGGCGACGGCGAGCGCGTGATGACGCAGATCTTCACGGTGATGTTCCCCCGCCGCGGCGCGGCGCCGCTGCCGCCGCGGGCGGTGTCCCGGCAGGAGGTCGTGCCGCCCGAGGAGTCCGACGACGTCGAGTTGCTCCCCTTCCTCGAAGCGGCTTCCATCGGCGCCGTGCGGGACCTCGGCGCGCACCATTTCACGCCGGACGCCGTGACGGCCTTCGCGCGGGCCTACGATCCGCAGGCCTTCCACCTCGATCCCGAGGCCGCCCGCCACACCCATTTCGGCGCGCTCTGTGCCTCCGGCTGGCACACGGCCGCCGCCTGGATGAAGCGGCTCCACATCACCCGCGGCCGCGACGTCGCCCATACGGCGATGTCCGGTCCCGTCCCGCAACTCGGCCCCTCGCCGGGCTTTCGCGACCTGCGCTGGCTCGCGCCGGTCTATGCCGGCGACACCATCCGCTACGGCTGCGCCCTGATCGACAAGCGCGAGACCGCGTCGCGCCCCGGCTGGGGCCTCGCGACCCACCAGAACACCGGCGTGAACCAGCGCGGCGAAAAGGTCTTCGCCTTCACCGGCTCGGTGTTCTGGCAGTGGGCTCCCGAGGCCTGAGGCGTCAGGCGGCCCTGCGCCGCTCCGGATAGAGGCTCAGCAGCCCCTCGGCATCGGCCGGGGCGACGCCGCGCTCGGTGATGATGCCGGTGACGAGCCGGGCCGGCGTCACGTCGAAGGCCGGGTTCGCCACGGGGCTTCCCGGCGAAACCACCTCGACCGTGGCGAAGCCGCCGTCGGCCAGGCGTCCGGTGAGATGGGTGACCTCGCGGCCGTCGCGTTCCTCGATCGGAATCTCGCGTACGCCGTCGTGCAGCGTCCAATCGATCGTCGAGAAGGGCAGGGCGGCGTAGAACGGCACCCGGTTGTCGCTGGCGGCCAGCGCCTTCAGGTAGGTGCCGATCTTGTTGCAGACGTCGCCCGAGGCCGTGGTGCGGTCCGAGCCGACGATGCAGACGTCGATGGCGCCGTGCTGCATGAGGTGCCCGCCGGCATTGTCGGCGATGACGGTGTGCGGGATGCCGTGGGCATTGAGCTCGAAGGCCGTCAGGGCCGCCCCCTGGTTGCGCGGGCGCGTCTCGTCCACGAAGACGTGGACCGGCACTCCGGCCTCGTGCGCCACGTAGATCGGAGCGAGGGCCGTGCCCCAATCCACGGTGGCGAGCCAGCCGGCGTTGCAGTGGGTCAGCACGTTGATCGCCCGGCCCTTCTGGCGATGAAGCTCGCCGAGGATCTGCGCGCCATGGACGCCGATGGCGTGGCAGTTCTCCACGTCCTCCTCCGCGATGCGCCCGGCTTCCGCGTAGGCGAAGGCGGGCCGCTCGGATTCCGGCACCGTGCGGAGCTTGGCGGCGACGCGGTCGAGGGCCCAGCGCAGGTTGATCGCGGTCGGGCGCGTGGCGGCCAGCGTCGCGACGGCCCGGTCGACCCCGGCCTCGGAGGCATCCGCGCGCAGGCCGAGGGCGAGCCCGTAGGCGGCGGTGACGCCGATGAGCGGGGCGCCGCGCACCACCATGGTGCGGATCGCCACGGCGGCCTCGTCCAGGGTCGAGAGCGTCTTCAGCTCGAAGGCGAAGGGCAAGCGGGTCTGGTCGATCACCGCCACGGTGGCGCCGTCCTCGGCGGGGAAGATGGTTCGGTAGGGCTTGCCGTCGATCTTCATGGGGCGGATCCGGATGCTGGCGGGGCCGAGGCCCGAGGCCTCTTCGTCGGACCGCGTTTACGTCAGAATGCGCTTCGGAGGCCAGCTTGCAGCCCGGCGTTTCCGGAATCCGGCCCGCTCAGAATCGCAGGGGCCGCACGCGCTTCACCTGCGGGATCGCGGCGATCCGGGCCAGGACCGCGTCGCTCACCGGCGCGTCGACGGCGCAGAAGCAGATCGCGTTGCCGCCCTTGGCGTCGCGCCCGAGGCTGAAGGTCGCCACGTTGACGCCGGCCTCGCCCAGGACGCTGCCGAAGCGCCCGATGAAGCCCGGCTGGTCGCGGTTGCGCACGTAGAGCATGTGCTCGGCGAAGGCGGCGTCGATCGGGATCGAGCGGATCTCGATCATGCGCGGCTTGCCGTCGTGGAAGACCGTGCCGGCCGCATCGCGCGGCATGTCCTCCGCCTCGACGGTGATGCGGATCACCGATCCGAAATCGGGTGCCGCGCCGGCGCGGGTGACCTCCTCGACCATGATGCCGCGCTCGCGCGCCACCGCCGGAGCGGAGACCATGTTGATGCCCGACAGGACGGGGCGAAGCACCCCGGTGACGGCGGCCGCGGTGAGGGCGCGGATGTTCATCTCCGCCACCACGCCCTCGTAGGTCACCCGGATTCTGCGGATCGGTGCGTCGGTGAGCTGGCCCAGGAACGAGCCGAGATTCTCGGCCAGTTCCACGAAAGGCCTCAGGCGCGGCGCCTCGTCGGCCGAGATCGACGGCATGTTGACCGCGTTGGCGACGGCGCCGCTGAGCAGGTAATCGGCCATCTGGTCGGCGATCTGCAGGGCCACGTTCTCCTGCGCCTCGTTCGTCGAGGCGCCGAGATGCGGGGTGCAGACCACGTTCGGATGCCCGAAGAGCGGGTTCTCGTAGGCCGGCTCGGTCGCGAAGACGTCGAAGGCGGCGCCGCCGACCCGACCGGATTCGAGGGCGGCACGCAGCGCGACCTCGTCGACGAGGCCGCCGCGGGCGCAGTTGACGATGCGGACGCCCGGCTTCACCCGAGCCAGGGCATCGGCCGAGAGGATATTGCGGGTCCGCTCGGTCAGGGGGACGTGCAGGCTGATCAGGTCGGCCCGGGCCAGGAGCGCGTCGAGGTCGAGCTTCTCGACGCCGATCTCGGCGGCGCGCTCCGGCGTCAGGTAGGGATCGTAGGCGATCACCTTGAGCTTCAGGCCGATGGCGCGGTCGGCGACGACGGCGCCGATGTTGCCACAGCCGACGATGCCCAGAACCTTGCCCGTCAGCTCGGTGCCCATGAACCGGGCCTTCTCCCAGCGGCCGGCCTGGGTCGAGGCATCGGCCTGCGGGATCTGCCGGGCGAGGGCGAACATCATCGCGATGGCGTGCTCGGCGGCGGTGATCGCGTTGCTGAAGGGCGTGTTCATCACGATGACGCCGCGGGCGGTGGCCGCCGCCACGTCGACGTTGTCGACGCCGATGCCGGCGCGCCCGACGACCTTCAGCCGCTGGGCGCGGGCCAGCAGCTTGGCGGTGACCTTGGTGGTGGAGCGGATCGCGAGGCCGTCATAGGCCCCGATCAGCGCCGCGCAGGCGTCGCGGTCCCGGCCGAGGTCGGGGCGGAAATCGACGTCGAGGCCGCGGTCGCGCAGGCGCTGCACGGCCGATTCGGAGAGGGGGTCGGAGATGAGCACCTTGGGCGCTGGCATGTCGGCGTCCGGCTCCGTCGCGCGTGGCGAACGACGCTCGGGTTTCAGGCCGCCCGAGCGAGCTTCGCCTTCTCGGCCGCGAAGGCCCAGTCGAGCCAGGGGGTCAGGGCCTCAAGGTCGGAGGCCTCGACGGTCCCGCCGCACCAGATCCGGATACCGGCCGGGGCGTCCCGGTAGGCACCGATGTCGTAGGCGACGCCCTCGCGGTCCAGGGTGTCGGCGATGCCCTTCGCCACGGCGCTCACCACGGCGTCACCCAGCGCGAGGATGTCCGGATCGGTGACGACGAGGCAGACACCGGTGTTGCTGTAGGTGCCGGCATCGGCGGCCAGGTGGCCGATCCAGGGGGTGCGCGCCACCCAGTCGTGGATGATCCGGGCATTGGCGTCGGCCCGGGCGTGGAGCGCCGGGAGGCCGCCGATGCGCTCGGCCCATTTCAGGGTGTCGAGGTAATCCTCGACCGCGAGCATCGAGGGCGTGTTGATGGTGTCGCCCTTGAAGATGCCCTCGATCAGCTTGCCGTCCTTGGCGAGCCGGAAGACCTTCGGCACCGGCCAGGCCGGGACGTTGGATTCGATGCGGGCGACGGCGCGGGGGGAGAGCACGATCATGCCGTGCGCGGCCTCGCCGCCCATGACCTTTTGCCAGGAGAAGGTGACGACATCGAGCTTGGACCAGTCCAGCGGCATCGCGAAGGCGGCCGAGGTGGCGTCGCAGATGGTGATGCCCTCGCGGTCGGCGGCGATCCAGTCGCCGTTCGGCACGCGCACGCCGGCGGCGGTGCCGTTCCAGGTGAAGATGACGTCGTTGTGCCGGGTATCGACGGCCGAGAGGTCGGGCAGGATGCCGTACGCGCCGACATGCACGCGCGGCGCGATCTTGAGTTCCTTCAGGGCGTCGGTGACCCATTCGAGGCCAAAGGCCTCCCAGGCGACGACCTCGACCGTCCTCGGCCCCAGCATCGACCACATCGCCATCTCGACGGCGCCGGTGTCGGAGGCCGGCACGATGCCGATCCGGTAATCGGCCGGCACCTGCAGCACCGTGCGGGTGAGGTCGATCGCTTCCTTGAGCTTGGCCTTGCCGACGGCGGAGCGGTGCGAGCGTCCGAGCGGCGCGCCGGCCAGGGCCTCCAGGCTCCAGCCCGGGCGCTTGGCGCAGGGGCCGGACGAGAAATTCGGCACGCGGGGGCGCGTGGCGGGTCGGTTGGTCACGTGCGTCATCCTTCCAGATGAGAGCTCCTCGTTGGGGAGGAGTGGCCCGGAGACGCCAATGGACCCGCGCCGTTCCGGACGCAAGCGCCCGGCATCGCGGCGGGGATCAATCCGCACCCGCACGGGCGGTCGAACCTCCGTGGGCGGACGGGCCGATCCGCGCCCGGCGGCACGAGACCATGCGCGTTCGGGCCGGATCGCCGACTCGCTCGGCGAAAACTACGACATCCGGAAAGTTGATCGGGCACGCAGCGGCCGAACAGCCCCATCCGGCTTGATCGAGGTCGGTGCCCATGTACATCTGCGCGTTCAGGGACTTGAACCAATTGACCGGGTGTCGACGACCGTGATCTTCGCCCAGCGTCAGACGACCCGAGACGTCGAACCCGGTCGTAGCTTCGATTACTGGCGCAGCACGGCGCTGGCACGGGTCGATGCCTCCAACACGGAAGATGTCCGGAGCTTCGCGGCCGAGAGACTGCTCGCCGTCTCGTCCCACGGCACGCTGATGCACACCCGGAGCAGCGGCGTGCTGGTCGAGCGGAACGACCGGCATGTCCGGTCGGACAACGTCGACGACGTCTGCGTCAGCCTGCTGATGGCCGGCCGGGCGCATCACGAGCAGGGCGCCTTCGGTGGCGTTCTCAAGGCCGGAGACATGGGTTTCACGGCCCTCGACCGTCCCTTCGTGTCGGGTCTTCCGGGCGCCTACGAGGAGATCCGCCTGCACTTTCCGCGCACGGTCTTCACCTCCCACATCGGAAGCGTCGGGAGCATCGCCGGCCGGACGATCCGGGGCGGCGGTCCCCTGTCCGACCTGCTCGCCGGCTACCTGACGTCGTTCGCCGGTTCGATCGAGCGCATGTCCGAGGCCGAGACGGCCCATGGTTTCGGCGCCGTGCTGCATCTCCTCAGGGGGGTCGTGGATCCCGAGACCGGATTGCCGGACGACGCAGCCTCGACCGTCGGCCTTCGCTCCCTGGCCGGCGCGTATATCGAACGCCGGCTCCACGATCCGGGCCTGACGCCGGACGAGGTCCGGGTGACGCTGAAGGTCTCCCGGACCCGCCTGTACGAGGCGTTCCTCGTCGATGGCGGCATCGCGGCGGCGATCCGGGACGCGCGGCTCGATCGGGCTCGGCGCCGCCTGTCCGCTCCGGGCGGCCACGGCAGGACCATCACGGACATCATGCTGTCCTGCGGCTATCGCGATCCTTCGCTCTTCAGCCGCGCCTTCAAGAGCCGGTTCGGCCTGCCGCCGCGGGACTACCGCGAGACGGCGCGTCTCTGAACGGCCCGCTTCGAGCCATCCGGGTCCGTTCCGAGCGCGAGATCCCTGCCCGCGCGAACCGGTTCAGCCCTCGGGCGGGCGCAGCAGGTCGGGCCGGCGCTCCCGGGTGAGGCGCAGAGCCTCCGCCCGGCGCCATCGTGCGATGGCGCCGTGGTTGCCGCCGGTGAGCACGTCGGGGATCGCGCGGCCTTCCCAGTCCCGGGGCCGGGTGTAGTGCGGGTATTCGAGCTGGCCAGTCTCGAAGCTCTCCTCCTCGCCGGAGGCGACCTTGCCCATGACGCCGGGCAGGAGGCGCACGCAGGCGTCGAGCACCACCAGCGCGGCGACCTCGCCCCCGGAGAGGATGTAATCGCCGATCGACACCTCCTCGAGGCCGCGCCCGGCGATCACCCGCTCGTCGACGCCCTCGAAGCGGCCGCAGACGATGAGCGCGCCGGGTCCCTCGCTCAGGGCCCGCACGCGGCCCTGCGTCAGGGGGCGGCCGCGCGGGCTCATGAGGAGCCGGGGCCGGGGATCGTCCGGCGCGGCGGCCGCGTCGATGGCGGCGGCGAGGACGTCGCAGCGCAGCACCATGCCGGCGCCGCCGCCGGCGGGGGTGTCGTCCACCGCGCGGTGGCGTCCGAGACCATGTTCGCGGATATCGCGGGCCTCCAGATTCCAGGTGCCCCGCGCCAGCGCCTCTCCGGACAGGGACACCCCGAGGGGTCCCGGGAACATCGCGGGGTAGAGGGTGAGGACGGTGGCGTTCCAGGGGCTGAGGGTCATGGCGCTTGATGGCGCGGGGAGGCGCGCGCGGTCAACGTGGCACCGAAGCGGCGGCGACGGGTTGTCCTGGCATGGCCGCTTCCCGCTTCCTCCGTAACCGTGCCGTCGTTCCGCTCCTGCGGACCGTCACCCTCTCTCTCGCGCTGACGGGTTTCGCGCTGGTCCAGCCGGTCCGCGCGGCCGAACCCCTGGCCCCGGCGGGCACGCCCGCCTCCGCCTTTCCCAGGCCCGACCGGCCGGTGGCGGAGATCGTCGCGCCCCTCTGGGCCTCGGAGAAGCAGCGTGATTCGGTCGACGAGGTCGGGCAGGTGGTTCGCCTGATGGGCATCGCGGCCGGCCAGAGCGTCGCCGATATCGGGGCCGGCAGCGGCTACTACACGGTTCGGCTGGCCGAGCGCGTCGGCCCGCAGGGCCACGTCTACGCCGAGGACGTGACGCCCCGCTACCTGGCGGGGCTGGAAGCGCGCATCGCCAAGAGCGCCCTCACCAACGTCACGGTGGTGCGGGGCGAGCCGCACGACCCGCGCCTGCCGGCCGCCTCGCTCGACGCGGCCGTGCTGGTCCACATGTACCACGAGATCGCCCAGCCCTTCGGACTGCTCCACAACCTGGCGCCGATGATGAAGCCGGGGGGCAAGGTGGGCATCGTCGACGCGGACGACGTGCCCTCGCGCCACGGAACGCCGCCCGCGCTCCTCGCCTGCGAGCTCTCCGCTGCCGGATATCGGCAGACCGGCGTCACGGTGCTCGACGGCGGCGTCGGCTACCTCGCGATCTTCGAAGCGCCCGTGGCGGCGGACCGGCCGGACCCGCGCACGATCCGTCCCTGCCGGGACGACGCCACCCGGCGCGCGAAGGACGGACCGGGCAGCCCGCCGCGATGACGGGCGCGGCTCACTCCTCCGCCTCGATCCCGCGCAGCGGCGCCGTGAGTTCGCAGACGACACCCACGGGCGCGTAGGTCGTGCGGACGCTGCCCCCGACGGCACCCGCGAGGCCGCGCTCGATCAGCCGGCTCCCGAACCCGCGGCGCGTGGGAGGGACGACCGCGGGTCCTCCGCGTTCCCGCCAGGACAGGGTCAGCATCGACTCGGGGCCGTCGGCCTCCACGGTCCAGGTGACCGCGACGGTCCCCTCCGGGCAGGAGAGGGCGCCGTACTTGGCCGCATTCGTCGCGAGTTCGTGGACCATCAGGGCGAGGGACAGGGCGGCCTTCGAGCCGACCTGGACGAAGGGTCCGGCGAGCCGCAGGCGTCCCGACCCGGCATCGTCGTGGATCTCGAGCGCCCCGCGGATCACCGCCTCGATGCTCGCGCTCTCGCGCGTCCCGTTGAGGAGCAGGTCGTGGGCCTTGCTCATCGCGAACAGCCGGTCGGCCAGGACGTCCCGGGCCGTGTCCAGGTCGGGAGCGTTGCGGAGCGTCTGGGTGGCGATGGCCTGGACCATGGCCAGCATGTTCTTCATGCGATGGCTGAGTTCGCGGTTCAGGACCGCCTGCTGTTCCTCGGCCCGCAGGCGCGCGATGCCGACCTGGACGCGATCCGCGACGTTGCGGACGAAGGCGACCTCCTCGGGGTGCCAGGCGCGCGGTGCCGTGCTGTGGACGAAGAACAGCCCGACGCTTCGGCCGCGCTCGCGCACCGGCACGTTGAGCAGGGCGCCGACATCGATCCGGGCGAGGCGGGCGGCCGTCTCCGCGGTCCGTGGATCGTCCGCCACGGCGTCGACGACGAGGGTTTCCCCGCGCGCGAGGCCGGGACCGAGGGTGTCCTGATTCACGAAGGGGTGCCGCCCGACCAGGCTGGCCGTGCCGGCGGTCGTCCAGTCGCGGTGGACGGTGATGTGCTCGCCGGCCGCATCGAGTTCGCCGTAGCCGGTCCGATCGGCGTCGAGGGTCCGGCCGACGATCTCGGCCGCCCGCTGGGTCATGGCGGGAACGGAGGCCTCGTTGCGCAGGAAGTCCCCGAGCTCGATCAGCGCGGCGCGCAGGAGCGAGGCCGCCCGGGCGTAGATCTCCTCGGCCTTGACCAGGGCGATCTGCCGGCTCTCATGGATGAGGGTCGTCACCTGGCGCGCGAGGCGCCGCAGGCCGTCGGCCTGATCGTCCGTCAGCCCGTCCGGGCGCGGCTGATGATCGAGTACGCACAGGCTGCCGAGCACCTGGCCGCTCTGCATCCGCAGGGGCGCGCCGGCATAGAAGCGGATGTGCGGTTCACCGGTGACGAGCGGATTCCGCCCGGTGCGCGGATCGTCCGCCAGGTCCGGAATCACCAGGAGGTCGGCCTCGCTCAGGGCATAGACGCAGACCGAGGCGTTGAGATCGGTCTCGCAGGGCGGGAACCCGGCGCGGGCCTTGAACCACTGGCGGTTCTCGTCCACGAGGCTGATCAGGGCGACCGGGGACCCGCACAGAAGACGACACAGTTGCACGACGTCGTCGAAGGCCTGTTCAGGCGCGGTATCGAGGATGTCGAGGGCCCTGAGCTCAGCAAGACGCGCGGGATCGGCTGTATCTGGCCTGATACCCTGCTCGAGGTGGTAGCTCATGGGGGAACTTTCCCGGCGGCCAGTCGTTGTAATGGCTATTTCTGTTCATGTCACTTAGTTCGAACGGGTCTACCTGCACGCGTGGAGCACGCCGCGCTGCCCCACGGACCGCGTCCCCACCCTCCCGAACCGCTGACCCTCAGGAGCGCGGGCGCATGACGATGCGGAGCCGGCGTCGGGTTCCGTGGCGCCGCGACCGCACCTGCGACCTCGGATCATGCAACCTCCGATTAGGACTTGCCGTGGCATGTGGGGCAAAGCTCACGAACGGAGGTGGGATGGTCGTCGATGCAGATGCTGGTTGATCTCGTGCACCGGCTGCGCTCGTCGCAGACCTGGATCGGGCTGGGCATCCTGGCACCACTCGGGTTGCTCGCGATCTCGGGGCTGATGCTGCTCGACCTGCGCGCGGATGCCTGGGAGAAGGCGACCCAAACCTCGCGCAATCTGCTCCAGGTGATCGAGCGCGACATCGCCCGCAACATCGAGATCATCGACCTGTCGCTGCGTGGGGTCGCCGACAACCTGACGGCACCGGGATTCGCGGAGGCCAGCCCCGCGCTGCAGCAACTCATCCTCTTCGACCGGGCCGTGATGGCGCGGGACATGGGCGTCATCCTCGTGGTGGACGAGACCGGCAGGACCGTCTTCGACGCCAAGGGGATCCCGGCCCGTCCCCTGAACAACGCGGACCGGAGCTACTTCCGGGTCCACCGCGATCGGTCCGATGTCGGGCTCTTCATCAGCGAGCCCGTGGTGTCGCGCCTCCTCGGCGTGCCGGTCATCGTCCTCAGCCGCCGGATCAACGGGCCCGACGGCCGCTTCGGCGGCGTCGTCCAAGCGTCCCTGAAGCTCACCTATTTCAGCCGGCTCTTCGCCAACATCGCCCTCGGGACCAAGGGGGCGATCAACCTCTACCTCGCGGACGGATGGCGCCTGATGCGCCACCCCGCCATCGATGAGGAGATCGGCGTCGGCGTCGCGGCCGCGCCGACCTTCCAGCGCTTCGTGCGGGAGGGCGCCGGCACCTTCGTCGGCGCCTCGGTCCGCGGCGACGAGAACCGGCACCACACCTTCACGCGGATCGGCGACCTGCCGCTGATCCTGGACGTCGCCCTGGCCGCCGAGGAGATCGAGGCGGAATGGCGCGCCAAGGCGCTGGTGATCGGCAGCGCCGTGCTCAGCCTGTGCGGCCTGTGCGCCGGCCTCTCGCTGCTGTTCGGGCGCGAGCTCCGGCACCGGAGCCGGATCGAGGCGGAACTGGCGCGCCTGTCGCTGACCGATGCGCTGACGGGCCTGCCGAACCGGCGCCGCTTCGAGGAGGCCCTGGCGGAGCGCGAAAGGTCCGGCCTGCCGCCCGACCAGCCCTTGTCGCTGCTCGTGATCGATGCGGACCACTTCAAGGCGGTGAACGACCGCCACGGCCATGCCGTCGGCGACGAGGTCCTGAAGGGGCTGGCGCATTGCCTGATGGCGAGCGCGCGACGCCCGGGCGACCTCGTGTGCCGCGTCGGCGGAGAGGAATTCGTGCTGCTGCTCGCCGCCGACCTGGCGGCCGCCCGTCGCGTCGCCGACCGGATCCATGCCGAGGTCCGGCGCTTCGGCCTTCCCGGTGCCGGCATCCCCGCCGGCTCGCTGACGGTGAGCATCGGGCTGGCGAGCACGTCCTCGGGCCGCGACGGACCGCGGGCGGTCATGGACCTCTACCGCGACGCCGATGCGGCGCTCTACGCGGCGAAGGCGGACGGCCGAAACCGGACGCATATCGGCCGGACGTCGCGTGAATCGTCGGCCGCCGGGGATCGGGCGCCGGCCTGGGGCGCGGCATCCGGGACCGGTTCCGCTTGAGCGCGGGCCGCGGTCCGGCTTTCAGGCGGGCTCGTCGGGCGGGCGCGGCTGGGCCGGCGCGAACAGGTCGTCCGGGGGATCGACCACGACGCGGCCGCCGGCGACGTCGAGCTCCGGAACGAAGGCCTTGGTGAAGGGCAGGAGGGCGGTGGCGCCGCCGAGGGCCGGCTTGATCTCCAGGAGATCGCCGCCGCCGTAATTCGGCACGTCCGCGACGGTGCCGAGGACCGCGCCTTGCGTGTCGACCACCGCGAGACCGACGAGGTCGGCGGTGAAGAATTCGTCCTCGTCCGCCACGGTGCCGAGGCGCTCGCGCGGGAGGAACAGGGCGAGGCGGTTCAGCCCCTCCGCGCCGGTGCGGTCGGTCACGCCCTTCACCCGAACGACCAGGAGGTCGGGGGAGGCGCCGCCGGCCTGGCGGATGTCGGTGAGCTCGATGCGGCGCCCGTCGGCGCCGATCAGCGGCCCGTAGGAGGCGATCGCCTGCGGGTCGCCGGTGTAGGACTTCAGCCGGACCTCGCCGTTGAGCCCGTGCGCCCGCCCGAATTCGCCCATCTGGACGAGGCTCGGGTCGGTGGGCGGCAGGGGCGCATCGGCGTCGGGCTTCGGCCGGCGGGCCGAGGTGGCCGCATCGCTGCCGATGCGGCCGGGCCGCGCACGGCGGCCACCGTCACCGTGGGTTGATGTGCCTCCGGGACGGCGGGCCATGCGCGGACGCGCCTCAGGCCGCGGCGTCTTCGGCCGGGGCGGCGGCCTTCTCGGCGCGCTTGGCGGCGCGCTCCTTGGCCTTCTCGCCCGGCTCGGCCTTCTGCGGGTTGTTGCGCGCGGGGCGCTTGGCGAGGCCGGCGGCGTCGAGGAAGCGCAGGACGCGGTCGGTGGGCTGGGCGCCCTTGGCGAGCCAGGCCTGGATCTTGTCGGCCTCGAGCACGATGCGGGCCGGATCGTCCTTGGCCTTCATCGGGTCGTAGACGCCGACCTTGTCGATGAAGCGGCCATCGCGGGGGGCGCGGGCGTCGGCGACGACGATGCGGTAGTACGGGCGCTTCTTGGCGCCGCCACGGGTGAGGCGGATCTTGAGGGACATGGTTCTACTCCAAGTGTCAGTGTGTCGTGTGAGGGCGAGGAGCGCGTAGCGAATGGCGAGTCCGTGGGCGCGAACCCGACTCGCTATGCGCTACGCCCCCCGTCGCTACTTCTTCTTCCCGAAGGGAAATCCGCCGAGACCCGGCAGGCCGCCGGGGCCCTTGGGACCCCCGAGCCCGGGCAGGCCCGGCATCTTGCCCCCGAGGCCCGGGGGCATCGGGGGGAGCTTGCCGCCGAGTTGCTTCTGCATGTCGGCGATCATTTCCGGCGTCGGCTCCGGCATGCCGGGGGGCAGGCCGGGCATGCCGCCCATTCCACCGCCGCCGCCCATGCCGCCCGCACCCATGCCGAACATCGAGCCGAGGGCCTGGCCGATGCCGCGCTTGCCCGAGCCCATCGCCTTCATCATGTCGGCCATGGTCCGGTGCATCTTGAGGAGCTTGTTCAGCTCCTCCACCTTCGTCCCCGAGCCCGCAGCGATGCGCTTCTTGCGGGAATTCTTGAGGATGTCGGGATTCTTCCGCTCCTGCGCGGTCATCGACGAGATGATCGCCCGCTGGCGGGCGAACATCTTCTCGTCGAGGTTGGCGTTCTCGACCTGCTTCTTGATCTGGCCCATGCCCGGGAGCATGCCCATCAGGCCGCCGATCCCGCCCATCTTCTCCATCTGGGCGAGCTGCATCGACAGGTCGTCGAGGTCGAACTTGCCCTTGCGCATCTTCTCCGCGGTGCGGAGCGCCTGCTCGTGGTCGATGGTCTCGGCGGCCTTCTCGACGAGGGAGACGATGTCGCCCATGCCGAGGATGCGGTTGGCGACGCGGGAGGGGTGGAACTCCTCCAGGGCGTCGACCTTCTCGCCGGTGCCGACGAGCTTGATCGGCTTGCCGGTGACGGCGCGCATCGACAGGGCCGCGCCGCCGCGCGAATCGCCGTCCATGCGGGTCAGCACGATGCCGGTGACGCCGAGGCGCTCGTCGAAGGCGCGGGCGGTGTTCACCGCATCCTGGCCGGTAAGGGCGTCGGCGACGAGGAGCACCTCGTGCGGGTTGGTGGCCGCCTTGACCTCGGCCGCCTCCGCCATCAGCGCCTCGTCGAGGGTGATGCGGCCGGCGGTGTCGAGCATGACCACGTCGAAGCCGCCGAGGCGCGCGGCATCCATTGCGCGGCGGGCGATCTGCACCGCCGACTGGCCGGCGACGATCGGCAGGCTCTCGACCTCGACCTGCTTGGCCAGGATCGCGAGCTGCTCCATCGCCGCCGGGCGGCGGGTGTCGAGGGAGGCCAGCAGCACCCGGCGCTTGTCGCGGGCCACCAGCCGGCGGGCGATCTTGGCGGTGGTGGTGGTCTTGCCCGAGCCCTGGAGGCCGACCATCAGGATGGCGACGGGGGCGGGGGCGTTCAGGTCGATGATGCTCGCGTCCGAGCCGAGCATCGCCACGAGCTCGTCGTTGACGATCTTGACGACCATCTGGCCGGGGGTGACCGACTTCAGGACGACGGCGCCGACCGCCTTCTCGCGCACCTTCTCGGTGAAGCCGCGCACCACCTCGAGGGCGACGTCGGCCTCGAGAAGCGCGCGCCGGACCTCGCGCAGGGCGGCGGTGACGTCGGCCTCGGTGAGCGCGCCGCGCCGCGTGAGGCCGGAGAGAATCCCGGAGAGGCGATCGGACAGGCCTTCGAACATGCGTCAGGCTCCCTGGACCGGCATCGTCGTCGGACCGGTCACTGGTTCACGCCCGCGCTCTCGGCCCGGCGCGCCTGGAGCGCATCCTCGAAGCCGCGGATCGCCTTGGCGAACTTGTCCCGGCACTCCGGATTGCAGAAGCCGACCACCGCGCCGCTGTAGAGGGTGAGCGAGTCGGCCGCGATCGGCTTGCCCGACCAGGGGCAGGTGTCGTTCACCGCATCCTCGATGCGCAGGGTCGTGTTCGCGGCAGCGTTGGGCATCGGGACTCGACGACGACGGGGTGAGCGGGGCCGACGCCCTGTCCCCAACGCGAAGCTCGCCCGAGGGCGCATCGCGCTGTCGGGCGTTGACCTCCGGCCTCGCGGGGCCGGTCGGCGTTCGTGATGACGATCAGACCGTCGAATGAATAGGGAGGCGGTTAATCCGACAGGGCCGGCAAGTCAAGTTTTCCCCATCCACCAGAGATTGGCGCCCGGCACCCTCTTGACCGAGATGCAGGAATAGTTTCCTGTTCGTTGTCCGCGCGGGTGATCAGGCACGACTCCTCTGCGTTCGCCGTGCCCGATGTCTTCGTCGGCCGACCTGCCCGCACAACGATCCGAAGTTACAGGGTTCGAGGCGCCATGGGTGAGTCGCAGGACACCAGGACGCAACTGATCGCGAACGAGCGCGCAAAGCTGACGGCGACCTATGTGAACGGCGTCGCCATCGCGGTGCTCGCGGTCGGAGGCCTGGCGCCTCTGTTTTCCCAGCGCAGCGCAGCGGCGGCCCAACCGGACAGGCCATGGCTGACTCCGGTGCTCTCCCTGCTTTGCATCTGCGTCAGCGGAGTCCTACATTGGGCTGCAAGAGGCTTTCTGCGGGAACTCCGGTAATGGATGTCCACACCCTGACCCTGCTGCTGTTCCCCCTCGGCGCCCTCGCGCTGGGCCTGGGCACGCTCTGGTTCGCCCGCCGCGCGCATTGAGCCGCGTCGCACCGAGCGATCTTCTTAAAGTTTCGCTCCCGGAAGACCCGGCAGAGCCGTAAGTGCCGAATCCGAGAACGCCAGCGCCTTGAACAGGCTGCCCATGCCGCGCCGGGACGGGTCAGTGAGACGCGTCGCCGCCGCGGTGATCGCCTCCCGCTGAGCTGGCGAAGCGTTCAATCCCAACCGCTCGGCGCGCTCGCGCAAGCCCAGCGCCAGGAGGAAGTCGCGCTGGTCGACGGGGCCGTGCAGGGCCGCGCCTTCGCCGGTCGCGGCGCGGCCGAGGGCCGTGAAGTCCACGTGCGTGGTGAGGTCGGCCTCGCCGGGTGCGGCGAGCGGCGGGACGAAGGCGTGGCCGCGCAAAGCCTGGAGCGAGTCGCCGAAGCCCGGCCGGACATGGCCGTAATCGATGGCCAGCACCGCGCCCCTCCCGGCGACGACGCGGCGGGCGAGGCCGCGCACGGTGTCGAGGGCGGCGCCCGGCAGGGTCATCAGGACGCCGATCGGGCCGCTCGCGGCGATGCGGGTATCGGGCTCGGCCGCGAGGCCGAAGGCGAGGGCGCCGCCGTCCTGCGAGAGGCCGACGAGGCGTTCGAACCAGCCGCGCGATGCGCGCTGGAACTGGCGGACGGGGAGGGCGTCGAAGAATTCGTTGGCGACGACGAGGGTCGGGCCGTGCGGCAGGGTCTCGATGGAATCGTGCCAGGTCGGCGCGGCGCCCGAGAGGCGGGCCGCCTGCTCGGCCCGGAGTACCGGGCTCGTCTCGACGAGGTGCAGGGCTGGGCGCAGGTCCGGCGCGGCGCGGACCAGCGCCCGCAGCGCATCCTGCATCAGGGTGCCGCGGCCGGGTCCGAGTTCCACCAGGGCGAGGTCGGCGGGCGCACCCATGGAAGCCCAGGTCGCCGCGATCCAGATCCCGATGAGCTCGCCGAACATCTGGCTGATCTCGGGGGCGGTGACGAAGTCGCCGGCCGGCCCGAGTGGATCGCGCGTTCGGTAGTAGCCGTGCACCGGATGGCCGAGGCAGAGGCCCATGTAGCGGTCGAGCCCGATCGGACCCGAGGCCAGGATCTCGTCGCGGATCTCGGCGAAGAGCGGGCTCGTCACGCCGCGTCGACCTTGGCGGGCGACACGGCACCGGCCTCCTTCGCCGGGACGCGCGGGCGCGTGGCGCCGCGCAGGGCCAGGACGATGGCGGCCAGGCCGACCAGCGCCATCGGCACGCACAGCACCATCCCCATGGTGATGCCGCCGGTGGACCAGGTCTCGGTGCCGAACAGGTAGCCGAGCTGCCGGTCCGGTTCGCGGAAGAACTCGCAGAAGGTCCGCGCGATGGCGTAGCTCAGGACGAAGATTCCGCCCATCAGGCCGGGCCTGCGGAAGCCGTTGGCGCGCACCGCGATCATCATCACGACGAACAGGAGCGCGCCCTCGGTGGCCGCCTCGTAGAGCTGGCTCGGATGCCGGGGCAGGGGGCCGCCGGTGGGGAAGACGACGGCATAGGGGAAGTCCGGGGCGATGCGGCCCCAGAGTTCGCCGTTCACGAAATTCGCGATGCGTCCGAAGAACAGCCCGATCGGCACCACCACGCCGGCGAGGTCGAGGAGGGTGAGGGCCTGGAGCTTGCGGGCGCGGGCGAACAGCACCATCGCCAGCACGGCGCCGAGGAAGCCGCCATGGAAGGACATGCCGCCGTTACGGATGGCCAGGATCTCGATGGGGTCGGCCAGGTAGAGGGGCAGGTTGTAGAACAGGACGTAGCCGATGCGCCCGCCGAGGACGACGCCCAGGGCCACCCAGACGATGAGGTCGTCGATGTCGTTCAGGCTCGGGCGCCGCACCACGCCCCAGTAGCGGTCCGCCGCCACCAGCCGGCGCGCGTAGTACCAGCCGCCGAGCAGGCCGACGATGTAGGCCAGGGCGTACCACTTGATGGTGATCGGCCCGATCGCCACCGCCACCGGATCGATGGCGGGGAAGGGCAGGGCGAGGAGCGGCGGCATCGGCGAGGGGTCCCGGTTGAGCCGGGGCATTGGGCCCGAGCCCGCCGGGGGGTCAACCCCGGTCGGGACATGGCCGGCGGGCGCCGACGGCCCAGGCGGGGGTCACGGCCCGCCCGCGCTCAGGCTGCCCGGACGGTGGCGAGGAAGCCGGCGACTTCCGTGCGCAGCCGCTCGGACTGGCGGGACAGGTCGGCGGAGGCACGCTGGACCTGCTCGGCCGTCGCGCCGGCCTCGGCCGCCGAGCGGGCGACCGCCTCGATGTCCTGGCTCATGGCGCCGGTGCCCGAGGAGGCCTGGCCCATGTTGCGGACGATCTCCTGGGTCGTCACGCCCTGCTCCTCGACCGCGGCAGCGATGCTGCTGGTGACGACGCTCATGCCCTCGATTCGCGTCACGATGCTGCGGATCGCGCCGGTGGCGCCCGTGGTGGCCGAGCGGATGGCGTCGACCTGCCCGGCGATCTCCGTGGTGGCACGGCTGGTCTGCTCCGCGAGGTTCTTCACCTCGGCGGCGACCACGGCGAATCCGCGGCCGGCCTCGCCGGCCCGCGCCGCCTCGATGGTGGCATTCAGCGCCAGGAGATTGGTCTGGCTGGCGATCTGCGAGACGAGGCCGACGACATCGCCGATCCGGGTCGCGGCATCGGACAGGGTCTGCATGGTGGCCGCCGTGCGGCCCGCTTCATCGACGGCCTGGGCGGACATGGTGGAGGCCTGTTCGACCTGGCGGCCGATCTCCCCGACCGTGGCGCCGAGCTCCTCGGCCGCCACCGCCACGGCGTTGACGTTGCCGGCGGTCTCCTGCGCGGTCGCGGCCACCGAGGTGGAGCGCCGCGCCGTGCCGGCCACCGCCTCGGTCATGCCGGTCGCGGCCCCCTGCAGGTCGCTGGAGGCCTGCGAGACGGTGCCGACGATGCCGCCGACCGAGCGCTCGAAGCGGTCGGCGAGGTCGCGCAGCAGGGTCCGGCGCTCAGTCTCCTCGCGCAGGCGCGCCGCCTCGGTGGTCTTGAGCTGCTGCGCTGCCTCCTCCAGCGAGATGTCGCGGATGGTGACGACGGCCCGGGCGATGTCGCCGATCTCGTCCGCCCGGCGGCTGCCCGGCACCTCGGCCAGGGACTCGCGGCGGGCCAGCGCCTGCAGGGCGCGGGTCAGGGCGCCCAGGGGGCCGACGATGGTGCGGGCGAAGAGAAGGCCGAGGATCGCCGTGACGGCCAGGACGGCGAGCGCCGTCACCGCCAGGGCGCGGGTCAGGGTGCCCACGGCCGCGAGGGTCTCGTCCTCGGCCTGCTCGGCGATGATCGTCCACGGCGCGCCGAGAACCGACACGCGGGCGGTGGCGGCCATCCGGTGGCCGCTGCCGCTCGCATAGGTGAAGGGGCGATCGCCCGCGAGATCGCCCTTGTCGAGGCCGAGCGCGGTGGCGGGCTTGCCGGCGCCGACGGAGCGGGACAGGGGCGGGTTGCTGCGCAGGGCGCCGTCCGCACCGACGGCCATGACCTGGCCGGTCTCGCCGAGGCCGCCGCGGTCCGAGAGGGTCCGGTCGAACAGGGTGGGCGTCAGGCGCAGCAGAACGAAGCCGATGCGCGACGCGTCCTGGCCGGTGCCCATCGCGACGTTGGCGCGGCGGGCGATGGCCCGGCCGATGAAGGCCGAAGGAACCGCCTCCGCCGGATAGGCGGCGTAGTCCTCGTAGAGCGTCGCATCGGGGTCGGCGGTCTTCAGGCGCGCGACGAGGCGGGCAAGGCCCGTCGAGGCAAGCTCGGGCTCGGCCAGCGCGCGGCCGAAATCGGCACCCTTGGTCGTGGTGTAGACGATGCGCCCGTCCTCCGAGACGAAGACGAGGTCGGCGTAGCCCGGTCGCTCTAGGAGTTTGCGGGCAACCTCCTGCACCTTGGCGTGCCGACGGCCGTACATCGACCCGGCCGCTTCGGCTCCCAGGCGCGCCTCGAGGGTGGCGCCGCCGGTATAGGTCCGGACGAGGCTGGCGAAGTCGGATTTGGCCGGGTCCAGGGCCTCGACGAGGTCGCCGAAATTGCTGCCGACCTGTGGGTTGCCCGCCACCGTGACGAGGTCGCCGCCGACGCGCTCGGCGACCAGCTCGATGCCGGCCTTGCGGGCAGAGGCCGCGAATTGCAGCCGCTCCTGGGCCGCGTCGACGAGGCCGGACCGGGCGCTGTACCAGCTCAGGCCACCCATTACGGTGGCGCTGACGAGCGCCAGCCCGACGGTGATCGCCGGGAGGCGGAAGTTGAGGCTGGTAAGACGCGGCATTCGAGGCGACCGGTGAGGAATTCGGACGCTGCTTCTAAGCCCAAATGTTGAAGTAAAACTTTCGCGGTTGAGCCCCAGAAAAGTATTCAAAATAACACCACCAGTCATGGTGATGTGAATACCCTGAGTTGTCGTGAATGCCTCGGCGCGTGCACCGAGGGCCGGTCGCTCGGACGCGCCATCGGTGCGCCCGACGGTCTCGACTGTCCGGTCTCAGGCCGCCACGTCGGCGCTGCCGCGCCCGTCGTCGAGGAACATCCGGTAGGCCGGATTGTCGGTCTCGTCGACGCAGGGGTAGTGCAGCGCCTCGATGGCCGCGTCGAAGCGGGCGCGCTCGGCCGGCGGCACGTCGATGCCGGCGAGCACCCGGCCGTAATCGGCGCCGTGGTTCCGGTAGTGGAACAGGGTGATGTCGAAGCCGTCGCCGAGGGCGTCGAGGAACTTCATCAGGGCGCCGGGCCGCTCCGGAAACTGGAAGCGGTAGAGGCGCTCGTCGGCGAGGCCGGTGGCGCGCCCGCCGACCATGTAGCGGATGTGGACCTTGGCCATCTCGTTGTCGCTCATGTCGACGGCGCGGTAGCCGGCGGCCTTCAGCGAGTCGATGAGGGCGTGCTTCTCGCGGAGGCCGCCCGCGAGATTGATGCCGACGAAGATCTGCGCGTCGGCACCGGCCGCGTAGCGGTAGTTGAACTCGGTGATCGCCCGGGGGCCCAGGGTCTGGATGAAGGCGCGGTAGGCGCCCGGCCGCTCGGGGATGGTGACGCCGAGCAGGACCTCGCGCTGCTCGCCGATCTCGGCGCGCTCGGCGATGTGGCGCAGGCGGTCGAAGTTCAGGTTCGCCCCGCTGGAGATCGCCACCAGCGTGCCGGTCCCGCCCTCCTGGCGCGCGGCGTAGGCCTTGGCGCCGGCCAGCGCCAGGGCGCCCGAGGGCTCCGAGATGGCGCGGGTGTCGTCGAAGATGTCCTTCACGGCCGCGCACATGGCATCGGTGTCGACGGTGATGACCTCGTCGAGGAACTCGCGGCAGAGCCGGAAGGTCTCCGCACCCGCCTCTCGCACCGCGACGCCGTCGGCGAACAGGCCGACGGTGGGCAGCACCACGCGCTCGCCGGCCGCGAGCGCCGCGGCCATGCAGGCGGCGTCGTCGGGCTCGACACCGATGACCCTGGTCTCGGGACGCAGGTACTTGACGAAGGTGGCGATGCCGGCCGCCAGGCCGCCGCCGCCCACGGGCACGAAGATCGCCTCGATCGGCCCGGAATGCTGGGTCATGATCTCCATCCCGATGGTGCCCTGGCCGGCGATCACGTCCGGATCGTCGAAGGGATGCAGGAAGGTCAGGCCGTCGCGCGCCTCCAGCTCCCGGGCATGGCCCAGGGCCTCGTCGAAGGCGTCGCCGAACAGGATGACCTCGGCGCCCCGGGCCCGGCAGGCATCGACCTTGATCGCCGGGGTGGTGCGCGGCATCACGATCACCGCGCGCACGTTCAGGCGGGCGGCGGCGAGGGCCACGCCCTGGGCGTGGTTGCCGGCCGAGGCGCAGACGACGCCCTTGGCGAGCAGCGCGGGGTCGAGCCCCGACATCTTGTTGTAGGCGCCGCGCAGCTTGAACGAGAACACTGGCTGCAGATCCTCGCGCTTCAGGAGCACCGGGCGGGCCAGGCGCGCCGACATGCGCGGCATCGGATCGAGCGGGCTCTCGATGGCGACGTCGTAGACGCGGGCGGTGAGGATCTTGCGGATGTAGTCGGTCAAGGAGACACGAGCTCCGGGGTGGCGCGGTGCGTGGGATGTCGCCCGCACATAGACCTTCGGAGCCGCAGAAGCGAGCGAGGTGGATGCAGGCCTGCGCCTCGGCGCCGCGTCGAGGCGCAGGCCTCGACACGGGCCGGCGCGGACGGGCCGGATCAGCCCTGGCGGCGCTCGAAGCGGAACGGCCGGTGTGCGTCCGCCAGGACCCGCATGTCCACGCTCCAGAGACCGTCCGCGTCGCCCTCCAGGGTGAAGTGGAGCGCGTAGCAGAGCGGATCCGAGCCGGCGTGGTCGCGGAACTCGATCGCGTCGAGCCACCAGGGCTCATCGGCACGGCCGCAGGCCCTGGCCCGGTCCACGAACAGATCGAGATAGGACGCGGCCTTGTCGCGCAGGGGGCCGAGCGACGCAGCCACGACCGCGGCGACCGCGGCCTGCGCAGGGCTCGGCGCCCCGTTCTCGTCGCTCAGATGGAGACGGACAGGGCCGATCTGCCGGACCCAGCCGGCCGGTCCCGCCCGGCTGTAGTCCGTCGCCATCGTGCCGGCCCACCTACTTGTCGAACAGGGCCTGGAGCGCCGCCCGGTCCTTGGTCGTCGGCAACGCGATCAGGGTGAGGATGCGCGCCTTGTCCGGTGTCAGGTCGTCGGCGAAGACCGCCCCGGCCTTCAGCAGCGTGTTGCCCCCGCCCTTGAAGCCGTAAACCGGCAGGGCGCGGCCGTTATAGACCTTGGTGGCCACGACCACGGGCACGCCCCTGGCGATGACGTCCTTGATCGCGTCGTGCATCTCGGCGTTCATGTTGCCCCAGCCATAGGCCTCGACGACGATGGCCTCGGCGCCCGTCTCGGCGGCATGGCGAACCTGGCTGCCGTCGGCACCCGCATACATCGCGACGAGATCGACCCGGGGCATCCGGTTGGGCAGGGGCAGCGTCTGGCGGCGCAGCGACTTGCGGCTGAAGATCACGCGGTCCTCGTCGACGTAACCGAGGAAGCCGGCATCGCCCGAGTTGAAGGTCTCGACGTTGCTCGTGTGCGTCTTGCGGACCTCGCGGGCGGCATTGACGTGGTGGTTGAGCGTTACCGTCACGCCCATGCCGGCCGCGCCGTCGGCGAGGATCTGCCGGGCCGCGTTGAGGAGGTTGCGCGACCCGTCCGAATCCCAGTCGGAGGCGTTGCGCTGGGCGCCCACCAGCACGATGGGCTTGTCGCTCTTCACGGTCAGGTCGAGGAAGTAGGCGGTCTGGTCCAGCGTGTCGGTGCCGTGCAGGACGATGGCGCCGCGGACCGACGGGTCGGCCAGGATCTCGTCGACCTTGCGGGACAGGGCGGGCCAGCGGTCCGGTCCCATGTAGTCGCTCGGGACGTTGCTGAACTCCGTCACGGCGATCGTGGCGATGTCCTTCAGCTTCGGGACCGCGGCGACGAGATCCTCGCCCGAGAGGGCGGGCACCGGCGCGTGGGTGGTGGGGTCGAGCTTCATCGCGATCGTGCCGCCGGTCGCGATCACGGCGATCTTCGGCAGATCGGCCGCACCGGCTGGATGCATGAGGAGAAGTAGACCGCTCAGGCCGAGCAGTGTTTGTCTCAGGATTGTGGCGACTGCCATGAACGCACCTCGGCTGACTCAGGTCGTTCCGACAGGGACCGACCGTAGGTTCAGCGTTGGAGGACCGTATCGGGCGTGTCCAGACCGCGCCGGCCCTTGGTTCTTTACGAAACCGGCGGATCTTCTCCGAAAACGTCTTTCGACTGTACGTCAGGGAAGGCTGGAGAGCCGCTCGAACAGCGCTGCCCCCCAGACCAGGGCCGCGATTCCCTGCGCGGAGAAGGTCCCGGCCGAGGCGAGGTCCTTGACGATACCGATCTTGGGGTGCTGGCCCGGATGGAGATGGTCGCAGAGCTTCTCCACCGCCGTGTTGAGGAACTCGGCGGCGAGCATCAGGAGCAGGCTCGCCACCAGGGCCACCCGCACCCAGAGGCCGGAGCCGAGCACCAGCGCCAGGGGCAGGCCGAGGAGGAGGAGCATGAGCTCGAGGCGCACCGCCCGCTCGGTCCGGGCGCCGTGCACGAGGCCGCGCCAGGAATTCAGGAAGGCGAGGTAGAGGGCGTGCATCTCAGGGCGCCGCCGGCGCGCCGCGGGTGATCCACTTCGCCACGATCGGACCCGTCACCAGCACCACGAACAGACGCAGCGTCTGCACCGCGAGGACGAAGGAGACGTCGACCTTGGAGCCGACAGCGATGATCGCCACCGAATCGAGGCCGCCCGGGCTGGTGGCGAGGTACGCGGTGAGGAAGTCGATGGGCAGCAGGAAGGTCAGGCCGTAGGCCCAGCCGCCGCAGAGCGCGATGACCCCGAGGGTCGCGATGACGATGCCGGGCAGCGCACCGAATGTCTCACGCAGGGTCTCGCGGCGAAAGCGCAGGCCGACATACCAGCCGATGGTGGCGTAGGCGAGGTCGAGGAGCGGCATCGGCAGGGCCATCGAGACGAGGCCGGAGGCGTGCAGGGCCGCACCCAGAAGCATCGGCCCGGTGAGGGCGAAGGCGGGAAGGCGCAGGAGCTTGGCCAGGGCCGCCCCGCAGGCGGCGACGGCCAGCGTCGCCAGGATCGCGAGAGGCGCCAAGGTCATGGGGTCGGGTGCCGGGACGACGTCCGCGACGTTCGTCAGAAGCCGCGCCATGACGGAGGCCGAGAGCACCACGGCCACCACCCGGACGTACTGCATGAAGGCGACCAGGCGCGGGTCGGCACCGTATTCCTCCGACATCGCCACCATGGCGGCGGCGCCGCCGGGCGACGAGCCCCAGGCGGCGGTGGAGCCCGGCAGGACGCGCAGGCGGGTCAGGGCCCAGCCGACCGCCCCGCCGACCAGGACGGTGACGAGAACCACGGCGAGGATCAGGAAGCCGTCATCCACGACCGTGGCGACGATATCGCCCGTGACGGTGTGGGCCACGAGACAGCCGATCATCGCCTGGGCGGCCTGGAAGCCGAACCGGGGCACCGAGAGGTCGGCGCCGCCGACCCCGAAGGCGATGGCCGCCACCATCGGCCCGAGCAGGAGGGCCGCCGGGAAATGCGCATGGTCGAGGGCGTAGGCCAGGAGGCCGGAGGCCGCGAGAAGAGCCGCCCAACGGCCGATGAAGCGCAGTGAGAGCACGGTGATGCCGGGGATTGGATGCCGGGAGTCGGATGCCGGGTGAGGGGCGGGCGGGAACGCCCGTCGCGCCGGGCGCTACACCGGATCGGCGACGCTGTCACGGCGGGCGGCGCGCGGACGTGGCATGCCGTCGTCGCGGCAGGCGGTGGTGCCCGCCGGCGCGTGGGCGCGGAAGAACGCCGCCAGATGCGCGAGGCCGTCGGCGCGCGGGTCGCTGGTGCGCCAGGCGAGGGCGACGGTGCGGCCGGGCCCGTCCACGTCGAAGCTGCGCGTCACCGTCAGGCCGCTCGGATCGGGTCCGGAGGGCACCGCCAGGGTGGGGAGCAGGGTGTAGCCGGCGCCCGCCGCCACCATCGAGCGCAGGGTTTCCAGGCTGGTGGCGTGGCGCCCTGCGGCCGAGCCGGCGCCGCAGGCGGCCACGGTCTGGTCGCGCAGGCAGTTGCCCTCGTCGAGGAGGAGGAGGTCCGGCCCGGCGATGTCGGTCGCCCGAAGCGCCCCGCCCCGGGCCAGCGGATGCTCGGCCGGGCAGGTGAGCTGGAACGGCTCGACGAACAGGGGCGACACGGTGAGTCCCGAGGCCGGCACCGGCAGGGAGACGAGGGCGGCGTCGATGCGGCCGTTGCGCAGGCCCTCCAGGATCTCGGCGGTGCGCGCCTCGCTCAAGGCCAGGGCGAGGAGCGGAAACTCCTGCCGCAGCGTGCGCAGGATCAGCGGAAAGAGGTAGGGCCCGAGCGTCTGGATCGCCGCCAGGACGAGGCGGCCGGTGAGCGGCGCACCGCGGCCCTCGCTCGCCAGCACCAGGAGGCGCTGGGCCTCGGCCATCACGACGCGGGCCTGCCGCACGATGGATTGCCCCGCCGGGGTCAGCATCACCCGGCGGTGGCCGCGCTCGAACAGGGCGAGCCCGAGGAGGTCCTCCAGCTTGCGGACCTGGACGCTGAGCGTCGGCTGGCTGACGTTGCAGCGCTCGGCGGCCCGGCCGAAATGCATCTCCTCCGCGACGGCGACGACGTATTCGAGGTCCCGCAGGGAAAGCCCGGACATATTCATAGGCGATGCCTATCACCATGTTCGCCACGATGCATTAGCCAAATCGGTCCGGGCGGGTCATAAGGCTGTCTCAGAACCATTCCAGGTTTTCAGGCCACGGTCTGGATGCGGCCATCGCCGCGTCGACCGTTTTCCGAGCGAGAGAGCACCGCATGAGCGATCAGCGCCCGATTCTGACCACCCGCCAGGGCCACCCGGTTCGCGACAACCAGAGCACCCGCACGGTTGGCGAGCGCGGCCCTGCGACCCTCGAGAACTATCAGTTCATCGAGAAGATCACGCATTTCGATCGTGAGCGGATCCCGGAGCGGGTGGTGCATGCCCGCGGCGCCGGCGCGCACGGCTATTTCGAGGCCTATGGCAAGATCGGCAACGAGCCGGCCTCCAAGTACACCCGCGCCCGCGTCCTTAACGAGACTGGCGTCAAGACGCCGATGTTCGTGCGCTTCTCCACCGTGGCCGGCGCCAAGGAGAGCCCGGAGACCGAGCGCGACCCGCGCGGCTTCGCGGTGAAGTTCAAGACCGTCGACGGAAACTGGGACCTCGTGGGCAACAACCTCAAGGTCTTCTTCATCCGCGACGCGATCAAGTTCCCCGACATGATCCACGCGTTCAAGCCGGACCCAGTGACGAACCGCCAGGAAGCGTGGCGCTTCTTCGACTTCGTGGCGCAGCACCCCGAATCGATCCACATGGTCACGCACCTGAAGTCGCCGTGGGGCATTCCGGCCAACTATCGCGAGATGGAAGGCTCGGGCGTGAACACCTACAAGCTGGTCAACGACGAGGGCGAGGCCGTGCTCTGCAAGTTCCACTGGGAGCCCAAGCAGGGCGTGCGCAACCTGACCTCGGCGCAGGCGTCCGAGATCCAGGCCAAGGACGTGGGCCACGCCACGCGCGACCTCTACGACAACATCAAGGCCGGCAACTTCCCCGAGTGGGAATTCTGCGTGCAGATCATGCCCGACGGCCCGAACGACCACCTGTCGTTCGACCCGCTCGACGACACGAAGCTCTGGCCCGTCGACCAGTTCCCTCTGCTGCCGGTCGGCCGCATGGTGCTCGACCGCGTGCCGGACAACTTCTTCGCCGAGGTCGAGCAGTCCGCCTTCGGGACGGGCGTCCTCGTCGACGGGATCGACTTCTCGGACGACAAGATGCTCCAGGGCCGCACGCTGTCCTACTCGGACACGCAGCGCTACCGGGTCGGCGCCAACTACCTGCAGTTGCCGATCAATGCGCCGCAGCCGGGCGTGAAGGTCTATTCCAACCAGCGCGACGGGCAAATGACCTACGGCGTCGATGGCACCGGCCCAAACAAGCACATCAACTACGAGCCCTCGACCCTCGCCGAGGGCCTGCGCGAGGCGCCGAAGCCGGCCAAGGACTATCACCAGCCGGTGAGCGGCAATCTCGGCCGCTATCAGACCTCGCGCACCGAGGACGACTACACCCAGGCCGGCGTGCGCTACCGGTCCTTCCAGGATTGGGAGCGCGACGACCTGATCGCCAACCTCGTCGGCGACATGAAGCAGTGCCCGGAGCCGATCCAGCTGCGGATGGTCTGGCACTTCCTCCACGCCGATGAGGATTACGGCCGCCGTGTCGCCGAGGGTGCGGGCATCGATCTGGAGAAGGCGCGCGCTCTGCCGCCCCTGCCGGGCCGCGCCGCGCCGGGCAAGCGCCTCCAGGCCGAGACCTACACCGACGGCAGCCAGGCCCACAGCATCGCCGCCGAGTAAGCCCCCGGGCCAGGTGTAAGCCTTCGGGTAAGCTTGACGAATTTCCGCGATGGTATCGCCCCGCAGGGTCACCCGACCCTGCGGGGTTTTTCGTTGCCCGGAGAAAGCTGCGCCGCCGCATCAGGATCGCGCGCCGGCTGTCCCGGCCACGGTTCGATCAAGATATTCGGTCGACCAGAACCGATGGCACCGGAACCGACGAAGACGTCTCGACGGGCCGAGAAATCCAAACACTCGGTCGCGTCGCCGTTCAGGGCAGGAAACCGTCGCCGCGCGCCGGCGTTCACCCGCGGAAATCCTCCTCAAGATTTTCGACCGGTTCGGTGCTGAACTGAATTCTGGAAATATTGGTGCGAATACAGCGTCGCATGACATAGCTCAGCTGCATCGACGGCTGCGATTAAATCAATCGTATGTTTACATCTCTGGGGGCCTAATCCGACAGTAGTAGGCTCCGGCACTCCGGTCGACCGTTCTTCCTTCCAGCAGCAGCAACAATGAACCGAGTGACGACCATCACGAACGTGATCGAACGTGATCGGCTGGCCGAGGTCCTTCGGGGCCTGCCGATCACGATGGTCTCGAACCTCTTCGTCGCGACGTCCCTTGCCGTGAGCATGTGGGACAGTCTTCCACATGCCGTGCTCGCCGCATTCATCGGATGCAACACCCTGGTCAACGCCTCGCGCGTCGCCCTGGCATGGGTGTGGCAACGGCGCGGCCTCCTCGACGAGAACCCTCGGCGGCTCCTGATGTGGTGCTGGGTCGGCGCCCTGCTCTCGGGGCTCTGCTGGGCCGGGATCCTCTTCGCGTGCGCCCGGTACGGTCAGGCTTACTCCGTCGCCGTCGGGCTCACCTTCTGCGGCATCAACGCGGGTGCGACCGTGCAGAGCAAGGCCAGCCGGGCCCAGGTCCTCGCCTTCATCCTGCCCAACAGCATCCTCCTGGTGATCCTCTTCGCCCTCGCGGGCTCGCTGGCCGCCAACACCATCGCGATCAACCTGGCGCTCCTGACCGCGCTCATGATCCGCAGCGCGAGCGACCAGGAGCGGCACTTCCGGCTCTCGAGCCGCCTCAGGCACGAGGCCGAAGCCCTGACGGCATCCTTGAAGGCGGCCAACGTCGCTGCGGTGCAGGCGGTCGAACGCCATGAACACGCCGCCACCCACGATCACCTCACGGGTTTGATGAACCGCGCTGGGTATCAGGCCGCCTTCGAGGACCGGCTCGCGGCTGCGGCGCGGGAAAGCGGTACCCTCGCGCTCGTGCTGATCGACCTCGACCGCTTCAAGTCCATCAACGACCGGTACGGACATGCCGTCGGCGATGCGGTGCTCGTGGCGACGGCGGACCGGTTGAGCCGGTATGCCGGCCCGGATGCCGTCATTGCCCGCCTCGGCGGCGACGAGTTCGCCGCCCTCGTGCCCGTCGCGGACCGCGACGCCGCCGCGAACCTGGCCCAAGGCATCGTCGAGGGTCTGGCGACGCTGAGCATCCCGTCGGGACAGATGATCCAGGCGGGCGCCAGCGTCGGGCTCGCGCAATATCCGCGCGACGGGGAAACGGCCAGAGACCTCCAGACCTTCGCCGACCTCGCCCTCTACGCAGCCAAGGAGGGCGGGCGTCGGTCCTGGCGTGAGTTCGACGAGGTGATGCGCGACGAGACCCGGATGAAGCGGGCGATCGAGGCCGACCTCGCGCAGGCGCTGGCCGAGGATGCCGTCGAAGTCTGGTTCCAGCCCCAGGTCGATTGTTGGACCGGCGCGGTCGTCGGCGTCGAGGCGCTGCTGCGCTGGCAGCATCCGCGCTTCGGCTGGATCAGCCCGCCCCGGGTGGTCAGCGCGGCCCAGACCACGCGGCAATGCGAGGCCCTGACCCGGGCGATCCTCCGGAAGGCCTGCCGCATGATCGCCCTGCTCGACAGGAGCGGGCACGGCGACACCGTGGTGTCGATCAACGTCTCGCCCGAGGAATTCGGGACCTACCCGGTCGCCGAACTCATCGCCACCGAACTGGCCGCCAGGGATCTCGACCCGTCGCGCCTCGCCATCGAGATCACCGAGGAGGCCGTATACTCGACGGAGCGCGGCGGGTCGGACATCGCCGCGCTGACCCGCCTCGGCGTCCGCGTCATCGTCGATGATTTCGGCGTCGCCTACTCGTCGATCGGCTCTCTCCGCGACCTGCCGCTCGCGGGCCTGAAGATCGACCGCAGCTTCATCCACGGCGTGGCCGACAACACGCGCGACCGCCTGTTGACCGAGGCCGTGCTAGCCTTCGCCAATACCCTCGGCGCGCATGTCGTCGCCGAGGGGGTCGAGACGCGCGAGCACGTCGAGGTCCTGCGCGCCCTCGGCTGCCAGGTGCTGCAGGGCTACTACTTCGCCAAGGCGATGCCCGAGGCGGAGGCTCTGCTCTGGATCGGCCGGAACGCCGGCGTCGCCGCGATGAAGCGGATCGCGCCTCCTCCGATGCTGCGGCACGCCTGACGCAGGCGAGGGCCGGAATCGCGGAAGGCCCGCTCGGTGTCCCGAGCGGGCCTTCGCCTTGTCCGGGCCGGATCGCTCCGGCCGGACACGCCTTGCGGCGACGGACTTATTCGGCGGCGGTCTTCGCGGCGCTCTTGGCGGCCTTCTCGGCCTTGCGGGCATCCTTGTTCGCCTTCGAGGCATCGGCCTTGGCGGCCTTCTCGGCCGGGCGGTCGGCGCGCTCGACGATACGGGCGGACTTACCGCGACGGTCGCGCAGGTAGTACAGCTTGGCGCGACGCACCTTGCCGCGACGGACCACGGCGATCGAATCGATCAGCGGCGAGTAGAGCGGGAACACGCGCTCGACGCCCTCGCCGTAGGAGATCTTGCGGACGGTGAAGCTCTCGTTGAGGCCGCCACCGGAGCGGGCGATGCAGACGCCCTCGTAGGCCTGCACGCGGGTGCGCTCGCCTTCCTTCACCTTGACGTTCACGGTGACCGTGTCGCCGGGCTGGAAATCGGGGATGGTCTTGCCGAGCGAAGCGATCTGCTCCTGCTCGAGCTGCTGGATGATGTTCATGGTTCACGTCCTGCCGGTGCGCGCCCGTGATCCCCGGATGGGACCGCGTGCGTCAGGATTTCGGCATCCTGTTTTGAATTGAGGCGGGCCTTACACGAGGCGGGGGCGCTTGTCCAATAGCCGGCGGCAGACATCGCGGGCAGGCCTGCGCAGCCGGCGCGGTTGAGAAAATCCCGCGCGCGGTCCACATGGAGGGGGTCGGCGGAGCCTTCCGCCGCCATTCCCGGCCGGCCTTGAACCGGCGCAGCGGACGAGGATCTTTCGCAGCCATGTTCATCCAGACCGAAGCCACCCCGAACCCCGCCACCCTGAAGTTCCTGCCCGGCCGCGTCGTCCTGACCGAGGGCACCTTCGAGGCGCGCGATTCCGAGGCCGCCGCCCGCTCGCCGCTGGCGAGCCGGCTGTTCGACGTGCCCGGCGTGAGCGGGGTCTATCTCGGCCACGACTTCATCTCGGTCACCAAGGCCGAGGACGACAACCTCTGGCCCCAGGTCAAGCCGGCGGTGCTCGGCGCGATCATGGAGCATTTCCAGTCCGGCGCCCCGACCCTGGCCGAGGGCCATGTCGCCGGCAGCGAGGACGCCGAGGAGTTCTTCGACCCGGCCGACATCGAGACCGTCGAGACCATCAAGGACCTGCTCGAGACCCGCGTGCGCCCGGCGGTGGCCGGCGACGGCGGCGACATCACCTTCCGGGGCTACAAGGAGGGCGTGGTCTACCTTGAGATGAAGGGCGCCTGCTCGGGCTGCCCGTCCTCCACCGCCACCCTGCGCAACGGCGTGCAGAACCTCTTCCGGCACTTCCTGCCGGAGATCCGCGAAGTCCAGGCGATCTAGGGCCGCTCGAATTCCGACGCGCCGACGCAAAGCCGCAACAGGTTCGCCCGAATTTGCCCATGATGGCCGCTCCGCCCTGACGGAGCGGCCGTTTTTGTCTTAAAGTCGTGTCCCCGGACGCCTCCGCGCGGTCCGGGCCTGTGGCACGATCGGGAGTGACGTTGCGTATCCTCGCCATCGACACGGCGCTCGACGCCTGTTCCGTCTGCATCGCCTCGGATTCGACCGACGATCTCCTCGCACACGAGTCGATGGTCCTCGGGCGCGGCCATGCGGAAGCGCTTCTGCCGATGGTCGAGCGGGTGGTCGCACGGGTGGAGGGCGGCTTCGAGGCCCTGGACCGCGTCGCCGTCACGGTCGGGCCCGGCAGCTATACCGGGCTGCGCGTCGGTCTCTCCGCGGCGCGCGCCATCGGGCTCGCCACCGGCATCCCGGTGGTCGGCGTCACCACCCTCTCGGCCCTGCTCGCGCCGCTGCTCGCCCTGAACGGCGAGGGCCTCATCGTGGCCGCCATCGATGCCCGGCACGGCTCGGTCTACCTCCAGGCGATGAGCATGACCGACGGCATCGTCGTGCCACCGAGCCACGTGCCGGTGGAGGAGGCGGCGGCCATGCTCGACGGAGTGGTCACCCTCGTCGGCTCCGGCGCACCCCTGGTCGCCCAGGCCGCGAAGGCGCGGGGCCTCGACGTCGCGGTCGCCGGGACCGGCGCGGCGGAGATCGCTTGGGTCGCCTCGCTGGGCATGCTCGCCGACCCCGACCAGGCGCTCGCCCGTCCGCTCTACCTGCGCGGCCCCGACGCCCAGCCGCAAGATCACACGAGACTCGCCCGCCGATGACCCGTTCGCTGACACCGTTCTGGCCCTTCGAGGTCTGGTCCGCCTGGTGGGAAGCCTGGGGCACGGCGCCCTACGTCACCCTGCTGCGGGATTCCGGGCAGGCGCGGGCCCTGGCCCGCATCCACGCCACCGCCTTCGCCCGCCCCTGGGACGCGCACGAGTTCGAGCGCATGCTGTGCGAGCGCTCCACCGAGGCGCACGCCCTGTGGAAGGGCGGCGCGATCCAGGGCTTCGTCCTGTCGCGCCGGGCGGCGGACGAGGCCGAAATTCTCACCGTCGTGCTGGCGCCGGGCGCGCGGGGCGGCGGCCTCTCGCACAAGCTCATCGCCGCCCATCTCGATCACCTCGTCCAGGCCGGGGTGCGGACGGTCCATCTCGAGGTCGACGAGGGCAACGCCCCGGCACTCAAGCTCTATGCCCGGCACGGATTCCGGCAGGTCGGGGAGCGGACGGGCTACTACACCCGCGCCGACGGCGCCCGCGCGACCGCGCTCACCATGACGGCGGTGCTGGCGTGACGCCACCCGGCGGGCGCTGACCGGCCGATGTCACGCCTCGGCGCGCTCTGCCGCCTGGCGCTCTGCGCGCTGGCCTTCCTCGTCATCGTCGGGCCGCACTTTCTCAGCCTCCGCTTCGGGCGCGGCCGCATCGCCGCCTGGATGCCGGTGCTGTTCCACCGGGTGTTCGTCGCCCTGTTCGGCCTGCGGGTGACGCAGAGCGGCACGCCGCCGGAGGGGGGCGAACCGGCGCTCGTGCTGTCCAACCACGTCTCCTGGCTCGACATCATCGTCCTCGGCTCCCTGCGGCCCCTCTCTTTCGTGGCGAAGTCCGAGATCGCCGGCTGGCCGGTGGTCGGCACCCTGGCGCGGCTGCAGCGCACGGTGTTCATCGACCGGGCGCGCCGGGCCGACACCGCCAACGTCAATGCCACGGTGGCGCAGCGCCTGGCCCGGGGCGACCTCATCGTGCTCTTCGCCGAGGGGACCACCGGTGACGGCACGCGGCTGCTGCCGTTCCGCTCCTCGCTGGTCGGGGCGGCCCGCGCGGCGGTCGCCGGGGAGGGGCCGACCCGCATCCGGCTCCAGCCGCTGGCGATCACCTATCCGCGCCGCAACGGCCTGCCGCTGGTGCGCGCCGAGCGCCCGGAGGTGGCGTGGTACGGCGACATGGACCTGGCGCCCCACCTCGCCGCCTTCTTCGACGGCGGACCCATCGACGTCCACGTGGTCTGGGGGACGCCGATCGCCGTCGAGGCCGGCACCGACCGCAAGCGCGCCACCGCCCTGGCCGAGGCCTCGGTGCGGACCGCCCTCCAGCGCGGCGTGACGGGCCGGCCGCCGCTGGGGCCGGTCTGGTCTGGGCGTCGGCTTCAGCCTCGCTCGGATGACGGATCTTCCCCGAATCGAGGGGTCGCGACGCCGCTGACGAACCGTGCTATGCGCGGGGCGGAGATGGTGTCACCGGAATCGGACTGTTGAAGAAAGCTTACGTCAAATCCTACGGCTGCCAGATGAACGCCTACGACGCCGCGCGGATGGCGGACGTGCTCGGCGCCGAGGGCTACGCGGCGACCGATGCCGTGGAGGAGGCGGACGTCGTCATCCTCAACACCTGCCACATCCGCGAGAAGGCCGCCGACAAGGTCTATTCCGAGCTCGGCCGCCTGCGCGTGCTCAAGGGCGAGCGGGCCGAGGCCGGCCGCGAGACCCGGATCGTGGTCGCCGGCTGCATCGCCCAGGCCGAGGGCGCCGAGATCCTGGCCCGTGCGCCCACCGTCGACGTGGTGGTCGGCCCCCAGAACTATCACCGCCTGCCGGACCTGCTGGCGCGCTCGGCCACGAAGCGCGTGGTCGACACCGAGTTTCCGGTCGAGGACAAGTTCGACCATCTCCCGGCCCGCCGGACCCACGGGGTCACCGCCTTCCTGACGGTGCAGGAGGGCTGCGACAAGTTCTGCGCCTTCTGCGTCGTGCCCTATACCCGCGGCGCCGAGGTCTCGCGCCCGGTGGACGCGATCCTGGCCGAGGCCGAGAAGCTGGTGCGCGGCGGCGTCCGCGAGATCACCCTGATCGGCCAGAACGTGAATGCCTATCACGGGGCCGGACCCGATGGCGGCAGCGCGACCCTGCCGGCGCTGATGCGTGCCCTTGAGCGCATCCCCGGCCTGCTGCGCCTGCGCTACACCACCAGCCATCCCAACGACATGGACGACGACCTCATCGCCGCCCACGGTACGTTGCCGGCGCTGATGCCCTACCTGCACCTGCCGGTGCAGTCGGGCTCCGACCGGGTGCTCAGGGCGATGAACCGGAAGCACACGGGCGACGCCTATCGCCGCCTGATCGAGCGGGTGCGTGCCGCCCGGACCGACATCGCCCTGTCCTCCGACTTCATCGTCGGCTTCCCCGGCGAGACCGATGCGGAGTTCGAGGACACGATGCGGCTGGTGCGCGAGGTCGGCTTCGCCAGCGCCTTCTCGTTCAAGTACAGCCCGCGCCCCGGGACCCCGGCGGCCGAGAGCGCCGACGCGGTGCCGGAGGCCGTGAAATCCGCCCGCTTGGCGGCTCTCCAGACCCTCCTCGACGCGCAGCGTCACGCCTTCAACGCCGCCGCTGTCGGCCATGTCGTCGAGGTGCTGGTGGAGAAGGCCGGCCGGCATCCCGGACAGGTCGCCGGGAAGACGCCCCATCTGCTGCCGGTCCAGTTCGACGCTCCGGCCTCGACCATCGGTACCGTGGTTCCGGTGCGGGTCGTCCGGGCCGGTTCGAACAGCCTGTTCGGCGAGGCCGTCGGCGGCGCGGCGGCCGCTTGAGGGCGCGGACCGGCCCCGTCGGTCGATACGCCGCGCCGGCCGGACCCTGTCCGGCGCGACCGAGGTGCCCATCTCGGGATCGTCTGCGACGCGGTCCGGACCGGAGCGATCGGCGGCGAATCCCTGTATCGAACGAAGGACAACGGCGTGCCAGGATCTGATGGGGCGGGGGGACGCGGTGGCGCGCTGCGCGGGCGCGGCCCGGCGGCGCGGATCGGGGGACTGGTCGAGACCGAGGAAGTCTCCCTGACCTTCGACGACAATCGCCTCGCGAGCCTCGTCTTCGGCCAGTACGACCAGAACGTCGCCCATATCGAGCGGCGCCTCGCCGTGACCGCCACCGCGCTCGGCAACCACCTCGTGGTCAAGGGCAGCGTCGAGGCGGCCGAGAAGGCCCGCAAGGTGTTCGAGCGGCTCTACGCCCGGGTCAAGGCGAGCGGGTTGCCCCTGACCCTCGGCGACGTCGACGGGGCGATCCACGAGACGACGCAGCAGGGCAATCTCTTCCCGGCCGCGGAGGTCAGCGCCGAGCCCGACCGGCCGGTGTTCGACCAGCTCGCCACCCGCAAGCGCGGTGCGGTGCGCGCCCGCAACGCGGCGCAGGACGCCTACATCAGAGCCTTGCGGAGCCAGGAACTCGTCTTCGCTGAGGGGCCGGCCGGCACCGGCAAGACCTGGCTGGCCGTCGGCTACGCCGTCTCCCTGCTGGAGCAGGGCCATGTCGAGCGCCTGATCCTGTCGCGCCCCGCCGTCGAGGCCGGCGAGCGCCTCGGCTTCCTGCCCGGCGACATGCGCGACAAGGTCGATCCCTACCTGCGGCCGATCTACGACGCCCTCTACGACTTCATGGAGGCGCGCCACGTCGACCGGGGCCTGCAGACGGGCGTGATCGAGATCGCGCCCCTGGCCTTCATGCGCGGGCGCACCCTCACCAACGCCGTGGTGCTCCTCGACGAGGCGCAGAACACCACCTCGATGCAGATGAAGATGTTCCTCACCCGTCTCGGCGAGAATTCCCGCATGATCATCACCGGCGATCCGAGCCAGATCGATCTGCCGCCGGGCCAGAAATCCGGCCTCGTCGAGGCGGTGCGCGTCCTCGACGGCGTCGAGGGCATCGGCCGCATCACCTTCCGCGACGTCGACGTGGTGCGCCACGACCTCGTCCGCCGCATCGTCACCGCCTACGAGGCCGCGTCCCACGGGGAGGGCGATGCCGACCGCAACGCGGTCTCGCGCCGGAGGCCGCTGTCGTGAGCGCGGTCGCCACCTTCGAGGCGGAGATCGACGTGGCGATCGAGGACCCACGCTGGGACCAGGTCGCGCCGGACCTCGAGGCCTTCGTGATTCGCGCCGTGGAGGCCGGCCTCGCCGTGGCCCCCGAGCCTCCGGATGGAGCCGTCGAGATCAGCATCCTGCTCGCGACCGACGCGGTGGTGCAGGAGCTGAACCGGACCTGGCGCGGCAAGGACAAGCCCACCAACGTGCTGTCCTTCCCCGCGCCGGCGCAACCCGCCCATGCGGGCATGCCGGTGCCTCTCGGCGACGTGGTTCTTGCGTATGACACGATGCTGCGCGAAAGTGCGGAGCAGTCGAAGCCGCTCAGCGACCATCTGGCCCACCTCCTCGTCCATGGCACCCTCCACCTGCTCGGTCAGGACCACGAGACCGGCGAGGCGGATGCCGACGCGATGGAAGCCCTCGAGGTGGCGGCTCTCCGCACCCTCGGCGTTCCCGATCCTTACGCGGCAGAACCCTCGGCCGAGTGAGCGCCACCGTGGGCGGCCATCCTGCCCGACCTCCCAGATCAGAGAGACATGACAAACGATCGAAGTCGCGGCGCGGCCCAGGCCGCGCCCAGTTCCGGCGACGGTGAGAGCCAGGCCCGCGAGCCCTGGTACGACCGCCTCCTGCACGTCTTCCACCTGCGTCCCCGCGATTCGCTGCGCGACGACATCGAGGACGCGCTGGCCGAGCCCGACACCGGCGAGAACGCGTTCTCGCCCCTCGAACGTGCCATGCTCAAGAACGTCCTCGGCCTGCACAAGGTGCGGGTCGACGACGTGATGATCCCCCGGGCGGACATCGTCGCGGTGTCGATGGAGACCAGCCTCGGCGACCTGCTGAAGCTGTTCCGCACGGCCGGGCACTCGCGCCTGCCGGTCTATGGCGAGACCCTCGACGACCCGCGCGGCATGGTCCACATCCGCGACTTCGTCGACCACATCGCCGCCCGGGCCGAGGCCGGTAGCCGCCGTACCCCCCCCGCGACGCCCACGACCGAGGGCGAGGCCGCTCCGGTGCTGCCGCCCCGGGCGCGACGGGGTACGCGGGCTCTGCGCACCCTCAACCTCGCCAATGTCGACCTCTCGGCCACCCTGGCGGCCACCCGCATCCAGCGCCCCGTGCTGTTCGTGCCGCCCTCGATGCCGGCCATCGACCTTCTCGTTCGGATGCAGGCGACGCGGACCCACATGGCCCTCGTCATCGACGAGTACGGCGGCACCGACGGCCTCATCTCCATCGAGGATCTGATCGAGATGGTGGTGGGCGACATCGAGGACGAGCACGACGTCGCCGAGGGGCACCTCGTCCAGCGGGTCGACGGCGAGGGCGACGTCTTTGTCGCCGATGCCCGCGCGGGCCTCGCCGAGGTCTCGGCGGCCAGCGGGGTCGACCTCGTGGCGGCGGTCGGCGAGATGGCCGAGGAAATCGACACCATCGGCGGCCTCATCGTCACTCTCGCGGGGCGGGTGCCCTCGCGCGGAGAACTCATCAGCGGACCCGGCGACCTCGAATTCGAGGTGCTCGACGCCGATCCGCGCCGGGTGAAGCGCCTGCGCCTGCAGCGCGGCGACGCGCGCATCACCGCCGTGGTGCCGCTGGCCCTGCCGCCCCCGAAGCCCGCGCCCGAATCGCCCATCCCGTGACGGAGCCGGCATGACCTCGATCCCCGCGGACCGCGCCGGGCGCGGTCCGGCGACGGGACCGCTCACCGTCCTGGCCCAGTGGGTCATGCTGACCGCCGGCTGGCGCCGCCTCGCCGTCGCGGCGGCCTCCGGCGCGATCGGCGCCCTCGCCATGCCGCCCTTCGGGCTCTTCCCCGCTCTCGTCGTGTCCCTGAGCGTCGCCGTTTGGCTGGTGGACGGAGCCGCCACCGGGCGCCGGGCCACCCGCGGCGCGGTGCTCGCCAGCGCGCTGATCGGCTGGGCCTGGGGATTCGGCTATCTCACCGCGGGCCTGTGGTGGCTCGGCTCGGCGTTCCTCGTGGAAGCCGAGGAGTTCCTCTGGGCGCTGCCCCTCGGCGTCGTCGGCCTGCCGGCGGTGCTCGCCCTGTTCTACGCCTTCGGCTTCGCCGTCGCCCGCCTGCTCTGGTCGCGGGGAGCGTCGCGCATCGTCAGCCTGGCCCTCGGCCTCTCCGCCTGCGAGTGGATGCGCGGGCACCTCTTCACCGGATTTCCCTGGAATACCCTGGGCATGGCGCTGGGCCAGAACCTCTGGCTGATGCAGGGCGCGTCCGTGGTCGGCCTCTACGGCCTGACGTTCCTGGCGATCCTCGTCGCGGCGGCCCCCGCGACCCTGGCGGTCGCCGATACCTGGCGCGGACGCTTCGCCCCCCTTGCCCTCGCCGGCCTCGCCCTCGCGGGGCTCGCCGGATTCGGCGCTCTGCGGGTCCCGGCCGCGGCCGATCCCGTCGTCTCGGGCGTACGCCTGCGCCTCGTCCAGCCGAACCTCAACCAGGACGCCAAGTTCCGGCCGGAGAACCGGCAGGACATCCTCGACCGCTACCTCGAACTCAGCGACCGCGCCGCCGCTCCCGACCGCACCGGCATCGCCGACGTCACCCACGTGATCTGGCCGGAATCCGCCTTCCCGTTCCTGATCCAGCGCGACCCGGAGGCCCTGGCCCGGATCGCCGCCGCCTTTCCGCCCGGCAAGCAACTCATCACCGGCGCGGCCCGGGCCGAGGTGCCGGTGGGCGACGAGCGGCCGCGCTTCTTCAACAGCATCCTGACGATCTCGGCCGGACCGAAGCTCGGCGACATCTACGACAAGGTCCATCTCGTGCCCTTCGGCGAGTACCTGCCGGGCCCCCTCGACGCGACCCTGCGAGCCCTGCGCATCCGCCAGTTCGTCTCGATTCCGGGCGGCTTCACGGCGGGCGACCGCGCGACCCAGCGGATCATGACCGTGCCGGGCCTGCCGCCGGTGGCGGCGACGATCTGCTACGAGGCGATCTTCCCGGGCGCGATCGTGCCCGGCGCGACGCCGAACGGCCCGCCACCGGTCCCGGGGCTGATTCTCAACCTCACCAACGACGCCTGGTTCGGCGATACGCCGGGGCCGCGACAGCACCTCGCCCAGGCGCGCCTGCGCGCCGTGGAGGAGGGGCTCCCCCTGGTGCGCGACGCCAATACGGGCATCTCGGCCGTGATCGACGCCCATGGCCGGATCACCGCCAGCCTGCCGCTGGGCGTCGAGGGCGTCCTCGATGCCGCCCTGCCGGCACGCCTCGCCGGGCGGACGGTCTATGCCAGCCTGGGCGACCTGCCCTTCGCCCTGATCTGGGTCGGCGCCTTCCTCACCACCCTGATGGCACGGCGGCGCAGCGCGTGAAGAGCACCCCGCCGGCCACGGTCCGGCCGATCCTCCTCGGCCTCAGCATCATGCTGGTCGCTTTCAACATGCGCCCGGCCCTGACCACGGTCGGCCCGCTGCTGGAGCGCATCCGCGGGGAGACGGCGCTGACCGCCGCCGGGGCGGCACTGCTCACCACCCTGCCGGTGCTCTGCATCGGCCTCGCCTGTACCCTCGGACCCTGGGTGATGCGCCGCCTCGGCGCCGATCGCGGCGTTCTCGTCGCCGTGGCGGTCGTCGCCCTCGGCTCCGGCCTGAGGGGCCTCGGCGGCCTGGAGCCGCTCTTCGTCGGCGCCTGCCTGGCCGCCCTCGGGATCGGGCTCTCGGGCGTGCTGCTGCCGGGCCTGGTCAAGCGCGACTTTCCCGGCCAGACCGGCTTCGTGACCGGCCTGTACACCATGGTGCTCTGCCTCGGCGCCGCGGCCGGAGCGGGCCTGTCGGTGCCGCTCGCCGACGGTCTCGGCGGCTGGCCCGCGGCGCTCGCCCTCTGGGCCGTGCCCGCCCTCCTGGCGACCCTCGCCTGGGCTCCCTTCGCGCGGGCGCCCGATGCCGGCCAGGGGGCGGCGGGGCGCATCTCCCTTTGGCGCGACCGGCTGGCCTGGCAGGTCACCGGCTTCATGGGCCTGCAATCGTCGTTGGCCTACATCATGTTCGGCTGGCTGCCCCTGGTGCTGCACGACCGGGGGCTCAGCGCCGTCGAGGCCGGGTTCGTGTCGTCGCTGATGAGCATCGGGCAGGCCCCGGCGGCGCTGCTGGTGCCGTCCTTCGCGGCCCGGGTCCGCGACCAGCGCGGCTTCGCGGCAGGCCTGCTCGGCCTCTGCACCCTGGCGCTGGTGGCCCTGGTCTACGGTCCGCTCGCCTGGGCGCTCCCGGTCGGCATGCTGCTGGGCGCCGGCCTCGGCGGCCTGTTCGGCCTCGGCCTGACCATCATCGTCCTGCGGGCCCGCGACCCCGCCGCCGCCGGCAGCCTCGCGGCGATGTCCCAGAGCGTCGGCTATACGGTGGCTTCCCTCGGCCCGCTGAGCTTCGGACTGGCGCACGACCTGACCGGCACCTGGGCCGCCTCGACGGCCCTGTTCTGCGCCATCGCGGCCTGCGCGTTCCTGTGCAGCCTGGGCGCCGGGCGTGACCGCTACGTCGGCAAGGCCTGAGCGCGCCGGGGCCTGCCGGCCCTGATCCGACCGAAGGAGCGAAGAACGCCCCGACGGCCCACGCTTCGCCTTGGGTCCAACGGATCCCGGACCCGGCACGAAATCCGTTGGACGAAGGGCAGGGCGGTGCCGACCCGAGGCCGGCGGGCGCCCTCAGAACACCTTCTCGGTGGGCTCGCCGCGCGGAGTCGCCCCGGCGATGCCGGCCTTGGCGTCGGCCTGCTCGGCGGCGCGCTTGTCGAGGGCGCGCTCCACCACCTTGGCGATGCCGACCATGATGGTGTCGAGGACGTAGTCCTTGGGCGTGTAGACCGCCGTGACGCCCATGTTCTTGAGCACCAGTTCGTCGTCCGGCGAGATGATGCCCCCGACCACGAGCGGAATGTGGTCGAGGCCGGCCTCGCGCATCTTCGCCCGGACGTCGCGTACCAGCGGCACGTGGCTGCCGGAGAGGATCGACAGGCCGACCACGTGGGCGCCGGTGGCCTTGGCCTTGGCGACGATCTCGGCCGGGGTCTGGCGGATGCCGTCGTAGGTCACGTCGAAGCCGACGTCGCGGGCGCGCAGGGCGATCTGCTCGGCGCCGTTGGAATGCCCGTCGAGGCCGGGCTTGCCGACCACCAGCTTCGGGGTCTCGCCCAGCCGCTCGCCGAGATCGGCGATGAGGAGCTTGGCATCCTGCGCCGCGCCCGAGGAGACGGTCTCCAGGGTGACGCCGGTGGGGGCGCGGTACTCGCCGAAGACCTGGCGCAGGCGTCCGCCCCACTCGCCGGTCGTCACGCCGGCCTTCGCCGCCGCGATGGAGACCGGCATGATGTTGGCGCCGGAGCGCGCCGCGGCCTCGAGCTCGTCCAGGGCCTTCTCCACGGCTTGGCCGTCCCGCTTGGAGCGCCACTCGCGGATGCGCTGCTCGGCTTCCATCTCCACCGTCTCGGAGACGGTGAAGATCGCGCCCTCGCCGGCGGTGAGCGGGGAGGGCTCGCCGGCCTGGAACTTGTTGACGCCGACCACGACCTGGTCGCCGGCCTCGATGGCCGAGATGCGCTTGGCGTTGGATTCCACGAGCGCACGCTTGAGGGCCCCGGTCTCCACCGCCGCCACGGCGCCGCCGATGCCCCCGATCTCCTCCAGGGCCTGGCGGGTCTCGGCCTTCAACGCCTCGACCTTGGCGTCGATGACCTTCGAGCCGTCGAAGATGTCGTCGTATTCGAGGAGATCCGTCTCGAAGGCGAGGATCTGCTGCATGCGCATCGACCATTGCTGGTCCCATGGCCGCGGCAGGCCGAGCGCCTCGTTCCAGGCCGGCAACTGCACCGCACGGGCGCGGGCACGCTTCGACAGGGTCACGGCCAGCATCTCGATGAGGATGCGGTGGACGTTGTTCTCGGGTTGCTGCTCCGTCAGTCCGAGGCTGTTCACCTGGACGCCGTAGCGGAAGATGCGCTTCTTCGGGTCGGTGATGCCGTAGCGCTCCTGGGCGATCTCGTCCCAGAGCTCCGAGAACGCCCGCATCTTGCAGATCTCGGTGACGAACCGCATCCCGGCATTCACGAAGAACGAGATCCGGCTGAACACGTCGGCGAAGCTCGCTTCGTCGAAGTCCGGATCGTCGCGCACGGTGTCCAGCACCGCGATGGCGATGGCCAGCGCGTAGGACAGCTCCTGCACCGGCGTCGCCCCGGCCTCCTGCAGGTGGTAGGAGCAGACGTTCATCGGGTTCCACTTCGGCACTTCCTTGGTCGTGAACAGGATCACGTCCTTGGTCAGGCGAAGGGAGGGCGCGGGCGGGAACACGTAGGTGCCGCGCGAGAGGTATTCCTTGATGATGTCGTTCTGGGTGGTGCCCTGCAGGCCCGCGAAGGGCGCACCCTGCTCCTCTGCCACCGCGAGATAGAGCGACAGCAGCCACGGCGCCGTGGCGTTGATCGTCATCGAGGTGTTCATCTGCTGGAGCGGGATCTGGTCGAACAGGGTCCGCATGTCGCCCAGATGCGCGATCGAGACGCCGACCTTGCCGACCTCGCCGCGGGCGAGTTCGTGGTCGGGATCGTAGCCGGTCTGGGTCGGCAGGTCGAAGGCCACCGAGAGACCGGTCTGCCCCTTGGCCAGGTTGCCGCGGTAGAGAGCGTTCGACTCCTTGGCATTGGAGTGGCCCGCATAGGTGCGGATGATCCACGGCTTGTCGCGCTTCGTCGTCTCCGCGACCGCTGCCTGTCCGCTCATCCCGGAACTCCCCCTCAAGACTGAATTTGATGTGATCTCAAATTGCATTTGACTGCGGTCGACCACTTGCCGCGCACCCTAGCGAAGCGCATTCGCCGCGTCATCAGCACGAAGGAACATCCTGCGCGCGGCCGCCCCGATGGTCTTCGCGGGACCGAAGGAGCTCACGGAAACGTGCCGTCCGGCCCTTGAGCGGCCCGGCGCCCGGATGTTTCACGGCCGGCCGAAGGGCGGCACATCGCCGATCTGGGCCGGAACCGTGCATCGGGCGCCGTCCGCGCCCCGGCGAGTGCGCGATGCCGGCCGCTTGCGGACAAGATCGTCCCCGGCGAGGGCCTTCCATCCCACCATCCCGGATCGGGTGCTTGGACATTGGTACAAGGCGGATGCCGATCTGCGCGGCGGCGTGACCGACGGTCCCCTATCGGCAGGGGCCGTTCCGCAGCCGGCCGAATTCGTCGGCTCAGGCTTCTAAAGGCCCGCAGCACCACGATAATATTGAATACACAAGAGCGCCGATCCAGCCGGTGCCTTCTTCTTGTGGGCCGTAACCTTTCTTGCGAGCAGACAAAAAGATTCTTGGCCGTTCGGGGTCTTGGAGGGCTCCCGGTTCGCCGATATAGCGGGCAGCACAAGAAGTAACGGGGAGAGCCGAGATGGCCGCGACAGCTGCGTCGAGCACGACTGAAATCAAGGACCTGTACGAGATGGGCGAGGTCCCGCCCCTCGGTCACGTGCCGGCGACGATGTATGCCTGGGCGATCCGGCGCGAGCGGCACGGACCGCCGGAGCAGTCGCACCAGCTCGAGGTTCTGCCCGTCTGGGAGATCGGCGACGACGAGGTGCTGGTCTACGTCATGGCCGCCGGCGTGAACTACAACGGCGTCTGGGCCGGTCTCGGCGAGCCGATCTCGCCCTTCGACGTGCACAAGGGCGAGTACCACATCGCGGGCTCGGACGCCTCCGGCATCGTCTGGAAGGTCGGCGCCAAGGTGAAGCGCTGGAAGGTCGGCGACGAGGTCATCGTCCACTGCAACCGCGATGACGGCGACGACGAGGAGTGCAACGGCGGCGACCCGATGTTCTCGCCCTCGCAGCGGATCTGGGGCTACGAGACCGGCGACGGCTCCTTCGCCCAGTTCTGCCGGGTGCAGTCGCGCCAGCTCATGGTCCGCCCGAAGCACCTGACCTGGGAGGAGGCGGCCTGCTACACGCTGACCCTCGCCACCGCCTACCGCATGCTGTTCGGCCACGCGCCGCACACCGTCCGGCCGGGCCAGAACGTCCTCGTCTGGGGCGCGTCGGGCGGCCTCGGCGTGTTCGCGGTGCAGCTCTGCGCGGCCTCGGGCGCCAACGCCATCGCGGTGATCTCCGACGACACCAAGCGCGACTACGTCATGAGTCTGGGCGCCAAGGGCGTGATCAACCGCAAGGAGTTCGACTGCTGGGGCCAGCTTCCGAAGGTCAACAGCCCCGAGTACAACACCTGGCTCAAGGAAGCCCGCAAGTTCGGCAAGGCGATCTGGGACATCACCGGCAAGGGCAACGACGTCGACATCGTGTTCGAGCACCCGGGCGAGTCGACCTTCCCGGTCTCGACGCTGGTGGCCAAGCGCGGTGGCATGATCGTGTTCTGCGCCGGCACCACCGGCTTCAACATCACCTTCGACGCCCGCTACGTCTGGATGCGCCAGAAGCGCATCCAGGGCTCGCACTTCGCCCACCTGAAGCAGGCGTCGGCCGCCAACCAGTTCGTCCTCGACCAGCGCATCGATCCGTGCATGAGCGAGGTCTTCCCCTGGGACAAGATTCCCCAGGCCCACACCAAGATGTGGAAGAACCAGCACGCCCCCGGCAACATGGCCTGCCTCGTCAACGCTCCGCGCGCCGGCCTGCGCACGGTCGAGGACGTGATCGAGGCCGGTAAGCTCTAAACCTCCCGAGCTTTCGTCGGCGACACGATCACCTGCCCTTCTCGGAGGGCAGGTGCTTCGCGTATTCCTCGCGTTCCTCCTTCTGCTTGATCAGGTCCGCGTAGGCTTGGCGCATCTCGGGCGACACCGTCACCGAGCGGGCCTTCTCCTTCTTGCGCTTGGGCGCTTTCTTGAACTGGTTCGTGGTCTCGGCCATTCCTGCCCCCATCCGTCCGTTCGCGTGAGCATAGGCGCGATGCGCGACGATCGCGAGACGCGAGAGGCCGGCTTCCGGCGCGTTGCGCGGGCTGATAGACCGATGCCCAAGCAAACGGCCTCACCTCCGATCGGGGCGGCCGACCCGCACGGCGTTCACGGACCACGGCGATCATCATGGACAAGTTCACCACCCTGGAGGGCGTCGCGGCGCCCATGCGGATCATCAACGTCGACACCGACCGGATCATCCCGAAGCAATATCTCAAGACCATCAAGCGCACCGGCCTCGGCAAGGGCCTGTTCTCCGAGATGCGCTACCACGACGACGGCTCCGAGAACCCGGACTTCGTCCTCAACAAGCCGGCCTACCGCAACGCCAAGATTCTCGTCGTCGGCGACAATTTCGGCTGCGGCTCGTCGCGCGAGCACGCGCCCTGGGCGCTGACCGATTTCGGCATCCGCTGCGTCATCTCGACGAGCTTCGCCGACATCTTCTTCAACAACTGCGCCAAGAACGGCATCCTGGCGATCACGGTCTCGCCCGAGGACCTCGAGAAGCTGTTCGAGGATGCCGAACGCGGCTCGAACGCGACCCTCTCGGTGGACCTCGAGGCCCAGACCATCAAGGGGCCGGATGGCGGCACCCTGCACTTCGACATCGATCCCGGCCGCAAGGAGAGCCTCCTCAACGGCCTCGACGAGATCGGCCTGACCCTGAAGCGCGCGCCGGCCATCGACGCATACGAGCAGAAGCTCGCGGCGCGCGGCTTCGCCTGAGAACCGCCGGGGCCGCAGGAATCGTACCCACCGTCTCGGGACGCGGAAACGTTCCTCTCCCGCAGGGGAGAGGGCGATGCGCGGGCGGCGGCGCGATGTATCGGACGACACCCCACGCAACGAATCCGTACCGGCCTCAACCGTTCGTTAACCCTGGTATCGCCTGAATTCGCGCTCACATTCCCAGCGAACGCATTGGCGGAGATCACCATGGCATTCGGCCGATCGGGTCAAACGGCGACCCTCTCCCTCGGAGCGGCCGCGGTCCTCCTCGCGATCACTGCCCCGGCCCGCGCCGACTTCCAGGATTGCCTGGCCAGCCTGCAATCCCAGGCCGCTGCGCAGGGCATCTCGGCCCAGACCTTCCGGGCCGCCACGGCCGGCATCGCCTACGACGAGAAGGTGCTCGAGCTCAGCCAGGCCCAGCCCGAGTTCAAGACGCCGATCTGGGACTACATGGCCGCCCTCGTGGACGAGGAGCGCGTCGACGACGGCAAGGCCGCCATGCGCCAGCACGCGCAGGCGCTCGCCAATGCCGAGGCCCGTTACGGCGTCGACCGGCACACCATCGCGGCGGTCTGGGGCGTGGAATCGAACTTCGGCAAGAATCTCGGCAAGATGCCGCTGGTGCAGTCCTTCGCCACGCTGATCTGCGCCAATCATCGCCGGAAGGACTTCTTCAAGGGCGAGCTGATGGCCACCCTGAAGATCATCGAGCGCGGCGACATCGATCCCTCGCGCCTCAACGGCTCCTGGGCCGGCGCCTTCGGGCAGACCCAGTTCATGCCCACCACCTACCAGCGCCTGGCCGTCGACGGCGACGGCGACGGGCGCCGCGACCTCGTCGATTCGGTCCCGGACGCCGTGGCTTCCACGGCGAACTTCCTGCGGGTGGCCAAGTGGAACAACGGCCAGCCCTGGGGCTACGAGGTGAAGGTGCCGCGCGGCTTCAATACCGGCGCGGCGGGTCGCAAGAACAAGAAGGCGATCGCCCACTGGGCCTCCCTCGGAGTGACCCGGATCGACGGCCGCCCGCTCTCGGGCGAGGGCCCGGCGGGCATCCTGCTGCCGGCCGGCGTCGACGGGCCGGCCTTCCTGGTGACGAAGAACTTCGATGCGCTCTACTCCTACAACGCCGCCGAATCCTACGGTCTGGCCATCGCGGTGTTGTCCGACCGGCTCCGCGGGCGCGGCGGCATCCAGGCCGACTGGCCGACCGACGATCCGCCGCTGTCGCGGGCCGAGCGCCGCGACCTGCAGGCCCGCCTGACCAAGCGCGGCTTCGATGTCGGCGAGCCCGACGGCAAGGTCGGTTCCAAGACCCGCGACGCCATCAAGGAAGTCGAGCGCAGTCTCGGCATGCCGGCTACCGGGCGACCCGGGGCCAAGGTCCTGGAAGCGCTCCGGCGCGGATGAGCGCACGGCGCCTGATCGGCTCCGGCTCGCCCTTCGAGGCGGCCTACGGCTATTCCCGTGCAGTGGTGCAGGGCGGATTCGTCTTCGTGGCCGGCACCACCGGCTACGACTACGCCACGATGACGATGCCGGATTCGCCGGCCGAGCAGGCCGAGGCGTGCTGGCGCACCATCGCCGCCACGCTGGTGGAGGCGGGGGCGTCCGTGGCGGACATCGTGCGGGCGACCACCTACGTCACCGACCGCGCCGACGCCGAAGCGGTGCTGGGCGTCTGCGGCCGGGTCCTCGCCGAGATCCGGCCCGCCGCCACGCTCGTCATCGTCGCCGGGCTGCTGCGCCCGGAGATGAAGGTCGAGATCGAGGTCACGGCGCTGCGGCCATAGGGAGGGCTCGACCATTGGGCGGACCGCTGATCGCACTCACCGGTGCCACGGGCTTCATCGGGCGGCACCTGTTGCAGAGCCTGTCGCGGCGCGGCTTCCGGGTGCGCGTCCTGCTTCGGCGGCCGATCGAGGTTCCGGACGGTGCGAGCAGCGCCGTCGTCGGGGACCTGACCCGGCCGATGAACATGGCGGCTGCACTGGCCGGGGTCGATGCGGTCGTGCATTCCGCAGGCCTGTCACCGACGATGTCCGGTAGGCCGGAGGACGATTTCCGGTCGTCGAACACCGAGGCGACCCTGCGCCTCGCCGAGGCCGCGATCCGCGCTCGCGTGCAGCGCTTCGTCTTCCTGTCCTCGATCCGAGCCCAGACCGGGATCTCGGCACCCGGCATCGTCACCGAGGCGGATACGCCGGCACCGACCGAGGCCTATGGCCGCTCGAAGCTCGCCGCCGAGACGGCCCTGGCCGGGACCGGCCTCGACTGGGTCGCCCTTCGGCCTGTGCTGGTCTACGGAGCCGGCGTGAAGGGCAACGTCGCGACGCTCCTGCAACTCGTCCGATCGGCCGCACCGCTGCCCTTCGCGAGCCTCGACGCCCGACGCTCCCTGGTCTCGGTGGAGTCGCTGGCGGAGGCTGTCGCCGTGGCGCTGGAGGCGCCCGGATCGCTTCGTCGTCCGATGATCGTGGCCGAACCCGATGCGCTGACGCTGGGCGAGATGGTCGCCGCGCTGCGGTCAGGCCTCGGGCGCCGGGCCGGCCTGCTGCCCGCACCCGTCGCCCTCCTTGGCCTCGCCTGCCGGCTCGCGGGGCAGGAGGCGGCCTATGCCCGTCTCTCCACAAGCCTCGTCGCCCGCGCCGACGCACTGCCGGCCCTTGGATGGGCACCGGGCGGCACGGCCCGGGACGGGCTGGAACGCTTCGCCCGGGCCCAGGCATGACGAAGGCCCGGCGCTGAACGCTGGGCCTTCGTCACCTCGGAGCCGCGACGGGCGCCCGGACGTCAGCGCCGCACGTCGATCACGTCGCCGGAGCGGCTGTCGAGGACGACCGTGATGTCGTCGCCGCGCCGGTCCGAGCCGCGAACGATCATGCGCGGGCCACGCCGGTCGACGCCGTCGACATCGACGAGACCTTCGCGGCGGGCGATGCGGGCCGCCTCGCCCCGGCTCAGCTCGCTGCGCGGCGGGCCGCGGTCGTCGTAGCCGCGCCGGTAGCCGGGATCGACCTGGACGCCGCCGGGTCCGATCGAGATCCCCTGCGCGAAGGCCGGCGCCGTGGCGAGGCCGAGGGCTATGATGCCGCCGGCCAGGATGTTCGTACGCACGAAAGTGCGGGTGCGAATTGGCATGGTGTCTTCCCCCCTCCTGTCGGGTTCGCAGTCGGCGGCCGACCGCCGCCGCATCGAATCCCTGGATTCGGGCCTCAATCGACAGGGGTCCGCATTTGTTCCTCTACGGCGTCAATGCACCGCGCGGATCGCTGCCGCGACCGCGTCGTCCGTCTGGTCGATGTCGGGCGCGTCGATGTGGCGGAAGCGCGCCTGGATCAGGCCGAAGGCGCCGAAGGCGAAGTGACCCGCCGCCACGATGGCGAGAAGTACCCAGCCATAGGGCTGCGCGCGCAGGGCCGCGAAGGCACCGGCGAGGCCCTTCACCTCGGAGGAGGCCTGATACCAAGCCGCCGCGACGAAGAAGCCTCCGATGATCAGGAAGGCGATGCCTCGGGCGGCGTAGCCGAACTGGCCGACGGGCTTGGCCCAGCGGCAATGCGCGGCATCGAGCTTCAGGCGGTCGGTGACATCACCCCTGAACGCCTTGACCAGGAATGCGCCGCCGCCGCCCATCACGCCGAGGCCGATCAGGCCGACAAGCCAAAGGCCGAAGGGTTTGGCCAGAAGCCAGGCCGTCCAGTCCTGGGCCGCATCGCCGCCCTTGCGCCCGAGCCCGAGGGCGAGGCTGGCGGCGGTGATGGCGAGGCCCGTATAGATCATGGCGCTGAGAAGATGGGCGAGACGGACGACCGTGCCCTTCAGCGACGTGCCGCGCCGGTCGGCGTCCGTGACGCTCTCGATGAAACGCCAGACGGCGAAGCCCAGGAGGCCGAGCGCGATCAGGCCGACGAGGACAACGCCGAACGGCCCGGCCAGGACCCAGCGGAGCGCGCTCTCGCTGTCGCCGGCACGACCACCTCGCCCGATGGCCGCCAACACCGCGAGTCCGCCGACGATGCAGTAGACGATTCCGCGGGCGCCGTAGCCCAAGCGGGCCACGCGCTCGATCGTGTTGTGTCCGAGGTTGAGCAAGGCGTTTCCCGAGGTCCCGCGTCGTTATCCGTCCGTGGAACGCGCAGCCTTGCCGGATAGTGCCACGTAGAATCCCAGACCATCGCCGGCCGGCAGTGTCTGGAGACGGTCGACCAGGCCCTTGCGCTTGGCATCGAGGAGCAGGCGCCCGATCGGCTGGAACAGGGTCTCGCCGCCGCCCTCCGGCGGTGGGGCCAGGCGGATCGCCACCGTCTTGCCCTTCCCGAAACGGCTGCGTTCCAGCATGTCCGCCAGGGAGGCCTCCGCCGTCGGGCGATTGGTCTCGCGCAGGTCGAGGACCGATTCCGCATCGGTGACCCCGAGCGAACCGCGCAGCTTGTTGGCGTAGAAATCTTCGAAGTGAGGCACCGGGCGGCTCAGTCCTGGCTGGAGACGAAGGTGGGAACGCGAGGCGGCAGCACGACGCCATCGTAGACGTCAGTGATCCCCACAGACAACGCCGGTTCCGCGTGATCGCGCGGATCTCGCCCTTTTGCGGCCGGACACCTCGCTTCGTCCGCGTCGCGCGGCCGGATCGCGATGCGCGCTGCATCCTGGCAGATCAGCATGATCGTCCGCAGGCGGCAATGGCCACGGGGCACCTTCGCTCGGGCGGCGCCGCGCGGACGGCGGGGCGCAGACCCCGACCCGGGACGGTTTCCGACCGGAAGCGATGCGCATCGGCTCACCGGCACCGGCCGGCTGCCCGTCGGCGAGACGAGCGGGGCGAGCCGGCCCGGTCTCGCTGAGCGAATGACTCCGCCGCGGACGCCGACTGCAGAGGGCCAGCTTCGCGTCCGAACCGATCGGTGCTCGCGAATGGGGTCGGCGGCGAAAGCAAGTCCGGCGTGCCATCGGAACTGCACCGGTTCACCGCAAAAACCAGCCGGATCGCCTCCTTTGGTACGTGCGCGATCCGCCGCACCGCAATTCGACACCTATCCTTTGGCCATCTCGACTCTGCGTTGCAGGACGCCCGATGATTGTTTTCTTGGATCGACCGCGGAGTGGATCGCGATGAGTGGATGCCGCTTCGGTGCCATGCCGCATGGAAGCCAACAGACATGCCAGTGATCTCAATCTGCATCCCCACCTACAATCGGGCGGGCATGCTGGCGGAACTTCTAGACAGCATCATCGCGCAGGGAATGGAGGATCAGATCGAAGTCGTCGTGAGCGACGACGCCTCACCTGACGACACCGTCGCGACGGCCGAACGTTATCGCGGCCGGATCAAGAATTTTGTCCTGATCGCCCAGCCGACCAATCTGGGACTGGACGCCAATTTCCTGGCCGTCGTCGCGGCCGCGACGAGCGACTACGTCTGGCTGATGGGCGATGACGACAGGCTCGAACCGGGCGGCCTTGCGCGGGTGCTCGGTGCGATCCGGCGCTGGCCCGGCGTGTCCGGCCTGACCTTGGGGGTGATCGACTACGACGTGACTCTGCGGCACCCGACCGGCGTCCGCCATACACCGCCCACTCAGTTGATCTCGGATGCTGCGACGCTGTTCGCCACGATCGGCGACCTTCTCGGATTCATGTCCGCACTCGTGATCGATCGCACGAAATGGAACGCGGTCGCTTCCGATCCCCGTATCGCGGACTTCAAGAACTACTACGTTCAGGTCTACATCATCGGCCGCGTCTTCGAACGCTTCGGGCGATGGGGGGTGGTGCAGGAACCCTGTGTCGGCTTCCGTTCGGACAACGATCAGTTCAAGACCAAGTTCGGCTGGCTGGATCGGCTGAAGATCGATGTCGCGGGCTACGACCAGCTCGCCTTCGCGCTGTTCGCCCACCAGCCCGAGGCACGTACGGCCTTCCGCTGTCGGATCTTCGACTCGCACGTGATGGCGCGGGTGAACAACGCCAAGATGAGTTCCGTCCGGGCAGCGGCGTCGATCAGCGCGATCCGGTACCTGTACCGGCCTTATCGCACCATGCCGCGCTACTGGACTCGCGCCGTGCCGACGCTCCTGGCACCGCGATGGTCGATCCGCATCGCGCGGGTTGCCTACCAGCGCCTGTCACGAAATTCGGGGGCCGCGCGCGCCCGAAGACTCGCGAAGGCGTAGCCGCGGCGCGTACGGGACCCGCCGCGAAGGACCACCGGCGCCCACCCCGGGGCGCCGATGATTTCCCGCGCGCTGGACCTGACCGGGCCGGCCCGGCTCAGCCGTGCACGAGCACGTTGCGGAACTGCCAGGGATCGCTGGTGTCGATGTCCTCGGGGAACAGGCCCGGGCGGCCTGTCAGCGG
>NZ_CEEDBN010000020.1:0-69249 GCF_979253015.1 Methylobacterium sp. AC433 | reverse complement strand
CCTCGGGATAAGCAGACATCGGTTCCCATCCATCCGCAGGCGCTGACGCGAAACAGGGCAGATCTGTCCCGTTTCGCTTCGTTGCACGTCTATCTCTCCTAATGAAGCAGAAACCAAGCCAATTATTCGCGAGCCGGCAAATCGACATTTCGGTCGTTGCGGACGGCATTGTTCAAATCAACGGCGCGCGGCGCGTGCGACAATTGAAGGTTGTCTTGCTAGAATATATAAAAGTTAAGCAAATTTATGGAATGCGTATTCGTGATCTTCACAGAGGAGAAGCGATCATTCTGGAAGATCAGTGTCCGGCCCTTTTGCTGCAATGCAACATGTTGGACGAGACGCAGGAAGCGGACGGGTCTCGCGCGGCCATGATCTTCGACGGGCCCGGATCGTGAATGTCGTGGAAGGATGGATGGAGACCATCGACGTCGCTTCGGAGCCCCCCCGGGCACGCGCGTCGATTGCTCCGGCTGCGACTCGCGCCGGCATCCCTGCCTCCGTCGGGCGGCGGCAAGCCCGCGACGCCGGCGGACCGGCGAAGGATTCAGGCCCCGCCGCGCGATGCGGCCCGCCCCGTGGGTTGAACCTTCGCCAGTCTCACCCGGCCGCCGGGGGGGCGGAGAGATCGGGAGCGGCATTCGGCCCGAACATGTCTTCAGGGGCGGGTGGATCCGGCTGGCGCGCCAGGGCGCTCGCCCGCGCGAATCGGGCCCGCGTTCCGGCCTCGACCCGTGACAGCCCGATCGCCCGGGCCATCAGCCGCACGCGCTCCGCCTCGGATGCATCCGGACGCACCGTGTCCGCCAGACCAACGAGTTCCGGCATCGGCGTATCGGCATGGCTGCGCAGACCGGAGACCGCCGGGCGGTAGGGATGGCGCGGCCGCGGTGCGACGCGGGGCGGCCAGAGGACGGGGCGGCCCTCGTCGTCACTGCGGGCCACTGAGGCGGGAACCTGCGCGAGAACCGCCGCGCGGAGGACGGGGCCCGACCGCTGGAGGCCGTGGGCGCGGGCGACGCGCCGGAGCAGCACGTCCTCGTAGATCGGGCCCTCCACGGCGATCACGTGCGCCACCAGGGCCGCCAGCACCGGACCGTAGGACGGGTCGTAGAAGCGGTCCTGCGCCAGGGCGACCCCGAGGTCGGCCGGGTCGGCGAGGCGGTAGGCCGGATCACGCCCCACGGGCGCGACCGGCGCATCGCCGCCCGGCTCCGGCGCGCGGTCCGAGTCCGCGGCGGCCGCCGTCCCGGCGAGGGCTGGACGATCCGCCGTCTCCGCGGCGTCCGGTGCGGCGGAAGTGCCCTCGCCGACCGCATCTGTGTCGTCCGCGTCCCCGGGAGCGTGCCGATCGGCCTCCAGATCCTCCCGCAGACGTCGGTCGAGCTTGGCGAGGGCGCCGTTCGCATCCGCCCACCACGCGGTGCTCCAGACCCGCCGGATGCGCCAGCCGAGGTCGGTCAGCACGTGCTCGCGCAGGCGGTCTCGGTCGCGCGCCGTGGCGGACCGGTGATAGGTCGCCCCGTCGCACTCGAGGCCGGCGAGGTAGCGCCCGGGGGCGTCGGGATGGACGATGCCGAGATCGATCCGGAAGCCCGACACGCCGATCTGCGTGTGCACGGTCCAACCCCTGGCCCGCAACGCCGCCAGCACGGCGGCCTCGAACGGCGATTCCACCCCGCCCCCCGTGGGCGCGGAGGCCTCGGCGAGTGCCCGCGCGCCGCGCTCGGCGAATTCGAGGAAGTGCTTGAAGTCGCGCACGCCCCGCGCCCGGGTGCGGCCGAGATCGATCTGCTCGGGGCGGAGCGAGGTGAAGACCACGAGTTCGCGTCGGGCGCGCGTGATGGCGACGTTCAGGCGGCGGTGGCCGCCATCCCTGTTGAGGGACGACACCGTGCTCACCACCCGGCCGCCCGGGTCGGGCCCGACCGCGACCGAGAACAGGATGGCGTCGCGCTCGTCGCCCTGCACGTTCTCGAGATTCTTCACGAAGACGGGCTCGTGCCAGCGATCGCGATCGAAGTACGGCTCCAGCTCCGGAGACGACCGCCGCTGCTCGTCGAGGAGGTTCTCGATGAGCCGCTGCTGCTCGCCGTTGAAGGTGACGATGCCGAGGGAGCGCCGTGCGCGTGCGAAGTCCGGATCGCGCAGGCGGCGCACGATGTCGGCGACCACCACCAGGGCCTCGGGCCGGTTCACCCGGCCGGCCCCCCGCTCGTAGACGCCGTCCGGGACGAAGCTCAGGCGCACCGCCCGGTCCTCGGTCACCGGCGCGGGGAACGTGACCAGGCGCCCGCCGTAGTAACGGGCGTTCGAGAAGGCGATCAGGCTCTCGTGGCGGCTGCGATAGTGCCAGTCGAGGGTCCGCCGCGGGATGTTGGCCGCGAGGCACGCGTCGAGGATCGATTCCTGGTCGGTGAGGTCGTCGGCGTCCTCGATGTCGTCGATGCCGCGATCGCCGACCTGGGTCGGCGGCAGCTGCTCGGGATCGCCGACCACGACCACCTGCCGGCCCCGCGCCATCGCCCCGATCGCGTCCCAGGGCGCGATCTGCGAGGCCTCGTCGAAGATGACGACGTCGAACGCTGCCGCGTCGGGCGGCAGGTACTGCGCGATCGACCGCGGGCTCATCATCACGCAGGGCGTGAGCCGCGTGAGCGCGTTCGGCATCTGGCCGAACAGCCTGCGCAGGGGCGGTTGCCCCCGCTTCCGCGTCAGCGCGTGCGAGAGCGCGCCCCATTCGGGATCGCGCCCGAAGGCCGTCGGCCCCGGAATGCCGCGGCCGAGGCGGTCGCGGACGACCTGCCTGGCGAGTTCGCCCACCTGCGCGTCGGCGGCGCGGAAGCGGGCGATCGCGTCCTCGTGCCGCTCCGGCAGGAAGCGGCGCAGGGCCGGGTCGTCGCCGGCGACGCGGTCGATCCACCAGCGGGCATAGGCGGTCTCGAAGGCCGACTCGACCCGGTCGGGTGTGATCCGGCCCGTCTCCAGGGCCTCGATCAGCGGCCCGAGGCCGGCGTCCCGCGCCCCCTGGGCGGCCGCCTGCCAGGCGCACCAGCCCTGGGCACGCGGGAGACCGGAGGCCCAGCGCCGGGCCAGGGCGATGCCGGCGGCGATCCCGTCCGCCTCCGCGGTCGCCTCGGGACCGGACCGTCCGGCCTGTCGTCCGAGCGCCTTTGCCGCGTCGTTCGCCCGGGCGTGGTCCTGCGCGAACGCCGCGTAGGCCTGGGCGATGCGCCCGCCCGTTTCGAGGTCCCGGCCCTGTTGCGTGACGAGCCGGACGAGGTGGGAGCGCAGGCCCGCGGCGTCGAGGTTCGGCGGCCCGAGGCCGGGCAGGAGCCGCTCGACCCGCCCGGCCCAGGCGAGGGCGGCCCGGAAGTCGGCGGCCGGCAGATCCGGGTCGCTCCAGGGCGGCCCCAGCCGGGTCAGGGCCGCCTCCTCGGGGCGATCGGCCGTCTCGTGCCGGGCGAGCGCGATCAGGCCGGCGAGGTCCGGCCCGACATCGTCCGGCAGCGCGCCCTCGGCATAGGGCTGGAGGCGCAGCAGGACCGTCCTCAGGCGATGGCGGCGGACGAGGATGTTCGCGCTCCGCGCGGCGACCCACGCGGCGAGGAGACCCGGCAGGTCCTGGTCGAGGATGCTGGGCCGGTAGGTGCCGGTGAGCCGGCCGAGGTGCTCGGCCCGGACGGCCTGGACGCGTTCGCGCGCGGCGACCGCCCGGCGCAGTTCCCCCGCGTCGTCGGCCAGGAGGGCGACCCCGCAGCGGGCCTCGGGACGCAGCACTTCGTTGCCGAGGCCCAGGAGGCCGCGGATCTCCGCCCCGGTCACCGGATGCGACGGAAGCCCGATCGCCTCGGCGAAGGCCCCGCCGCTCGCCCCGAGGGCGGTCAGCGCCTCGACCGTGGCGGTGATCGCCGCGTCCAGGCCGTCGCGCCAAGCCGGCGACCAGTGCCTGGATTCGATGCCCCGCAGCGGGTGGTCGGCGGGGGACCCCACCGCGGCCAGGATCGGTCGCAGGTCGCGGCAGGCCGCCCGCAGGGACGCGAGGGTGTCCGCCCCGTGGGCGCGGTGGTCGGGCCAGGCGAGGACGAGATCGGCCGGTTCGGACCCGGCCGCGATCACGCGCCCGAAGGCCTCGTAGGCCGAGAGACCGTTCTCCCGCCGCCGGTGCAGGGCCTGAACGAGGCCGTTCAGCTCGGCGCGCAGGTCCGCGAGCGTGCGCGTGACCCCCTGCCAATCCGCCTGCGCGGGCGCCGCGCGCTCGTGCCAAGCCCGGCGCAGCTGGCCGAGCACGGCCGATTTCTGCGCCTTGGCGGCGTGCACCTCCAGGCAGTGATCGCCCAGGCCGATCTCCTGCAGGCGCCGCTGCACCACCTCCAGGGCGGCCGTTTTCTGGGACACGAACAGCACGGTGCGGCCCTGGGCCAGGCACTGGGCGATCATGTTGCCGATCGTCTGGCTCTTGCCCGTACCGGGCGGCCCGAACAGCACGAAATCCTTGCCGCCGGCGGCGGCCAGGACCGCGGAGAGCTGCGAGGAATCCGCCGAGAGCGGCGCGAACACGGTCTCGGGGGGATGGTCCCGGTCGAGATGCGCCGGATCGGGGAAGGGGGTGCCGTCGCCGTAGGCGTGCTTCGGCGTCTCCAGGAGGTGGCGCACCACCGGGTTGCGCCTGAGGAGGTCGGCCCGGTCGTCGAGGTCCTTCCACATCAGGTACTTGGTGAATGAGAAGGCCGAGAGCACGACATCCGGCACCACCTCCCAGCCGCGAAATTCCGTCACGTGCTGGCGAACGATCCGGAAGATGGCGTCCACGTCGATGCCGGACCCGTCCCGCGGCAGGTCGCCCTCGAAGTCCGGTATCCGCAGCCGGAAGTCCTGGCGCAGCATCTCGATCAGGGTCGGGTTGATCCGGATCTCGTCGTCGTGCAGCGCGAGGCGGAAGCCGGCCCGCACGCTGGAGCGCCGGAGTGCGACCGGGACGAGCAGCAGCGGCGCGCGGTTCGCGGCCTCACCCTCCGTGCGGGTCCAGGACAGGAACCCGACGGCCAGGAACAGGATGTTGGCCCCGCCCTCCTCGAAGCCGTTGCGGGCCAGCCGATAGAGCTCGAGCAGGCGGCGCTCGAGCTCGGCCTCCGTCGCGGTGCTGTGGATCTCCCTCCGGGCCAGGGCCGCCGCGAATTCGGCGCCGCGCTCGCCGGGTGTGGCCGACCCTTCGGAGACGGGCTTCAGCCGGAAGTCTTGCCCCGCCGCCAAGCCGTCCGCCAGAGCGCCGGGAGAGACGCCTTCGAGGACGACCGAGCCCTTGCCGGGCTTGAAGTTGAGGAGCTTGTTGCGCAGCGACAGGTCGAGGAGCTTGCGCTTCCAGCACTCCAGGCGCCCGGCCGGGGTTTCGGGAGCCGCCTCGACGGGCGGAGGACGGGTCGCCTCGAAGGCCGGCGCCGCCGACACGGTCTGGTTCAGCGGCGCGGCCGGTGCCGCCGTCGCGCTCGCGCCGCCGCCACCGAGATCCATCGGGCGGATGCCTGCCTTGGGCTCCGTGCTTGCCTTGGGCTCCGTGCCTGCCTTGGGCTCCGTGCCGGCCTTGGGCTCCGTGCCGGCATCGGGTTCGTCCGTCGCACCGGTCATGCGACCTTTTCCCGGCCGGCGCGGCGCGGCATCGAAGCCGGCATCCGGTTCGCCTGCACCGCTCCGGCGGCCGCTCCGCTCGGAGGAACACCGCGTCCGCTGACCCGCGCCATTTCCGTCGCCCACCATCCCTGCCGCAGGCTTCTTCGCCTGGGAGGAATGGGTGTTCAAGGTTGTATGTGCGAGGGTCGATGAAAATCTAGGATCGCAGGACCGGCCGGCGACATGGCCGCTCGCCCTATGCTGGCCCGGGGCGCGGACGGGCGTCCTCCCCCGAGGCCATCCGGTGCTTCCGCGTCGCTCCGGGCCGACGGATCGGCCCGTCGAGGCGCAGCCTCCTACGGCGGCGGGCGATAGGCCCGTGCCGGGAGCTCGCGGGCCATGAGGTCCTCGACCTCGGCGCGGTTCGGGGCCGGTCTCGGCACCGTGATCGCGACGGTCCCGTCCGCCTGCGCCGCGTCGGTGATGTAGCGTGGACCCTGCCCCCCGGCCGGCGGCACCGGAACGGGAACCGCGGGAACGGGCGGCGCCGCGCCGGGTCCCGGCACGAGGTAGCGCTGGGTCTCGCCGGACTGCTCGGAGGCCATGCGGCGCGGCGCGGCCTCGGGGCGCTTCTCCGGGCCCGGCCGCTCCATCGCACCGGGCGGACGCACCGTGGACTCCGGCACCTGCGCGGCTTCGCGGGGCGCCCGCGGCCGTGGGGCCGCCGCATCGCGCCGCCGCAGCGGCTGCCGGCGAGCGGCCATCTCCTCCTGGGCGCGGGGCGCGGCGTTGGAATCGGCCGAGAACCGCATCTGCTCCACCGCGCGGGTCAGGTCCGCGAGACTGGCCGTCGCCGTGCGGCAGAGCTTGATCCGCATGGAGGCGGCCGGTGCCGCGCCGTCAGCGCCGAACAAGGAGGACGGCCGCCGCCGGCCCGCGTCACCGAGGTCGATCCACTGCCAGGCGTAGAGGCAGTCGTTGCCGAGCGCGAGGCCGACCGGACCGTAGGCGTTGCGGTGGGCCTGGGTCACGACCCGCATGGTCTCGCCGGGAAAGCGCGCCCGCAGCTCGGCCGCGATCCCCGGCCGGCTCGGCTTGGCCATGGCGAGGGCGGGGCCGGAGCCCCCATCCCCGTTGCGGACGCTCACCTCGGCGACGCCGCGCGGATCGTCCCGGAAGGTGATCCGCTGGGAATAGCCGTCGCGGGACGGGTTCTGCGCCACGTCGGACACGGGTCCGGCGCCCGGCAGGTCGAGGGCCGCGCGGCCGGGACGGGCGGCGGCGGGGAGCGCGGGCAGGAGCAGCAGCGCCGCCAGCGCCGCCGCGGTTCCGGAAGGCCGTATCCGACTCATGGCTGCTGTCCGGCGCTGGTGCCGGCCTCGACGAAGTTGGCGCGTTGCGAGCCCGGGACGCCGAAGCGGTCGGATTCGCGGCTCGACCGGGTCTGACCATTGGCGCTGGCGGCCTGCTGGTCCTGCCACTGGGTGCCGGCGGGCGGATCGGACAGGGTGGAAGCCTGGGTCATGCCGTTGTAGCCCGGCAGCAGCGCGAAGCCATAGCGCTCGTAGGGCAGCGGCCCGGCGCCCGGCACCCGGCGGGCGACCAGGGGCGGCGCACCCGTCGCGGGTTCGGCCAGGAAGCCGCCGGGGCTCCGCTCGGGCGCCTGCCGGGCCATGGCGGCCGGCAGGTACCGGAACGGGTTCTCGGAGGCGACGGACAGCGGAAACTCGCTGCGCAGGACCGGAAGCGGGCGCGCCGCCCCGTTGGCCGAGATGTCGGGCTTCGGCACCCGGCCGTAGGTGGCCGGCGCGCGGGCGGCGTTGGCGAGCACGGCGGTCGGCGCGGGGCTCGCGGGCTGGCGCGCGCCGGCGGCCGGGGCCGCCGCGACGCTGCAGGCGAGCGGCGGCCCGTCCGGACCCTCGCGGAACAGCAGGTCCACCACCTTCGGGAACAGGCCGTCGTAGCGGTTGACGATCTCGAGGTACTCGCGCGTGCGCTTCAGGCGCTGCAGCGCCAGGGCATAGCCGAGCACCGTCGATTCGCTCGGCAGCCAGGCGATGCCGTGCTGAAACCACTCGAGGGCGGCATCGAACTGGCAGGAATTGTAGGCGTACCAGCCCAGCGCCTGGGCGCCCTCGCCGGAGCTCGAGGCCAGGGTGACCTTGGCGTAGCGGTTGATCCGGTCCAGGTCGATGAAGGCCGGGTTCGCCTGGGTGAGCTTGCGCTCCAGGAGCTCGATGAAGAGGATGTTGTTGCCGACGTACTTGTCGCGCCAGGCATAGGCCACTTCCTCGGCCTCGCGCGCCATGCCGACGGCGCGCAGCGCGTGGGCGAGCCCGTGGGCGGTCATCGCGTCGCCGCCCCGGCTGATCGCGAGCTTGAACCAGTCCAGCGCCTCGCGGAACTGCTGGCGCTTGTAGGCGTACCAGCCGAGGAGCCCGGTCTCCCGCGGATCGCCGGTCTTGCGGGCTTGCGCCTGGAACGCGGCGATGTCGGTGGTGGTCGGCTCGTGCGCGGGGGCGTCGTGCAGGACGGCGACGATCCGCGCGCGGGTGATGTCGATGGCGATGCGGCGGAACTCGGAATTGCCGTCGGGATCCGTCCGGCCGAGGGCGATGAGCTGCTCGGCCGCGGCCATCGGCAGGTTCGACATCGCCTTCTGGATGGTGGCCAGCCGGGCGCCGGTGTCGTTGCTGGTGTCGAGGACGGACTTGTAGAGCGTTAAGGCCTGCGCCGTGGCCTCCTCGGCCGCCAGGGCGTCGGCGACGATCCAGATGCTCTCGACGTCGCCGGGATCGAGCGCGCTGGGATCGGCGCGGTAGAGGGCGATGACGTCGAGGTTGCGCTTGGCGCTGGCGAGCCCCTTCAGGCGGCTGCGGAAGCCGGCGCGGCGCAGCTTGCGCGCCAGTTCGTCGGAGGGCTGCCAGTTCGGGTCGACCGTGCGCCGGCCGGCGATCGCCGCGTAGAGGTCGTCGAAGCGACCGGCCGTGAAGAGGTCCCAGAGGGGCGCTTCCTCGGGGGGGCTCGGCTGCAGGGTGTCGAGGTCGGTGGGCTCGGTCCAGCCCGGATAGAGCTGCTTCAGCCGCGCGGCCTCCGCCTTCATCCGGGCGGTCTGCTTCTGCGCCGCGTAGTAGCGCAGCGCGCTCTCGTCGACCATGCCGTTGGCCGCCGACCCCGTGGGATCGACGACGATGGCGGGCGCCCGGCTGGCATCCTCGCCGGCCGGTCCCTGCGCCAGGGCCGGCAGGACGAGCGCCGCGAGGGCCACGCCCAGCGGGACGCCGAGGGGCGCGGTTCCGCGGCTCAGCCGGTGCGCTAACGCTTCAAGCATGACGGTCCCCTCATCTGCGCGGCCACCATGGCCAGGAGATGCAGCGTGGTCGGATAGTAGTTCTCGTTGTCTTGCACCTGGCTGAAGCCGTCGGGGAGCGGGGTCCCCTTCACGGCGCAGAGCAGCAGGCTGGACAAGGCGGCGTAGCCGCTCTCGCCCAGCCACTCGACGGTGCGCCCGTCGGCGGTGTCGACGATGGGCAGGCGCTCGCGATCCGGCCCGGACCAGAGGGCCACGAAGGGCTCGTAATCCTCCCGGCGGCCCACATCGGCCCAGGCCATGTAGAGGGGAATCCGGATCGCGTTGTAGGAGAACAGCGGCGGGAAGCCGTCGGCCGGGCGGGGCTGGTCGCCCTTCAGGGAGATCCATTCCGTGGGCAGGTTGGCGCTGCCGAAGCGGGCGCGGCGCAGGAGCCGCAGGCCGCTCCCGGTCAGGGCGGCCCAGTCGTATTCCGGAGCCACCAGGGGCAGGCGGGCGAAGGCCGGGAAGACCCAGTAGGACAGGTTGATCAGGGGACCATCGGCGCGTTCCGCCGCCGAGAAGCCCGAGACCGCCGGGAGCAGCAACGCGCCGTTGGGGTCCTTGAACAGGACGGTGCGGCGACCGACCTCGACGGCGATGCGACGGGCCGCGACGCGGTAGCCGGCATCGTCCCAGGCCTCGGCGGCCTCCGTCAGCGCCCAGGCGACGAGGATGTCGCCGTCGGTGGCATCGTTCATGTCCGCCACGGCCGGGCGCTTGCCCGGCTCCCAGCGCCAGGCCAGGAGCGAATCCGGGCGCACCATCAGGTTGGCGCGGGTCCAGCCCCAGAGGCGCTCGAAGGTCGGGCGGTCGTTGGCCGCCACGGCGAGCAGCATGCCGTAGCCCTGCCCCTCGCTGTGGCTGATCCCGCTATTGGCGGTGTCGACGACCCGCCCGGCCTCGGTGACGAAGCGGGCCCGGTAGAGGCGCCAGCCCTCCGCGCTCCTCAGGCTCCCGGCGAGGGGCTGGGCCGTGCGGGCGGGATCGTCCTTGGCCTGCGGCGCGGCCGGCAGCGCGATGGCGGGCGGGACGGAGGTCGGCAGGTCCGGCATGGCGGGATCGCGTGTCTGGGGATCCCGGGCCGAGCCGGCCGGAAGCGGCGCGGCGCCGCCCTGAGCCAGGCAGGGCCCTGTGACGGATCCGCTCGCGAATCCCGCGGTCAGGACCGCCGCGAGGGCGGCGCCTCGGACCGACGGGAAGGGGCGCCTCGGGGCGGGGCGTCTCATGCATTCCTCCGGCCGACATTGCGGACCATGAGCGTGGTGGTCAGGCCGAGGCAGAGGGCCAGGGCGAGCGCCAGCGCCGCGTAGACGACGGGGTTCATCGAGAGCCACCCGGCCACGACGAGCCGCAGGTTCCAGACCGAGGGCGCCCGCGTCTCGACGATCCGGACGGCGTCGGGCTCGACCGTGTCGAGGCGGCCGTCGGCCGCGTCGAGGAAGGCGAACCGCCCGCTGATCCGCGACCAGACCTCGGGGTCGACGAGGCAGGCCACGGAGGCCTTGAGCAGGAGCGGGTTCGGGGCGGTGACCAGGGTGGTGGTGTCATCGAACCCGGTGCCCCCGCTCGACAGGGCCTGGGCCAGGATGAGCGAGGCGCGGGGCGGGACGGCGGATCTCCGTTCCGACGCGTCGGCATCGATCCAGGTGCGCGTCTCGCCGAGCAGGCCGCGCACGGTGGCCGAGGCGCGCTCGACGAGGCCGTCGGCCGCCTCGACCAGGGGATGGCGGGCGCGCAGGGTCTCGTCCCACTTCGTCACGAGGTCGCCATCGCTGGCGCGGGCCGTGCCGCCGCGGGCTCCGGATGCGGCGTCCGGAGCGGGGCTGCGGGGCGTCACCGGGCCGGCGACGCGGAAGTTGAGGTCGGGCAGGCTGCAGCGGGCCGGCACGTTGCGGCGCAGGCGGTCGAGGGTCGGGGCCGGCACCGAGCCGGACTGTCCCGCCGGCCGGGCCGTCTCGGCGCGGGCCTCCCAGATCCGGCGGATCTGCTCCGGATCGAGGCCGAGGCCGGTCAGGGTCGCGGGTGCCACGGCGCGCACCGGGGCCACCACCAGGGTCGGTCCCGTGCCGCCCTGCGCCTCGGTGGCGAGCTCGAAGTCGATCACCCGCCCGGCCGCGCTCGCGAGCCGCGCGGCGATCATGGCGCCCGCCGCCACGGTGTCGCGGTCGAGGACGGGCAGGACGAGGCGGGGCCGCTGCCCGCCTTCCAGGAACGGAACGGCGCCGCTGGTCGTCGCTGCGAGGTCCGGGATCCGGGCGGCGCGGGCCAGGTTCGGAACGCTCAGGGTCGTGCGGTCGAGGAACAGGAAGCGCTCGCGCTTCGTCTCCGCGGTGCTCGCCGCGCAGGTGGCGTCGCCGGGGGTCGGCACCTGGGCCGAGATCTCGACGCGATTCAGGCCCGGCCGCCACAGGCCGAGGGGCAGCGGGATGGTGTTGTTCTCGAAGACTTCGCCGCGTGCCTGCGGCAGGGGCACGCTGGCGGCGTTGCGGCCGTTGAGGTCGACGAGGACGCGCGCCTCCGACGACAGGCCGGAGGCGTAGGCGCCCGAGAGGTTCAGGAGCATCTTGCCGTAATCGGCGGGCAGGAAGTCCGGCGGCAGCTGGACGTCGAAGCGCGTCGTCAGCAGCCGCCCGGAGAATTCCCGGGTCGCCACGCCGAGGGACTGCAGCGAGACGCGGTCGCCGCTGTCGAGGGGCGCGCCGCGCAGCAGCGCCGCGGCCTTCAGGCCGCGCGGCGTGCCGTAGGGCTCGGTGCCGCGTGCCAGGGTGGCGATGGCGGATTCGATCTCGTCGTAGCTGGTGCCGCTGACGACGAGGGCCGGGGCACGGTCCTCCCGCGGCGGCAGCATCGCGAGCCGGGGGCCGGTGATCGGACCGATGGTCTCGATATCCGGCGTGCCGCGCAGCTCCGCCGCCGTGCCGACGATGAGGTTGATGCCCGCGCGGCCGGTCATCACCGAGCCGAACTCCACCACCGGGCGGGCGATGCGCCCCACGAGGCCGATCGCCTCGATGGCGTGGAACATCCGCTCCAGGCGGGGCAGGCTCGGCTTGTCGTTGATCACGACGCGGACCGGCAGGGCGCCGCCGTCGTCGGGCTCGAGGGCGGCGAGGTCCTTCAACTCGATCCCGGCGGCGGCGACGGGGGCCACCACGAGGCCGGAGCGCGAGGGATCGATCTGCGTCCAGAGCTCGTAGGTCGCGTCGAGGGAGCAGTCGACCCGGTGGCGCTGGCTCGCCGAGAGGTCGATGGCGTTGTAGCCGAGCTTGAGGCTGCCTTCGGGCAGCTCGAACTCCACCACCTTGACGGCGCCGGGGGCCTGGATGCGGGTGCGGCCGACCACGGTGCCGTTGACGCTGGCGACGAGCTCGGAGGTCTCGGGCGCCACGGAGATGGCCGAGAGGTAGGAGACGCGCAGCCGCGGGCGCCCGCGGCTCTGGGCTTCCGTCACGTAGACCGGGAAGCGCAGGACGTCCTCCTCGCCCTCCAGGCGGAACCCGCCGGTGGTGGCGGGCAGGCGCCGGGCCGGTCCGATCGTCGCCAGGGCGCCGTCCCGGACCGCCGGAGCGGGCGTCGGGGCGACGGAGCCCGCAGGGGCCGCAGAGATTGCCGGCGCCCGCCCGCGGGCGGCCTCTCCCTCCCGGCGCAGGGCATCGCCCGCGGGGGGAACGGAGAAGCGCTCGGCCGGACCGGCCCCGATGAAGCTCTGGGCGCGGGCCTCGGCGGCCCCGCCCGCCAGCGCCAGCGCGAGGAGCCCGCGGGTGATCGTCGTGACACGCATGCGAGCCTCCCTCACGACCGGGCGTGGAGGTCGGCGCCGCGCCCACCGCCGCCCGCCGCACCGCCGAGCAGGCGATCGTTCTCGAATTCCAGCATCAGGCGGACCCAGTCGGTGGTCGGCTCGCCGTCGTTGCTGCGCGCGAAGCTCTGCCGGGCCGGCAGGGGATTGTCGGTCGGGCGCGGCCGGGCGGCCGCGGCCCCGCCGGGGCTGCCGCCGGGCAGGAGCGGCGCCCGGGGCGCGGTGCGCGGAAGGGCGGTGTCGGTGGTGGGGGCGGCGGCCGCCTGCGGGCGCGCCTTGAACAGGTAGCTGAAGGCGCGGAACGGCTCGACCAGGCCCCACCAGATCAGCTGGAGGGTGCCCGAGACGATGTTCTTGTGCCGGCGCCGGCCCTGCTGGAAGCGCAGCAGGGCGCCCGCATCGCCGTACATCAGGCTCGCCAGGCCGGCATAGCCCTGGGCGTCGAGGGGCTGGAAGCGCAGGGTCACCACCACGTCGTCGCCCGCATGGGCGATCGTCCCGACCTCGAAGGGCAGCACGCCGCCGGCGGGGGCGCCGTCGAGGGGCTGCACCGTGAGCTGGCCGGTGCGGTAGGTGCTGCCGGTGCCGAACGGCAGGGCGTCGGCCCCGAACCGGACGGTGCAGCCAACGGCCGAGGCGCGGTCCACGGCGACGTCGAGGGCGCGGCCGCCCAGCATCATCCGTCCCTGCCGGTTGATCGCCAGGGACGGGCTCGCCTCGGTGACGCGGCGCTCGGCCACCACGCCGAGGGCGGCGCCGGCCATGAGGAGGTTGAAGAAGTTCCACAGGCCGACGACGAGCATCAGGTTGGTGACGCCGGGCTCGAACAGGTAGCGGTAGAGAGCGGTGCCGCAGCCGAGCAGCAGCAGGCCGTAGACGGCGAAGAACGGCCAGGCCAGGGCCGAGAGGTGGTCCTGCTCCAGGGTGGTGCCCTTGGCGGTGACGTTGAAGGTCGGCCGACGGGGGGAGACGATGACCGAGGCGATGGCGCGGAACAGGAACAGGCCCTGGACGTACTCGTACAGCTCGGAGACGAAGGGCCAGCGGAACTTTCCGTAGACGTAGTTCTGCATCATCAGGTTGATGACGACGTAGGTCGCCGTATAGGCGATGGACTCATCCACGCTGGCGACGAAGATTTTCAGATCGAAGAAGATGTGCAGCAGCGGCGAGAACATGAAGATCAGCCGCGGCACGGGAAAGAACCAGAACGTCATGCTCGACAGGTAGGCGACCTTCTGGATCGAATGCAGGCCGCGCTTGAACAGCGGGTTCTTCAGGAGAAGGATCTGGAACATGCCCTGGCACCAGCGCGAGCGCTGGCCGATGAAGGCCTCGAGGGTCTCGGGTTGCAGGCCCGCGATCAGCGGCTTGTCGACGTAGATGCTGTTCCAGCCGCGCGAATGAAGCTCGAAGGCGGTCTCGCAATCCTCCGTGATGGTGACGCCCGAGAAGCCGCCCGCCTCGTCGAGGGCGCGCCGGCGCAGGAGGGCGGCCGAACCGCAGAAGAACGAGCCGTTCCACTTGTCGAGGCCGCGCTGCGTCACCGAATAGAACATCTCGTTCTCGGAGGGCATGCGGTCGAAGGTGCGCAGGTTGCGCTCGATCGGGTCGGGATTCAGGAAGGCGTGCGGCGTCTGGACCAGGAACAGGCGCGGGTCCTGGGCGAAGTACCCGATCGTGTCGCGCAGGAACGACCGGAACGGGACGTGGTCGGCATCCAGCACCACGACGATCTCGCCGTGCGAATGCTTGAGGCCGTTGTTGAGGTTGCCCGCCTTGGCGTGCTGGTTGCGGGCCCGGGTGCGGTACTCGACGCCGAGGGAGGCGGCCAGGGCCTGGAGCTCCATGCGCCGGCGCATCGCGCTCTGCGCCTTCACCGGATCGGGGTCGGCGCATTTCTGGTCGGTGCCGCCGTCGTCGAGCAGCCACACCGTCAGCTTGTCGGCGGGGTAGTCGATGAGGCGTGCGGCCGCGAGGGTCACCGAGAGGATGCCCGCATCCTCGTTGTAGCTCGGCACGAAGATGTCGACGGTGGGCAGCGCGTCGAGGGCCTCCGGATCGTCGGCGGCCGCCATCGGAGGGGGGGCGCGCCGGAGCGGATCGGCGTTGATGGTCAGGCTGACGAACAGGATGAAGACGCAGTAGAGCTCGCCCAGCAGGAGCAGGAGGCCGAAGCCGAAGCTGACTGGATCACTGACGGAGGGCAGCGTGTTCGTCACGCGCCAGAACATGTAGCGCAGCACGACGAGGCTTCCCAAGGCCAGGAAGACGAAGCGCGCCGGCTGATTGTCGAAGAACACCCACAGCGCCACCATCGCCACCATGGCGCAGAGGCTCATGATCAGCTGATCCTGCGTGCTGACGGGTTGGCTCAGCAGGACGAGGACCGCAGCGGCCGACGCGATCCAGGCCACCCAACGAAATGCACTTGCCACGACCCTGCCCTTCCGCAATCCGCGTCGCCCGCGTTCCTTCCGGAGCGTCCTGCGCCCACCGGGCCTTCAGGGTAGCGACCTGCGCGGGAACGGGACGGCGCAATACCTGAGAACCACCTGAGCGATTTGCCTGCCAAGAGAATCCGGGCCACGCGTCGCGGGAATTGCGCATTTCAGGGATGGAATGCGCGCAACTGTTGTAAGATGGCACATATGAAAAAATTGAATTGGCGCGCGACGAAACGTTCCTAACAAGACCTGAAGATCCGGTTAGAATGCGGTTCTCGCTTCGACGGTCGAGTAGTATCCGCTGCCCTGAATGCGATCCTTCACGTAGCCGACACCGACGGCCATCTTGATCGGACCAAAGGAAAAGCCTGTCAGGTGTCCGCCGATGCGGTACTGGTTGAAGAAGTTGTCGCCGAGGAACATGGCTTCGGGACCGACATAGACCCCATCGGCGACCATGTAGCCGACCCGGAAGCGTGAATAGTAGGCATTGAACTGGGTCGAGTACGAGCCGTAGGCCGAGACCATCGTGTTCTCGGTCGGCCGGGCATAGAAGTTGGCCGCGAACTTGGCGCCCACGCCGGTTCCGACGACGGGGTTGCCCGGGTCGAGGATCGACAGCTGGTTGCTGCGCACGTTGAACCCGACGAAGCCGGCCAGGGCCGCGTCGCGCCAGATCCATTCGTAGCCGCCCGACAGGGCCCCTTCCTGCTGGTAGCCCGTCACCCGCTGCCCCACCTTCTGGCCGGGATAGCTGTAGGTGCCGGCCACGCCCTCGACGCGCAGGCGGGGACCGCTCTCCAGGAGCGTGCCCTCCGTGGCGATCGTCCCGGTGACGGAGCCGAAGGCGGAACTGTTCGAGGTGACGGCGACCGAAGCGTCGACCGCCACCGTCCAGTTCTCGTCCAGGATCACCGGTTCCGCACCGGTGTACCAGTCCGCGGCGATCGCGGTGTGCGACAGGACGAGGGCCAGGGGCAGGGTCGAGGTGAGAAGGGCGATGCGCGACATCGATGCGGATGATCCGTTCCGGTGAGGCATTCGCGCGCGATGGCATGAAAATCGACGCGTCCGCTCGCGGCAATTCATCGACCTTCGGGGTTAATCAATTCTTAACGCGCTCGCGAAAGCTGGATCTCACAAGTCGACGGACCCACCCATGTGCCCCTAGGCAACACATGTTGTTCGCGCCGAAGACGGGTAATCTCTGTCTTGCTGATTATCGTGAAAATAGAATGAGCAACTGCACAAATATGCGGCGGTTCGATTCAGTCGGCGCAAGGCTACTCTCGCAGCATCGCGTCGTTTGTGGGGCGCGGTTTGTCGGATTTATACAACTGGAACGCGTGACCTGAAGATCCGCAGTGGGCTCGCCGGGCCGAAACGTTGGCAATACGGGTTTGCTGGTCGCTGAAACCGCCGCTCGCGGCGTCGGGACCGCGATCGAGGCGCGTCCGGATTTTTTCGCGCGGATGGCCCTGTGGATTGTTCCGGCGCAGGGGCGACCGGGCCGACGCGGCGGTCCGGATCCGCGTCGCGCGGGCCGATCGAGCCGCGCGGCTTCGGTTCGCCGGGGGATGGCGCGGTCGTTTCGCCGACCCCGTCCCGTCAACCCGCTGCGTGCCGCGGCGGAGGTCCCGGATCGAGCCGGGTCCTGGTCGGAATCCGGTGGACCTTGCCCGGGGCGGCCTCAGGCCGCCTTCGCGGCGGGGTCGTGGGCTGCGCGACGCATCACGGCGGCGAGATCGCCGTACCGGAACGGCTTGTCGATCTGCAGGAAGGCCCGGGCGCTTTCCGGCAGGTGTCCCTGCGGCCCGGCGAGGACGATGCGGATGCCGGGATGGTGCTGGACCACCGTGGCGGCGAGTTGGAGACCGCTCATCACCGGCATGCGCTGGTCGGCGATCATGACGTCGAACCCCTCCGGCGCATCGAGGAGTGCCAGGGCGTGCTCGGCCGAGCCCGCCTGGGTGACGCGGTGACCGAGGTCCGAGAGGGCCTCGGCGAAGCTCTCGCGGACCAGGGTGTCGCTGTCGACGAGCAGGACGTGCAGGCGCGGCTGGACCGTGGCCGCCTCCTCGTGCCCGGTCTCGCCCGGCGCCTCGCCGGCGGGGATCCAGAGCTCGGCCAGGAAGGCGGATTCGCCGCGTCCGTCCGCCACGAGGCGGAACCCGCCTCCGATCCCGCTTAGGAGGTTCGCCACCGCGGCCGTGGAGCGCTCCTCGCCGGGCGGGGTCGCCAGGGGGGTGACTCGCCCGGGTGTGCCGCTGGCCAGCACGAGGCGCACGTAGCGACCCGGCCGCAGGGCGATCCCGTCCTCCTCCGACAGCACCCGCTCGTCGGCGCCGATCGCGAAGCCTTCGGAGCCGAGATCGCGGACATGGAAGGCGAGGTTCAGCAGCACGGCCTCCAGCATGCCCTCGCTGCACAGGGCACGGGCGAGCCCCGGGCGCACGCGGATCTTGATGGGGGCCTGGCTCAGCACGTTGGCGCTGAGGAACGGCGCGAACGCCGTCAGGGCGGTTCCGATCTCGGTCTCCTGGAGGGTGGAATCGTCGCGGCGGACGAACCGGACGAGGCGGCGGGTCAGGCTCGAGCCGCGCTGCGCACCGGCGAGGGCGGCCTCGATCAGGCGCACCTGCTCCGGGTTGAGGCCGTGGCGGCGCTTGAGCGTCCCGAGGTTGCCGCTGATCACGGTGAGCAGGTTGTTGAAGTCGTCTACGATCCCGTCGATGACCTGACGCAGCATGTTCTCACCGCGCCGCTCCGGAGTCTTGACCCCGGCATCCCCCGTCTCGGTGCCGTCCTGCGCCCCGGTGGTCAGGCCCGCCGGAACCTCGCGGCTGAGGGCGTGGAGACGGGCCGCGCCCGGCGCGGAGACCTCCGCGCTGCCGCGGATGAAGCGGACGAGGAGGCGGCGCGCTTCCTGGCCGTCCGTCGATTCCGCCCGGCGCAGGACCACGTCGTGCGGGCCCTCGCCGTCCAGGGCGGCCTGCATGGTGAACCGCATCAGGTCGCGATCCTGCGGCTTGATGCCGTCCGTGAGGTCGGTCAGCGCGACGGCACGGTCGGTGGCGGCGACGCCGGGGGCGGCGGAATCCACCCAGGTCACGTTGCCCGCCTCGGTGTCGATCTCCCAGTAGGTCCAGCCCGACATCGCCTCGAAGGTGCGCAGGCGCTCGCGCACCCGGGCGAGCGCAGTCCGCGCCTCGGCCAGGGCACGGCCGCGGCTGCGCTCGCGGGCGGCGAGGCGCTCGGCGCCCGCGCGGAACTCGGCGATGCGTGACGGAACGCTCTCCTCGCCGTCCGAATCCATGATCTTGGCCAACCGGCGCGTCAGGCGTCCGGTGATGGCGTAGGCGAGGGCGGCCGCCAGCAGGGCGGCGGCGAGCCAGAGCGCGCACAGGCGCGGATCCGGCAGCCCGATCCCGGCGGTGCGCGGCTCGGACGTACGGGCGACCGCGAGCCAGCCCGAGGGGCCGAGGTCGCCGTAGCCGGTGCTCGGCGTGGCGTGCTCGACGTTGCGGGCGGCGCCGTCGCCGGCCTGCGCTCCGCCGTTGCCGGCGAGCGCTCGGCCGTCGGGCGCCAGCACGGTGAGGACCAGGGCCGAATCCGCGGTCGGTCGGGCGCGCAGGATTCCGCTGCGGAGGTCGCCGAGCCAGGTGTCGGCCAGGCGGGCGACGAGGTACTCGGCGTTGCGGGAGCCCGACCCGGCGACGGGAATCGAGACCTCGAAGGGGACGGGATCGCGCGGTGTCGCGGAGGCCGTGACGACGGTCGAGGCCGCGTTGCGCGCGCTGGCGAACCAGGGCTGTCCCGAGACGTCGCGGCCGATCATGTCCTCGCGTCCGGCGGCCCGGATGCGGCCGTTCGCACCGACGAGGAGGATGTCGGCATAGGCCGGGCGCAGATCCGCCCAGGCGCGCAGAACGGCCTGGGGATCCGCGTCCATCAGGCCGGTGCCGGTCTGGCGCAGCGCGACGGCCGCGGTGCGCAGATCCTGCGACACCTCGAAGAGGCTGCGGTCCAGGGCGCCCGCGAAGGCTTCGGAGGTGCGCCGGAGCTGCACGGTGTCCGGCCCGGATCCGCGCGGCGCACCCGTCAGGGCGAGGCTGCTCCAGACCACGACGGCGCTGAGCACGGCGACGGTGCCGGCCTGAAGGGCCGCCACGGACTTGAGAGAAACGCGATCCATTCCCAACATGTCGCTGATCGCTCTGCTGCCTGCATATCCGGAAACACGACACAAGGCGGACGGGTCTCTCGTCGTCTCTGCGGACAAGATGGTTAATTTTCCTTTAACCATCTCGTCGGGGAGGCGCGGGCACAATCGTCGGTCGTGGCTCCGGGATGGGGCGTCCGCCCTCCCGGGAGCGTGCCCCCCTGCCCGCCCGCCAGGCTGCGCGATCGGTGCAGGGAGGGACGGATTCGGGCTCAGCCCTTCACGAAGGCGAGGAGGTCGGCGTTCAGGACCTCGGCATTCACCGTGAGCATGCCGTGCGCATAGCCCGGATAGGTCTTGATCGTCCCGTTCCGCAGCAGCTTGATCGATTTATGCGCCGCGTCGGCGATCGGGACGATCTGGTCGTCCTCGCCGTGCAGGACGAGGGTCGGCACGCCGATGGCCTCGAGATCCGCGGTCTGGTCGGTCTCGGAGAAGGCCTTGATCCCATCGTAATGGGCCTTCGCACTGCCCATCATACCTTGGCGCCACCAGTTCTGGACCACTCCGGGCATCACCGTCGCGCCGTCGCGGTTGAAGCCGTAGAAGGGGCCACTGGCGACGTCGAGGAAGAACTGGGCGCGATTCCCGGCGGTCGCCGCGCGGAATCCGTCGAAGACGTCGCGCGGCAGCCCGTCCGGATTGGCGTCGGTCTTCAGCATCAGGGGCGGCACCGCCGAGACGAGCACCGCCTTGGCGACGCGCCCGGCCGGCTCACCGTGCCGCGCGACGTAGCGGGCGACCTCGCCGCCGCCGGTGGAATGACCGATATGCACGGCGTTGCGCAGATCCAGAGCCTCGACCACCGCGAAGGCGTCGGCGGCGTAATGGTCCATGTCGTGGCCGCTGCCGATCTGGGCAGAGCGGCCGTGGCCGCGCCGGTCGTGCGCGACGACGCGGTAGCCGTGCTGCAGGAAGAACAGCATCTGCGCGTCCCAGTCGTCGGACGAGAGCGGCCAGCCGTGGTGAAACATGATCGGCTGGGCGTCCGCGGGACCCCAATCCTTGAAGAAGATTTCGACGCCGTCCTTCGTGGTGACATAGGTCATGGTGATAGCCCCGATCTGAGAAAGAGGGCGATCTTAGCAGTGGCGTGCGGATCGAATCCACGCGCACCGGGAATCGGCGCGAATGGATTCGGGGCGATTGCTTGCGCGGCTCGGCGGCGCATCGAGCCGCGCCTCTGCCCGGATGATACCGGCACCTGGGCGCCGCCGTATCCATAGGAATGGCGGCGGCGTTCTCCCGGAACTCAGTGGCGGCGTGCGAGGGCACGCTCCCCCGGAAGGGCCGCGGTGATCGCCCCGCCAAACTGCCGGGGCGCGTTCTTACCCATCGGGATAGAGGATTTTGGAAGCGCCAAGCTCCACGCCGGCGAGACTAGGACAGCGTGCTCACGCCGCCGCATCGATCGACGGCGTGGCGGCGGACATCTGCGGCCGGCGGTCGACGATGCCAGCAGGATTTCGGAGCTTGGCGGGCAAGGTCCCATGCCGAGGTCGGCGCGTTGCGGACCTTCAAGGCGTTCGGACAGCAATGAAAACATTTCTCGACGAGCGCATACGGCTCATCAGAGGTGCGGCGGACGATGCGCTCAGGTTCCCGCCCGGGCGCATCGTCGCGTCAGCCCGTCACGTCACCGGCCGAAGACCGGTGCGAACGGAGCCGGATCAGTAGCCGTATCCGTAGGCCGGGTAGCCATAGCCGCCGCCGTAGCCATAGGCGGGTGCGTAGCCGTAGCCGCCGCCGTAATAGCCAACCGGCCGTCCGTACCCGTAGCCATAGCCGCCGTAGCTGTTCGCGACGATGGCACCGGCCGCGAGGCCCGCGATGCCAAGGCCGATGGCCGCGCCGGGACCGATGCCGCGACGATAGCCGTAGCCGCGGCCGTAACCGCCATAGCCACGGTAGCCGCCATAGCCGCCCCGGAAGCTGACGCCGCGATAGCCGCCACCGTAACCGTGACCATAACCGCCGTGGCCATAACCGCCGCCGTAGCCCCAGCCGCGCGCTTCGGCGGGCGCCGACGCCAGCAGGCCGAGCCCAAGCAGGGCCGTCGATGCAAGTGCGAGCTTGCGCATGCGATCTCTCCTATCGTGTGGGATGTAGCCTCATAACAGCCTCGCCCTCCGCGTGTTCCGAGCCAAACTATGGTTCAACACGTCACAGGGGCGGTCACCCTGCCCAACGAGGCAGGCATCGTCACCCATAGCGGTCGCAGATCCTGGATTTCCACGGCAGCCCGCGATCGATCGCGGGGGTTCAGGGATCGAACGAGGCCCGGAGCACCGCCCTGCTCCGAAGTCTCCGGCGGCTTCAGGAGCTCGCCAACATGCTCGTGGATTGAAACACCACGAAGACCAGCGTGACGAGGGCCGCCGCCGCCGCCAGATACGTGACCGATTTCATGAACTTGGACATCGATTGGAAGGCTCCGTCTGGACATTCTCGTGGACGCGCGGCCATTGCCCGCGCCCTTCGCAGGCTGAGGGTCCGCTGCGCGCGGCCGGGGTTCGGGAACCGGGGCCGCGCGCAGCGCGACGCGGGCCGACTCAGGTCGGCAGGCGGCCGTCGGGCGAGTAGCGGTCGATGGCCGACGGCAGCTCGCGCGACAGCCGGGAGAGGAGCGCGCTGCGGCTCAGGCCGGTCTGCTGGGTGAGATGGTCGAGGGTGTCCGACCCGATCGCGCGCTCGAGATCCGCTTCGGGGAGGTCGCGGTTGGGACCGTGGTTGACCCAGGACGTCGCCGCCTCGCCGTGACCGCCCTTGGTGAAGTGGTCGACGAGTTCGCTCAGACCGCTGGCGATCAGGCCGCCGACGCCCGCCGTCCCGACGCCGCCGAGGAGGCCGGTCAGGCTGCCGAGGCCGCCACCGCCGCCGGGCGTGCCGGTCGCCGACGTGTTCGGGATCGGTGGGGCCGTGCCGTGCGTCGGGGCGGTCTCGTGGCCCTTCAGCAACTCGGCGAGCTTGTCGCGGTTCTGGTAGCCGGCCACGGCCAGCAGGCCCAGCAGCGCGGTCATCGAGGGGTAGCCCTTGCTCATCGTCCGTCTCCGTTCGTCGTGGTGGAAGGAATCCGGGCAGGCACCTGCCCGGGATCTCGTCGTCAGCCTGCGGCAGCGGCCTCCGTCGATGTCGTGCGCCCGGCCAGGTCGCTCGATTCGGCGGCGTATTGGCTGGCGGCGATGGTTCGTTTGACCGTCGAGCGGGCCGCATCGATGGCGATGGCGGCCGCCGACATGGTGCGGGCCTCGGTCGGGCGTTCGAGGGCGTGCTTGGCAATGTCGCCGGCGAGGTCGTCGATCTCGCGGGCGAGCTGCTCCAGGCGCGGTGCGTCGGCGCTGTCCTGGGCCTCCTGTCGGATCTCGAGCAAGCGGTCGGTGGCCTCCTCGATGCGCTCGCGGCGCAGGCGCGACAGGCGCTGCCCGACCCAGGCGAGGGCCGAACCGATGCCGCCGCCGAGGAAGGCGACGAGGTAGATCCAGGTCTCGTAGCGCTCGACGAAACCCTGCTGCTCGCGCTCGAAGAAGTCCACGGCGCCGGGATGGATGGGCAGCCGCGCGCTCGTCGCGCCCGCCGTGCTGTCGTAGCTCGGGGCCTGCACGTAGTCGGCGGCCGGGGTCACGTTGGCCATCCCGCTGCGCATCTCGAACAGGTGCTGGGTCACGTCGGCGGCGACCGGGCGGGAGAGGCTGGTGCGGGCCATCAGGCGATAGGAGGCTCCCACGGTGTGGACGTCCTCGGCCGGCACCTTGGGACTGCCGCCGAAGGTCTCGGCCGGCATGGTCACGGCCTGGAGGCGCGGCAGGCGGGCGATGATGGCGTCGGCGTTCTCCACGTCGACGAAGGCGACCTTCCCGGTCCGGCTGACCCCCTGGACGATGCCGACGATGCGCTGGGCCGTGGGCGAGGTCGGTGCGATCACCGAGACCACCGCGTCGATCCGCTTGCGGGTGAAGGCGCCGGCGAGGTCCGCCTCCGTCATCTCCACCAGTGCCACGTGGCGCGGCGGGATGGGGCCGTCGGGCTCCTTATCGAGGAGGGTGAGGCCGTAATGCTCGACCATGGCCTTGATCAGGGCTTGGTCGGCGTCGCGGTGGGCCAGGATGGCGAGGCGCTTGCGGTCGAGCTGCGGGAACCGGGTCAGCCCGGAGCCCTCCGGCGAGGCGATGATCATCGCCTGATCGCGCAGGATCGCCAGGGTCAGGCCGTTGTCGGGCAGGTCGACGTCGGGACGCACCACGGCGAGGTCGGCTCGTCCCTCCTGCAGGGCGGCGGCGCTGTCGCGCACGTCGTCCAGGGCCAGGACCTTGAGCCGGATCTCCTTGTGGCGCTTGGCGAGGGCGTCGGCATAGGCCTGGATCAGGGCCGGCTCGGTCCCGTCACGGGGCGCCACCGCGACCGTCAGCACCGTGGCGCGGGAGACCCAGTAGGCCGCCCCGGCCGCGAGGCCGAGGAGGACGGTGAGCAGCAGGAACACGAGTTCCGGACGCAGGAGGAGCCTGGCGAACTTCATCGATGATCGTTCGCTCCCTCCCGCCGCGCCCCGCGACCCGGTCATGCGATCCGCTACGGGCAGGAATGCCGCGCGCCGTCGGCGCCGAGGTAGGTCCCGCTGGTCGCGTCGTAGGAGCGGAAACGGCGGGCGCAGGCGGCCACGGCCTCGGCCGGGATGCCGCGCGGGGTGGCCTGGGCCTGCGAATTCGCGATGGCGCCGCCGATGATCGCGCCGGCGGCGAGGCCGGCCACGCCGGCCACGCCGGCCCCCGGGCCGCGCCGATATCCGTAGCCGCGCCGATAGCCGCGTCCCCCGCGCCAGCCGTGGCGATGGCCGAACCGGCGATACTGCACGTAGTCCGTGGGCAACGTGCCCCGCAGGAGGGCCGTGACCGCGCCTTGGCCGGTCGGGGCGGCCGTGGCCGGCAGGCTCAGCAGCGATGCGGCCAGGGCGGCAGCGAGGGGCAGCTTCATGGGGAATCCTCGTTCTGGTGGCGAGCCCGGGGTCGTCCCCCGGAGCTCGATCAGGCTCAGCCCCGGCGGCGCGGCGCTGGGGCGGCACGGCCGCCGAAGCGGCGGCCGGCATAGGCGATGAGCTTGGGCAGCAGGAACGCTGTGAGGAGCTTGCGGATCATGATGTCTCTCCGAAATCGGACGTATCAGCGACGGGGCCGGGCGAGCCAGCCGACGGCGAAGGCCACCGCCGCCAGGCCGAGCAGGGCCGAAGCGCGGTTGTCGTCGGCGTAGCGCGCCGCCCGGCGGCCATAGGCCGTGCCGCGCGTGCGGGCGTGGCGAGCCAGGTCGCGCCCTTCCTCAATCAGGTGCCCGGCCCGGTCGCGGCCTTCCTCGATCAGATGACCTGCGCGGTCCCGGGCTTCGTGGGCGAGGTCGCGCCCGTCCTCGGCCCAGTCCTCCGCCCGGTCCCGGGCCCGACCGTAGGCGTATTGCGCACCGCCGGCCACCTGGTTGACGGCCCCGCGGACCTGGCCGGCGGGATCGCCGGTGACGCCGCCGAGGGCGGTCTGAGCCCGGCCCTTGAGGTGGCGCGTGGCGCCACGGAACTCGTCGCGATTCATGGGATGTCTCCTGGATTGGCGTGGGATTGGGGGGGCGGGCCCGGAGGACCGGCACCCGTGGCGTCAGCGCTTGCCGGTCAGCTTGTCGACCAGCGAGGCGGCGCCCTCCTTGGCCTCGCCGAGGGTGCGCTGGGCCTCGCCCTTGAGTTCCTGGGCCTTGCCCTCGACCACGAGCCGGTCGTTGCCCGTGACCTTGCCGGCGGCCTGCTTGACGTTGCCGGCCGCCGCGTTGGCGAGACCCTTCAGCTTGTCGGTGGTGCTGCTCATGCGAGGATCTCCTGCGGTTCTGGGAACCGGCCGGTCAGGCCAGCCCCTCTCCGTTCAGGCGCGGCGGGCGTCGTATCCGGCCACGAGGGTGTGGGGCTTGGGGGCGCCGAGGCGGCCGCCGAGGAAGCCGGCGAGCGCGCCGAGGATCAGCGCCAGCGCGCCGTAGAAGGCGCCCTGGGTGGCCGCCGACTTGGTGGCCAGGGCGGCGGCCTCGGCCTTCTGCTTGGCGCTGGCCACGGCCGCGTCGTACTGCTTGCGGTAATCTTGGATCTGCGCCTTGGCCTGGTCGGCCGGGATGCCCTGCGCCTTGGCCAGCGCGTCGGCCGCGCGGGTCTCGGCCTCGGCCTTCTGGGCCGGATCACCGGTGAACAGCGCCCGGATGGCGGCCACGGCCGCGTCCTTGGCCGCCTGCGGGTCCTGGCCGGCCGCCTGCTGGCGCACCGTCTGCTCGATGCCGTCCAGCGGGTTGGTGATCTTCGACAGGGAGGGGGCGGCCGCCTGGGTGGCCGTCTGCACCGTGCCGCCCACCAGCGAGCCGGCGCCGCCCAGCGTGCTGGTCACGCCCGAGAAGGCGCCCCCGATCAGGCCGCCGGCCGCCGAGGTCAGGAGGTAGAGCACCACCAGGGTGGTCACCGCCCAGGAGACCAGCCCGTGCAGGCCGGCCGCGCCCGCGACGGGCTTGCCTGAGAGGCGCCCGGCGATGAGGCCGCCGGCGAGCGCGGCGACCACGCCCGAGGCCACGAACCAGAGGCCGGCGCCCAGCGAGAGGGTGGAGGCGGCCGGGTTGTCGGCGGCGCTGGCGCCGACGCTGGACAGGCCCACGCCCACGCCGACCATGTTGAGGATGACCTGGCTCACCAGGGCGGTGACCGCACCGGCGAAGATCGCGCCCCACGACACCTGATGGAGCAGGACCGTGCGGACGTCGGATGAGGCGGCGGGAGTCGAGGTCGCGAGAAGGGGAGAGGTGGACACGTAGAGGTACTCCGGATCGTCGGTCGTCCGAGAAGCTCGGTCGTTCGAGGGGTCAGTCGGGGTGGAAGTCCAGGCTCCGGCCGCGCTGCGGACGCGCAGGCGGCCGGACGCGTTGCGTGGTTCCGCTCAGTCGCGGCCGTGAATGAGCAGGCCGAGGCCGTAGCCGAGAAGGCCGGCCACGAGCAGGGCGGCGATCGGGTGCTCGGCGACCTGGTTGCTGACCTCACGGCCGCCCTCGCGCAGGTACCGCCCACCGTTCTCGTAGGCGTCCTCGGCACGGTCGTAGGCCTCGTCGGCGGCGTGGCGCACGGCGCGCTCGGCCCGTTCGTAGGTGTCGCTGGCCGCGCCCCGCGCGCGGCGGGCGCGGTCCTCGACCTCGCCCGACCCGGTCAGTTTGCCCGCCGCGTCACGGACCTGGCCGCCGATCTCGCGCGCCGTTTCGGCGACGTGGCCGGCGGCCTCGCGCACACCGTCCTTGGCCTGGCCGTAGAGGGTCTCGGCCGCCCCTTGCGCCTCGCGCGCCCGGCCCTCGAGCGAGTCCCGCTTCGAGCCGGTGAGGTCGCCGACAGCGCCCTGGACCTTGCCGCCGAGTTCCTGGGCTGCGCCCGTAATCCGATTGGTATCGACCATGATCCTGTCCTTGTTCGTCGTGGTTGGTGACGGGTGTGCGTCGATGCCCGACGCGTGGGTGTAGGGTGTGACTTGGGGGGAGTTGCTTCGCTCGATGACGGGGGGCGTGAGCGGGGGTGCGGACACCCCTACGGCTTGGCCGGCCTGACCACCTTGGCCGACCTGGCGGCCCCGCCGGCCTTCGGCGTCCCGGCCTCATCCTCCGATTTGGTGGCGGACGTGCCCTCGGCCTCGCTGCGGCCCTCGGCCTCGACCCGGCCGTCACCGGTCAGCTTGCCGATGGCTTCCTTGACCGAGCCCTTGATCGCCTGGGCGGAGGTGGGCGGCTTGGTGGCGGTCATTGTGGCCCTCTCGCGTGGAGCAGGTGCCGGACCGGACGAGTCCAGTCGCGGCAGGCAAAGGTCGGGCGGCGGGGTACTCCGCCCAAGGCCCGTTGTTCGAGAAATGGTCCCTGGTCGCGCCCCATCAATGATGCAGACGTACCAGTAAACTGATTTTTTTACCCTGATGGCGCGGTCGGGAAGCCGTTGTTGCGGCCCCACACGATCGCCTCGGAGCGCTTGTGCACGTCGAGCTTGCGGTACAGCGCCGCCGCGTGGTTGCGGACCGTGTTCTTGGACAGGCCGAGACGCCGGGCGATGACCTCGTCGGAGAGTCCGGCGCAGATCAGGTCGAGGATCTGGCGCTCGCGCACCGTCATGTTGGGTGAGACCGCATCCTGGTGCCCGGCACCCGGCTGGCGCAGGTGGGCCAGCTTCTCGATCAGCCCCCGGCTGAACCAGGAGGTGTCGGCCATCACCGCCTCGATGGCCTCGAACAGCTCGCGCTCGCTGCGCTTGCGCTCGGTGATGTCCTGCAGGACGAGGAGCGCGAAGGACTCCGCGCCGATCTCCACCCGCTCGGCCGAGACCAGGCAGTCGAGGCTGCTCCCGTCCTCGTGACGCAGGCAGACCTCCAGGCCCAGCACGTAGCCGGTCCGGGCCAGGGCCGTCTCGAACCGATCGCGCTGGGGCTGCGAGACCCACAGATCGAGATCGGCCGGCGTGCGGCCGGTCACCGTCTCGGCGCCGAAGCCGAAGACCCTCGTGAAGGCCTCGTTGACGCCGGTGATCGCCAGCCCGTCGGCGCGGGCGAGCAGGGTGGGCACGGGGGTGAGCCGGAACGCCTTGGCGAAGCGCTCCTCGCTCTGGCGCAGCGCCGTCTCGGCCTTCCGGCGCAGTTCCAGGTCGGCAAAGGTGAAGAGCATGCAGGGCTCGTCGCCGAGCTCCATCGGCTGACCCGCCACGATGACGAAGCGTGTGCCGCCGTCGGGCAGGTCGAGGCAGGCCTCCATCTGCGGGATGGTCCCGCCCTCGTTCAACCGCGAGATCGCCAGGTCGCGGCTGCGGGCATTGGCCAGGACGTCGACCTCGTAGACGCTGCGGCCGATGACGGCGTCGCGCGTGTAGCCGGTCATTTCCAGGAAACCGAGGTTCACCTTCACGAAGCGCAGGTCCGCGAGCCGGCAGATCACCGCCGGGGCCGGGTTGGCGTTGAAGGTGGCCTCGAAGCGCGCCTCGGCCTCGAACTGGTCCGAGACGTCCTTGAGGATGAGGGCGAGGCAGCTCGGCTGGCCGTCGCGGTCGGTGGCGACCAGGCTGCGCAGGGAATGCACGAAGTCGGTGTCGGGCCGGTCGGTGCGCGTGACCTCCACGATGACGTCGTGGAAGCGTTCCCCGGCCACCACACGCTCGATCGGGTATTGGTTGGGGGCGTGGTTGTTGCGGTAGCGCAGGGAGAAGCGAGCCCGGTAGGCATCCACCGTCCCCCCGAGCTCCTCCAACGTCTCGGCCCCGTGCATCTCCAGCGCGGCGGCGTTGGCATAGGCGATGGTCTGGTCCGGCTCGACGAGGATCACGCCCTCGCTCAAGCCCGCCACGATCTGCCGGAGTTCATGCCTGTCGACGCCGAGTGTCACCGGGGCTCCCGTGGCGCGTCGCGCCGCTTGCAAAGTCCAGCTCGTAACAAGTGCGTGGGAGGCCGGTTCCGCGTCCGATAAGCGATTGTCTGGTATATCTGGATCATTGACGTGAATGTGATTGCCCAATCACAAGCCTTCGGGTGACCTCGCTCGTGGAGGGTCGCGCAAGTCATCGCCTGATCGAGACAAGAGGGCACTCATCCGTGCAGTCAGACCTCAAAGTGTTCAGCTCCTCTTCGGATGACGTGGAAGCGCAGCGCCGGATTCCGGATTGGATCGGCCGTCGACTGAACGAGATCTTTCCGTTTCCCGATGGCGTCGAGGAGCAATCCAGGCTCGGCCAGGTGCTGGTCCGGCTCGGGACCGCCTTGTCGGCGGCGCAGGCCGACGGGCAGGTGCCCGACTCGTTCCGGGCCGACCTGATCGCCGCCGTTCCGCGCCTGCGCCGGTACGCCTTCTCCCAGTGCGGGAACGCGGCCGAGGCGGACGACCTGGTCCAGACCACCCTGATGCGCGCCTGGGAGAACCGGTCGCGGTTCGAACCGGGGACGCGGCTGATCGCCTGGCTGTTCACGATCCTGCGCCATGCCTTCCTCAACCAGCGCAAGCGGCTTCGCCGCGAGGTCGAGGATGTCGACGGGGCCTTCGCGGCCACCCTGCGCCTGGAGCCCGAGCAGGAGCATCGGATCGGCCTGATCCAGCTTCAGGCCGCCCTGAACGGCCTGACGCCGGAGCACCGCGAGACGCTGCTCCTCGTGATGGTCGACGGCCTGCTCTACGACGAGGCCGCCGCCGTCCTGGGCTGCCAGACCGGCACCGTGAAGAGCCGGGTCAGCCGTGCTCGCGAGCGTCTGGTCAAGGCCATGGGGAACGCGTGATCCCGCCGGACGCGGCCTCGCCGCCCTTCGACCCGGACCCCATCGGCGCATGGGTCCGGGCGGCCCTCGACAGCTATCTGCGCGAGCGCGCACCCGACCAGCGCGAGGCCTTCTGGAAGGCCGTCGCCCTCGGCTACGGCGGGATCTCGACGAGCCCGCCCGCCCCGCGCCCCGCGAGGTCCCCCGCCCCCGACGGCGTGGCGCCCGTTGCCGGTCAGGCCTGAGACCGCAGGCCGAATCTGCCGCCGCGACGGGTCCCGCACCCCGCACCGGGTCCCGGACACCGGCATGTGTCCCGACAATGGAGTGCAGCCTTTGTCCGCGCTCGCGGCGCGCTGAACCATGGGTATGGCAAAGGTAATGGCGCAATTCTGTGTACTGACGCCGAAGTGATCCGCCACGCGAAGATTTCGGATAAAAGATCGACGCACTGGTACAGCTGCATCATTGCTCTAGGCAATCGGGTTCACCAATCTTGGTCGTAAGGGCAGGTCGCAGGTACTCGATCGTCTGTCGGTGCGCATCGATCGATTTCCATCCCATGCGGGTACGACGTCGCCTCTCCGCGCTGCGCAGGAGGACATCTTCATGAACAATGATCTCGGGCGGCGCGTCATCTCCGAATTCTTCGGGACATTCTGGCTGACCTTCGGCGGATGCGGGGCGGCCGTGATCAGCGCCGCGTTTCCCGGACTGGGGATCGGCTTCCTCGGCGTCGGCTTCGCCTTCGGACTCACGGTCCTGACGATGGCTTACACGGTCGGCCACATCTCGGGTGGCCACTTCAACCCTGCCGTGACCGTCGGGCTGTGGTCCGCCGGCCGCTGCGCGAACCACCACGTGGTGCCCTACGTCGTCGCCCAGATCCTCGGTGCGATCCTGGGCGCGGCCATCCTCTACCTGATCGCCTCGGGCAAGGCCGGCTGGCAACCGGACGCCTTCGCGGCGAACGGGTACGGACCCCTCAGTCCCGGCGGCTACGCCCTGCCGGCTTGCCTGATGGCGGAGGTCCTGACGACCTTCTTCTTCCTGATGATCATCATCGGGACGACCTCGAAGGGCGCGGCCGTAGGGTTCGCCGGCATTCCCATCGGCTTCGCCCTCGTCCTCATCCACCTCATCACGATCCCGATCACCAACACCTCGGTGAACCCGGCCCGCAGCACCGGCCCGGCCCTGTTCGCGGGCGGCGCGCATCTCGGGCAGCTCTGGCTGTTCTGGCTCGCGCCGATGATCGGCGCGGTCATCGCGGGCAGCCTCGCCCGCTGGCTCTACGAGCCGGTCCCGGCGACCGAGACCGAGGTTCTGGAAAAGCGTGCCTCCTGATCGGCGCCGCGTCCGTCCGAGGCCATCGCGACGGGCGATGACGGCAAGCAAGAACGACCGATCATACCAGGAAAAAATCGAACAAACTGATGCATCCGCATCATTGAGCCCAGCATCGCCGCACATATCTCGACGCCAGAGCCGGTGATCGGCAGGGCTGCTTCGCAGTCCAGACAAATCCAGAGTTATGCCGGGCCTCGTAAGTCCCCCCGATCAGGTTCGGCATGGCCGCAGGGCCGGGCGTCGTGCCGCTCCGGGCACAGGCCCGGCCCAAGGTCCCCCCTTTCGAGAACATCACGCGCAAACCGCGGCACGCGTGGAGGAGAGTCCCATGGCCTATCCCGGCATGCCCGAGCCCATCCCGGGCGGCACTCCGTCGGACCTGCCGCCGCGGCCCTATCCGGGCGAGCGACCGCTCGGGTCCGACGAGCCCTCGGCCCCCTTCGAGGAGCCGCCGGGCGATATCCCCTCCGAGCCCGTCATCGGCCCCGATCCCCGTCCCGGTGCGCCGGTCGATCCCGGAGTCCGGGCCTGATCCCCGGCCGATCCGTCCCGTCCCCCGTCCCGGACGCGCGGCTCTATGGCGAGGGCGTCGTCCGCGAAGCCGTCGAATCCGGGATGGCGCGCGCGGAACTCGCCGCCCTGCTCGGCGGACGCCCCGTGACCGAAGTGGTCCCGCCGCGGACCGGCGAGACGGTCGCGGATTATGCGCTCCGGGCGACGGGCGAATTGATGATCCGCTACCGCGCCGCGGGTGTGGACGAGACGGGTGTGGACGAGACCTGACCGCCATTGCGACGGTCGCACAGAGAGGAGAGCGTGACACCCATCTCACGGTGGCTCGCGACGACGGTCCTGATCGTCGTGGGCGTCTCGGCGGCCGAGGCCGCCACGCGCTTCGATGGAAACTGGTCGGTGACCGCGACCGTCGACGACGGCAATTGCACCGGTCCGTACCGGTATCCCATCGTCATCCGCGACGGCGTCGTGGACGACGCGGGGGGCAGTGGCGTCGATGCGTCCGGTCGGGCCGGATCGGACGGCCGCATCGTCGGCACCATCCGCAGCGGCCTGGCGAGCGTGGCCGTCGAGGGCCTGCTGCGGGCCTCGGACGGATCCGGGTTCCGGAACCTGTCCGGGCCGGTGAGCTGTTCGGGGCGCTGGACCTCGCGCAGGACCGATTGAGGCTCCGTGCGGCAAGAGCATGTCTGTTGTCGATCGTGTCAGAGAAGATGAATGTTCTTCAAGATCGATTGATTGATACGTTTATTTACAAAAATTTAGCCTATAGATCTACAGCTATCCTGAAAATTTTCGTATTTATGGACCATCGCAACAGAGGAGATGCGAATGCGATTAAAACTTGCTGGCGCAGCTATCCTTGCGCTCGGTGCGATTGCTGCAAATACCGGCGTCGCCGAGGCGCGCGACGGGTGCGGACCCTGGGGACATCGCGGCCATTACGGATATTGCCGTCCGAACGTCGCCTACCGCCTCATCGTGGTCCGTCCGATCGTGTACGGCCCCCGCTGGCATCGCTGGGGCGGCTACCGCCATGTCGGCTATCGCTATCCCTGGGGCTGGCACGGCGGCTACCGCCATGCGGGCTGGCACCATCGCTGGTGAGGCGGCACCGATCCCAGACCGGGGTGCCCGTCCTCAACCGGGCGCCCTTCCCCGCGTCGAGACGGCTTCCGACCGGCCGACCGTGTTCCGAAACCTCTCATGCCCCCCAGGCCGAGGCCGGACGGGTCTCGGCCGGGGGGCCTCGTGCGCCGCAGAAGCCGAGCGTGAGGCCTGTCAGACCATATGCGGGCCGTGGATCGTCCACGGCTCGTCGAACACGTATTCCTCCAGGTTCGCACCGAGGCCGCCGCGGTCGACCACGAGGAAGTTCTGGGGCGCGCCGAACGGGGTGAGCACCCCGTGCCACGTGCCGATGGCGTAGCACACGCCCTGGCCCGGCGCGGTGACGAAGGCGCGCGGCCGGCCGGGGCGGCCGCCCTCGTCGTGGCAGACCACCACCAGGAACGGCGCGGCATTCAGGGGCAGGAAGGCCTGCGCGCCCAGCGGATGGCGTTCGACGAGGCTCACCGCGAGGGGCAGGCCGTAGGGTTCGGCCTCGACGTAGCCGATGACCACGTGCCCGTCCTCGCCCGCCACCCGCACCTGCGCGAGGTCGTGGAAGCGGCGGGCCTTGCCGGCGTTCATCGGGCGCGGCGCGACGGCCGCCTTGTCGATCACGGTGCCGAACGGAGCGAAGGCCTCCGCCGTCAGCGGCGCGGCGACGATCCGGCGGCCGCTCATCGGGCCGCCCGGAAGGGCGCGAGCGGGGCGTGCCGGTTGACGTCCTTGTAGAGGAGGTAGCGGAAGGGGCCGGGGCCGCCGGCGTAGCAGGCCTGGGGGCAGTAGGCGCGCAGCCACATGAAGTCGCCCGCCTCCACCTCGACCCAGTCGCGGTTGAGCCGGTAGACCGCCTTGCCCTCCAGCACGAACAGGCCGTGCTCCATGACGTGGGTCTCCTCGAACGGGATCGAGGCACCCGGGCGCATCGCCACGATGTTGACGTGCATGTCGTGGCGCACATCGTCGGAGGCGACGAAGCGGGTCGTGGCCCAGGCGCCGTCGGTGCCGGGCATCGGCGCCGGGATGATCTCCGATTCGTGGGTGACGAAGGCCGGCGGCACCTCGATGCCCGGCACCCGCGCATAGGCCTTGCGGATCCAGTGGAGGCGGGTCGGCCCGGCCCCGTCGTTGCGCAGGCTCCAGGTGGCCCCGGGCGGCAGGTAGGCGTAGCTGCCGGGGGTCAGGTCGTGGGACCGGCCGTCGAGGCGGAGGCGTGCCCGTCCCTCGACCACGAACAGCACGCCTTCGGCTTCCGCGTCGGGCTCGGGCCGTTCGCTGCCGCCGCCGGGGGCGAGCGCCACGAGATACTGCGCGAAGGTCTCGGAGAAGCCCGAGAGCGGGCGGGCCAGCATCCAGGCCTGGGTGCCCTCCCAGAACGGCAGCACGGAGGTGACGATGTCGCTCATCACGCCCTTCGGGATGACGGCGTAGGCCTCGGTGAACACGGCCCGTCCGGTCATCAGCGCGGTCTGGGGCGGCAGGCCGCCGCAGGGCGGGTTGTAGGGCGATGTGGTCATCCGCGGGCTCCAGTGTCGGGCCGATGTGGCGAACTTCGCCGCGGCGCGTCAAGGCGCCGGCGGGCCGGACGCCCCCGCGAACCGCCGCAGGAAAAAACCTCCGGGACGGTGGATTAAAACACGAGGATCAATGCTGATCACGATCGGAAATTACTTTGCCGTGACCTGATCGGCGAGCAGATCGTGGGTTCGATTTGCTTTCATCGATCTGTCACGTGGCGGATCTATTGGCTGCCAGAGCCTGATCTGTCCTGATGCGGCGGAGCGGACGTCCTTACCGGTGGCGTGAAGCCCGCGGCAGGGGCGGTCTGCTCGCGCGCCGCCGACCGGCCGCGCGGGCTCGCGACCAGGTCGCCGGTCACCGGCGCGTCCGCCTCCTCAGAGTGTCCGCATGACCACGACGCCGCACGTCCTCGCGAACGGTCCCCTGCTCCAGGCCTGGACCGATACCGGCGCGATCACGACGAACGACGACTGGAGCAGGGTGCCGGCCATCGTCGGGTACCTGGGTCAGGACCTCACCACCGTCACGGGCACCGACCCGCAGGGCCTCACCGGTGATTCGGCCCTGCCGAACGATGCGGACGTCGTCGCCAACCAGACCAGTCCCGCCACCCTGGGGTCCGGCGGCGTCGCCGAGTTCGAGCTCGCCGACCCGACGATCGCCCTGCAGGGCTCGGGCACGGCGGATGCGCCGAGTCTGGTGCTCTATCTCGATGCCACCGGGCGGCGGGACATCACGGTGGCCTTCAACGCCCGCGACATCGACGGCTCGGCCGACAACGCCGTCCAGCCCCTCGCCCTGCAGTACCGGACCGACGGCGGCGCCTGGAAGAACCTGCCGGCCGGCTTCGTGGCCGATGCCAGCACCCAGGGCAGCGCCACGCAGGTGACCCCCGTCAGCGTCGCCCTTCCAGCCGATGCCGACGGCGCGGCGGGCCTTCAGGTTCGCATCCTGACCGCCAACGCGGTGGGCAGCGACGAGTGGATCGGCATCGACGACATCGCGGTCTCGAGCCTGAGCGCGTCGGCCACCCTGCCGGCCCTGTCGATCGCCGATGCGCAGGTGACCGAGGGCCAGGTGGGCACGGCCGGCCTGACCTTCACGGTCTCGCTCAGCGCCCCCGCCCCGGCCGGCGGCGTCACCTTCGACCTCGCCACCGCCGACGGCACCGCCCGGGCCGGTTCCGACTACGTCGCCATCGCCCTGACCGGGCAGACGATCGCGGCCGGCACCACCTCCGCCACCTTCAGCGTGCCGGTGACCGGCGACAGGGCCTTCGAGACCAACGAAACCTTCGCCCTGCGGGTGACGAACGTCGTCGGCGCCACGATCGCCGATGGCGAGGCGGTCGGGACCATCGTCAACGACGACGCCGCCACCGTGATCAACGGTGTGGCGGTGTTCGATGCGGCGCCCTCCCTCCAGGGGGTCCAGGGGGCGACCGCGACGACACCGCCCTCCCCCACCGGCGCGCTGCAGCTCGTCCGCCTGGGCGGCTACGCCACCACCAACGACCCGGCCACCACCGCGGCGGCCAATGCCGAGGTGGTGGCCTACGACCGCACCACCGGCAGCCTCTACATCCAGAACACCAACGAGAACCGGATCGAGATCGTCGGCATCGGCGCCGACGGGCAGATGGCCAAATCCGGCGAGATCCGGCTCGCCGGCCTCGACCAGTACGGTTCGGTGAACTCGGTGGCGGTCTCGAACGGCGTCGTCGCCGTGGCCTACGCCAATGCCGCCGGTGACCAGCCCGGCCGCGTCGCCCTGTTCGACCGGGCCGGCTCCCTGCTCAAGTCGGTGACGGTTGGTGTTGGACCCGACCAGATCGTCTTCACCAGCGACGGCACGAAGCTCCTCGTCGCCAACGAGGGCGAGCAGTTCACGAGCGCCATCAACCCGGTCGGCAGCGTCTCGATCCTCGATCTCTCCGGGGGCGCGGTCAGTGCCAGCGTCAGTGCCACCGTGGGCTTCGACGCCCTCGACGGCAGCGAGGCGGCCCTGCGCGCCAAGGGCCTCGCGATCACCGCGGGCAAGAGTGCCGCCGCCGACATCGAGCCCGAATACATCGCCCTCTCCCCCGACAGCCGCTTCGCCTACGTGACCCTTCAGGAGGTCAACGGCATCGCGGTGATCGACCTCGCCAATCCCGGCACCGCCCCGATCGCGATCCAGCCGCTCGGCTCCGTCAACCATTCGCTGCCCGGCAACGAATTCGATGCCTCCGACCGTGACGGTGCGGGCGGCACGGCCTCGATCCGCATCGCCAACACGCCGGCCAACGCGCCGATCTACGGCCTGCTCCAGCCCGACGGTGCGGCGAGCTTCGCCGTGAACGGCGTGACCTACGTCGTCACCGCCAACGAGGGCGACCAGCGCGTCATCGGCGGCGCCGACGATTCGGCGGACGTGGCCCGCCTCTCCAGCATCGCCAACAGCCGTCTCACCCCGGAGCTGCAGGCGCTGAAGGCCGATCCCGCCTACGCCCGCCTCAACGTCCTGCTGCGCACGGGCGACACCGACAACGACGGCGTCTTCGACCAGCTCAACACCCTCGGCGGCCGCGGCATCTCGATCTTCCGCCAGGAGGCCGACGGCGCGCTGACCAAGGTGCGCGAGACCGGCGGCGAGTTCGAGAAGATCTTCGCGAGCCTCAACCCGCAGCGCTTCAACAACGACCAGGTGGTGGCCAACACCCCCGACGACCGCTCCGACAACAAGGGTCCCGAGCCCGAGGGTGTCACGATCGGCACCGTCGCTGGCCGCACCTACGCCTTCGTGGGCCTCGAGCGCCAGAGCGGCGTGATCGTCTACGACGTCACCGATCCCGCGAACGCGGCCTACGTCTCCTACGTGCCGCCGCTGGCAGGCGTCTCCGCCGATCTCGGCCCCGAGGTGCTGACCTTCATCGCCGCCGACCGCAACCCCACCGGCACGCCGCTCCTCGTCACCGCCAACGAGGCCGGCGGCGGCGCGACCCTCTATGCCGCCCTGCCCCAGGGCTACACCCAGTCGATCGCCTTCCAGCCCGGCTCATTGGCCGTGGCCAAGGCCGAGGGCGATGCCGGCACCACCACCTTCGCCTTCACGGTGGAGCGCACGGGCGGCACGCTGGGCAGCCTCGCCTTCACGGCGGAGCTCGCCGGCGCGGGGGCGGACGGCGCGGACTTCGCCGGCGGCCCCAGCCTGCCGGCGAGCATCTCCGGCACCATTCCGGCGGGCGCGGCCTCGGCCATCGTCACCGTCACGGTCCAGGGCGATGCGCTTCCGGAGGCCAATGAGGGCTTCACGGTCACGCTGAAGGGCGCCAGCGCCGGCCAGAGCGGAGTGACGGCGGCCCTGGCCACGACCGGCATCGTGGCCACCGGCACCATCCTCAACGACGACGTCACCCTGATCTCCGCCGTGCAGGGCACGGGCAGCGCGAGCCCGATCGCCGGCCGCACCGTCACGGTGGAGGCGATCGTCGTCGGCGACTTCCAGACCGGCGACGCCGACGCCAAGCGCAACCTCGGCGGCTTCTACCTGCAGGAGGAGGCCGCGGATGCGGACGGCAACCCGCTGACCTCCGAGGGCGTGTTCGTCTACGAGGGCGCCGGCAGCCTCCTGAAGGATCTCCAGGAAGGCGATCGCGTCCGGGTCACCGGCACCGTCGCCGAGTTTGGCGGCGAGACGCAGATCACGGTCACCGACGCGGCCCAGATCCAGGTCGTCCAGGCCGGCGCGCTCTCGGCCGCCGCCCTCAAGGCCGCCGCCACGGTGGTCGACCTGCCCGCCGCCGCCACGATCGGCACCGGCACCACGGCGCAGCCCGACCTCGAGCGCTACGAGGGCATGCTCGTCCGGTTCGGCCAGGCGCTCACCATCACCGAGCAGTTCAACCTCGACCGCTTCAACGAGATCCGCCTCGCGGCCGGCGGGCGCCCGGAGACCTTCACCAACGCGTTCGAGCCGAACGCCGCCGGCTACGCGGCCTACCTTGCACAGGTCGCGGCGCGCTCGATCACCTACGACGACGGGCTCAACGTCCAGAACCAGCCCGTCGATCTCCTCGACGGATTCGGCCCGGCCTATTCCACCGCCACCGCGCCCCGGATGGGCGACACGGTGACGGGTCTCACGGGCGTGCTCGGCTACGGCCCCGCCAGCGCCTACCGGGTGCGGGCGATCGACGACGGCGACAATGCTTTCGCCAGGGCCAATCCCCGCCCGGCCGCCCCCGACGATGTAGGCGGCAACCTGAAGGTCGGCAGCCTCAACGTGCTGAACTACTTCCGCACCCTCGACAGCGACGGCTCCGCCACGGGCGTGAAGACCGCCATCGGCCTCGACCCGCGCGGCGCCAACAATGCCGCCGAGTTCGACCGCCAGACAGCCAAGCTCGTCACCACGGTGATCGCCTCCGGGGCCGACGTGTTCGGCCTCACCGAGCTGGAGAACCAGTTCCAGCCCGGCAACCCGGGCAACGCGCTGGAATACCTCGTCGGCCAGCTCAACGCCCACGCGGGCGCCGGCACCTACGACTGGGTCCGGCCCGGCTCCCAGCTCGACCAGGGCCAGTTCCTCGGCGGCGACGCCATCGCGGTGGGCTTCGTCTACAAGCCCGGCAAGGTCTCGGTGGCGCTGAACACCACCATCGAGAAGCTCGACGATTCGGACGTGCAGGCCTTCGACCCCGCACTCCTCCAGCAGAGCACGATCGGACACCTCTTCAACGGCGCCAACACCAGCCGTGCCGCCCTCGCGGTGACCTTCCGCGAGATCGCCACGGGCGAGGACTTCACGGCGGTCATCAACCACCTGAAGTCGAAGAGCGGGGCCGGCACGGGCGCCGATGCCGACCAGGGTGACGGCCAGGGCGGCTGGCAGCAGCAGCGGGAGCTGGCCGCCACCGCCCTCACGAAATGGCTCGCCCTCAAGCCGACGGGGACGCAGGACGGCGACGTCGTCCTGCTCGGCGACTTCAACGCCTACATCAAGGAGGACGCCCTCGACGTCCTCAAGGCCGGCGGCTTCACCAACCTCGCCGAGGACCGCCTCGCCAACCCGTATTCCTATGTCTTCGACGGGGCCTACGGCGCCCTCGACCACGCGCTGGCCAATGCGAGCCTGAACCGCCAGGTCACCGGCGTCACCGAATGGCACATCAACGCCGACGAAGCGGATGCCATCGACTACAACCTCGATTTCGGCCGCTCCGCCACCTATTTCGACGCGCTCGTCCCCGCCCGTGAATCCGACCACGACCCGATCCTGGTCGGCCTGCGCCTCGACCAGACCGCGCCGCGCCTCGTCTCGGCGACGCCGGCGGACAACGCCCTCAAGGTGGCGGCGGGCGCCAGCATCGTCCTGACCTTCAGCGAGGCCGTGCGGGCCGGCAGCGGCACCCTCACGATCACGGACGGGTCCGGCGACGCCCGTGCCATCGCGGTCGGCGACACCTCTCAGGTTTCCATCAGCGGCGCCACGGTGACGATCAACCCGGGCACCGATCTCAAGGCCGGCACCGCCTACGACGTGATCGTCCCGGCGGGCGCCCTCCTCGATACCGCCGGCAACGCCTTCGCCGGCATCCCCCAGGACCAGCTCGACTTCACGACGGAGACCCCGCCGGCCATGACCTACACGCTCCAGATCCTGCACGCCTCCGATTGGGAGGCCGGCCTTCTCGCCACGCAGCGCGCGGCGAACTTCGCCGCCATCGTCGACAAGCTCGAGGATGCGACCCCGAACTCGATCACCCTCTCCACCGGCGACGGCTGGATCCCGAGCCCGTTCTTCATCGCGGGCGCTGATCCGCAGCTCACCGCGACCTATACCGGCGTCTACAACCAGCTCTACGGGCTCACGGGCTCGGCGGCGTACACCAAGCTCGCGGCCTCGGTCGGCCGGGCCGACATCACCATCCAGAACATCATCGGCGTCCAGGCGGCGGTGTTCGGCAACCACGAGTTCGATTCCGGGCCCACCGAGGTCGCCAACATCATCGGGGCCAATCTCGGCACCGCGGCGGGCAATGCCGACGACACCTGGGTCGGCGCCCAGTTCCCCTACCTCTCCGCCAACCTGAACTTCTCGCGGGAAGCGGCGCTCTCGGGGCTGGTCAACCCGAACGTCTCGAACGCCACCTTCGCCCAGACCGGCCCGGCCTCGACCCAGACGGCCACGGGGGCGGACAAGATCGCCAAGTCCACGATCCTCGTGGAGAACGGCGAGAAGATCGCGTTCGTGGGCGCCACCACCCAGCTCGAGCCGCTGCTGACGACCCTCGGCAACGTCACGCTGGACGGCTTCACCGGCCAGGACAACATCGCCCTGCTGGCCCAGCAGATCAACGCCGAGGTCGACCGGGTGCTCGCCGCCAACCCGGACGTGAACAAGGTCATCGTCGGCACGCACCTGCAGCAACTCGCCAACGAGCAGGCCCTGGCGCCGCTGCTGCGCAACGTCGACGTGCTCATCGGCGGCGGCTCGCACACCCTGCTGGCCGACGGCGACGACCGCCTGCTTCCCGGCGACAAGGCCGCGGGTGGCTACCCGCAATTCTACACCAATGCCAGCGGCCAGACCCTGCTCCTGGTGAACACCGCCTCCGAGTATTCCTATGTCGGCCGCCTCAACGTCACCTTCGACGAGCGGGGCAACGTCATCCGCGAGTCGGTGAACCCGGCCACCAGCGGCGCGGTCGCGGTGGACGACGCCACCGTGGCCGGGCTCTACGGCTCGACGGCCGCCGCCTTCACCCCCGGCAGCAAGGGCTTCCTCGTCCGCGAGGTGATCGAGGGGCTCGACGCCAACAACGACGGCGTCCAGGAGACGGCCGGCATCGCCGACGTGATCCGCCAGCAGGACGGCAACATCCTCGGCCGCACCAGCGTCTACCTGGAGGGCCGGCGCGGCGAGGTCCGCACCGAAGAGACCAACCTCGGCGACCTCTCGTCGGATGCCAACCTTTGGTACGCCAAGCAGTTCGATGCGGGCGTCACGGTCTCGATCAAGAACGGCGGCGGCATCCGCGACTCGATCGGTTCCTTCTCCACGGCCGGCGGAGGTACCAGTGAGCTGCCCCCGGCGGCCAACCCCTCGGCCGGCAAGCAGGCCGGCGACATCTCGCAGCTCGACGTCACCAACTCCCTGCGCTTCAACAACAACCTCGCGGTCGTCACCGTCACGGCCGCCGAGCTGGAGCGCATCCTCGAGCACGGCGTCGCCGCGGTGGCGCCGGGAGCGACCCCGGGCCAGTTCGCCCAGGTCGGCGGCATCTCCTACAGCTTCGACGCCACCAAGCAGGCCCAGACCCTCGACGTGAACGGCAACGTCACCCGCGAGGGCCAGCGCATCGTCAACGCGGCGATCATCGATGCCGACGGCCGCGTCCTCGACACCCTGGTCCAGAACGGCCAGGTCGTGGGCGATGCCGGCCGCGCCATCAAGGTCGTGACGCTCGACTTCCTGGCCACCGGCACGGCCTCGGCGCCGGGACTCGGCGGCGACAACTATCCCTTCCCCGGCTACGGCGAGAACAAGCTTACCCTGACCACCGCCAATCCGGTCTCGCTCCCCGACACCGAGACCTTCGCGGCCAAGGGCTCCGAGCAGGACGCTTTGGCCGAGTACCTCAAGGCATTCCACGCCGTCACGCCCTACGGCACCGCCGATACCGGACCGGCCGGCGACCTGCGCATCCAGAACCTCTCGGCCCGGGCCGACACCGTGTTCCAGCGCGGGACCGCCAAGACCGGCACGGATGGCGCGGACACCCTCCAGGGCACGGCCTTCAGTGACGTGCTGGCGGGCGGCGCCGGGGACGACATCATCGTCAACAGCCTCGGCGACGACGTCTTGATGGGCGGTGGCATCGCCGGCGCGGTCGGCAACGACACCCTGATCTTCCAGTCGCGCCTCGCCGACGCGCAGGTCACGCAGGACGGCAACCTCACCATCGTCACCGGGCCGGAGGGCCGGGACACGATCGGCGGCTTCGAACGCATCCTGTTCTCGGACGCGACCATCGTCCTCAACGACGCCAACCCGCTGGTGAACGACCTCTACTACCTCGCCCGGTACAAGGACGTCGCCGCCTCCGGCCTGGACGCCGACGACCACTATGCCCAGTTCGGTGCCCGGGAGGGCCGCGACCCGAACGCCTTCTTCTCGACCAAGGGCTACCTCGCCGCCAACCCGGACGTGGCCGCCTCCGGCGCCAACCCGCTGACGCAGTACGCCCAGGCCGGCTGGAAGGAGGGCCGCGACCCGGGCGCCGCCTTCGACGACGAGGCCTACCTCGCCCGCAATCCCGACGTGAAGGCGGCCGGCGTCAACCCGCTGGCGCACTACCTCGAGTTCGGCCAGGCGGAGGGGCGCTCGACCTTCGCGGCGGTGGGCCGGCCCACCGACATCAAGGGCGGCTTCGATGCGGAGTACTACCTGCTGGCCAACACGGACGTGGCCGTTGCGGCCTCGCGAGCGGGCGGCGACACCTTCGCCTTCGCCCGCCAGCACTTCGACGCCCTGGGCTGGAAGGAGGGCCGCGATCCCAACGCGATCTTCGACACCAAGGGCTACCTGGACGCCTACAAGGACGTGGCGCAGGCCGGCGTCAACCCGCTCGTGCACTATGACGGTATCGGCTTCAAGGAGGGCCGCGACCCGGCCGCCGACTTCGACACCAAGGCCTACCTCAAGGCCAACCCGGACGTGGCCCAGGCCGGTATCGACCCGATGCAGCACTTCCTGCAGTTCGGCCTCGTGGAGAACCGCACCGTCGTGAACGACGGCCTCTTCGGCTGAGCCCAGGCGTCCGCATCGAAACCCGAACCTGCGTCTCGGCCGGGGTAAGCCCCGGCCGACCGGCCTATCGCCGGTCAGCCTGCTGTGCGGTCGGACCAGGCGGAAACATCGGCCCCACCGGACCCTGGGATCATGACGTCCGGAATCGGGGTCGATCGAGACGGGTTGACCGATTCAGGATCTGGTCGGCGTCCTGAGCTCGCCGGATCGATGGGCGATAGAGCTTCGTCGTACACCGTAGCCGGCGACAGGAAATCCCGGATGATCAGCGGAGGATATCTTGGCAAATCCGGTTGCCGAACGATCCGTCGCAGCCGGGAACCGAACTCCCGGTGCGGAATTATACTTCGCGATACCATCTTCGGAGGAACGCCAAGTGAAATTCTCGACGATTGCCGGCGCCGCTGCCATCTTCGCGCTCACCGCCGGGACCGCGCTCGCCGCCCCCTGCAATACGGGTTCGACGAAGGGCAACAGCCCCGGGCAGCAGGCTGCGAACGATAAGAGCTCGGCCGCCGATCAGGGTAGCAAGAATCTCGCCGGCGGCCAGCAGCCTGCCTCTCCCGGAACCGTCGGCGCCATGAACAATGTCGGTGCCAACCAGATGGTCGGCGACAAGCCCGGCTCGGACGCCAAGAACGACCAGGGCGGCGGCGTCGGCACGTCCAGCAAGAACCTCGCCGGCGGCCAGCAGCCGGCCTCGCCCGGGACCGTGGGCGCCATGAACAACTCGGGCGCGAACCAAGAGCTCGGCAAGAAGGGCGACGATTGCTGATCGCCTGATCGTCACGGATCGATCCCGATGCCCGCCCGGTCGCCGACCGGGCGGGTTTTTTCTTGGGCCCGGCCGCCGCCCGGACCTTCCTGTCAACGACAAGCGTCGCTTCAGGCGTCGCGCGCGCTGCCGACCAAGGCATCCGTCCTGTCCCGCAGGGCTTGAAGGCTGCGGTAGCCGACCGAGGCCGCGACTTGGCGCGGGGGCCGGCCGTCGGCGGCCAGGGCCAGGGCGCGCACCACGCGGGCCCGCGCCCGCCATTGTCCGAAGGTCAGGCCCGTCTCCCGGCGAAATCCCCGTGTCAGGGTCCGACGGCTCAGGCCCGCCTCCTCGGCCCAGGCGTCGAGGTCGAGCGCCCGGGCAGGGTCGCCGATCAGGCCGAGGCAGACCCGGCGGATCCGGGGATCGCGCGGCAGGGGCAGGGCCAGGCGCGTCTCGGCGGCGCGGCCGATCTCATCGAGGACCAGAGCCGCCAGGTGCCCGCCCCGCCCGGACTCGTCGTAGAGCACAGGCTCGTTCGTCAGGGCGACCAGGGCGGCCGACAGCAGTGCCGAGACCTCGATCACCCGGGCCCGGCGGGGAAAGCCGGAGATCGCCTCGACCGCGAGGTAGGCCGAGCACATCGCCACGTCCCCATGCATAACGACCGCGTGCGGCAGGCCCGGTGGGAGCCACAGGGCATGCCCCTCCGGCACGACCCAGGTCCCGTCCTCGGCGGTGGCCATCATCAGGCCGGCGGTGGCGTAGAGCAGTTGCGCCCGCGGATGCCGATGCCGGTCCGTGCTGCTGCCGGCCGCGAAGGTCTTGGGCATCACCGCGACGGCGCGCGGGACATCCTGGTAGTCCTCCGCTCGGATCGAACGCATGGCCTCTCCCTGACCCGATTGCGTACATCTTCGGCCCGACGCTATTCAACGGGTCAGGTAGATAGGAGGCAAGCCCCCGCCGAGGGCGGCCGGAGTGGGGCTTCGCATGGGTCCCTGCCAGAGGAGATGCCCGACCGATGGATGCCGAGACCCTGTCCCGCCGCACCCTGCGCTTCGTCAACGTGGCGCATGCCCTCGATCATTTCGTCCTGCTGGTCTACCCCACCGCCGTGATCGCGATCGCGGCCCAGACCGGCCTCGGCTACGGCGAACTGATCAAGCTCGCGACCGGCGCTTTCGTGGCCTTCGGCCTCTGCGCCCTGCCGATGGGCTGGCTCGCAGACCGGTTCGGGCGCCGCAACATGCTGGCGGTCTTCTTCCTCGGCTACGGCCTGTCCTGCCTCGGGGTGGCGAGCGCGGCCAGCCCGGCGGCGTTCATGGGGTGGCTCTGCGCGCTCGGGCTCGCCTCCGCGATCTACCACCCGGTCGGCTCGACCATGCTGGTGAGCCACGCGCGCCGCCTCGGACGCGATCTCGGCGTGAACGGCGTCTGGGGCAATCTCGGCGCCGCCACCGCCTCCGGAGTGACGGCGCTCCTCGCCACAGCCTTCGGCTGGCAGGCAGCCTTCATCGTGCCCGGCCTGTTCTGCCTCGCCTGCGGGGTGGCGTTCCTGGCCCTCGTGCCCGGGGATGGTGCCGGATCGCAGGGCAAGGCCGGGGCGAAGCCCGTCATCCCGGTCGCCCGCCCGATCCCACTCCTCGTGGTCTTCGCCTTCGCGATCGTGGCGGGCGGAATGACCTTCAACATCACCACGATCGCCCTGCCCAAGGTGGTCGACGAGCGCGTCGGCGACGGCCTGCCCCTCGTCCTGATCGGCTCCGTGGCCACCCTGGTCTTCGTCTTCGGAGCCCTGACGCAGCTGCTGATGGGACGCCTGATCGACCGCTACAGCCTGCCGGCGCTGTTCCTCGGCCTGTCCCTCCTGCAGCCGCTGGGCCTCGGCATCGCGGCGTCGAGCACGGGCCTGCCGCTCCTGGCCGGCCTCGTGCTCACGATGGCGGCCCTCTACGGGCAGGTCGTCATCAACGACGCGATGGTGGCCCGCTACGTGCCCCCGCTCTACCGAGCGAGGGCCTACAGCGTGCGCTACTTCCTCGGATTCACCGTGAGCGGGTTCGTGGTGCCGATGATCGCCCTTCTGCACGACCGCGGCGGCTTCAGCCTGGTCCTGGGAATCGCCGCCGCCTTCGGCGCGGTGATCTTCGCCGCAGCCCTGGGCTTCTACGTGCTCGCCCGGCAGGCCGGATCTCACGCGGTCGCCCCTGCGGCTTAGGCGGTCAGGCAGCGTTGGTCTCGGGACGCAATCGGACGGGGCGTCGCTTCGCCCCCCACCTCTCCGGGACCGACGAACGGTTCCGGCACCTCTGCACGACGGAGCCGAAGCCAGCATGGGCGTTTTGGGGGAGTCCCATCGGAACGAGGGCTCGGGCCGCTCGCCGGAGAGGCCGAGAAACCGTCTGGGAAGCATCATCGACGCACCTGGTCCGTCGCCCGGCCGGAAGAAGCCATTCGACGCAGTGAACAGCCGAGCCTCGCGAGACCGGGACATCACCCGACCGCACGAGCCCAATCCCCGACCTTTCGACACGGCCTCGACCCAACCCAATCATACGGCTGTCGGAGGCGCGGCCCGCTTGCGGACCTTAGACGTCGAACCTCGCAGGACAAAGGCCGAGGCGAGATCCTTCTGACTTATCGTCGCGGTAGGCTGTGCAGGCCTTTCAGGAACGCATCGACATCGGCACGCGTGTTGTAGAAGGCCAGGGAGGCCCGCACCGACTGGTCGACGCCGAAGCGGCGCAGGGCGGGAAGGGCACAGTGATGGCCCGAGCGGACCGCGATGCCGCTTGCGTCGAGGTGGCGGGCCACGTCCTCGTTGGCATGGCCATCGATGACGAAGGACATCACGCTCGCCTTCCGCCGTGCTGTGCCGATGAGGCGAATGCCCTTCACATCGGCAAGTCCGGCTTGGGCATAGTCGAGGAGATCGTGCTCGTAGGCGGCGATGCCGGGAAGCCCGACGCCCTCCAGGTAGTCGAGGGCGGCGCCGAGGCCCACGGCGCCGGCGATGTCGGGGGTGCCGGCTTCGAACTTCTCCGGCGCGCCCTTGTAGACGGTCCGGGCGAAGGTGACGTCCTCGATCATGTGGCCGCCGCCCTGCCAGGGCGGCATCGCCTCGAGCAGAGGGGCCTTGCCGTAGAGGGCGCCGATGCCCGTCGGCCCGAACACCTTGTGACCGGAGAAGACGAGGAAGTCGGCATCGAGCGCCTGCACGTCGAGGGGAATGTGCGGCGAGGACTGGGCCGCATCCACCAGCACCGGCACGCCGTAGGCATGGGACAGCGCGATGATCTCCGCCACCGGGTTGATGGTGCCGAGCGCGTTGGCGACGTGGGTCACCGAGACGATCTTGGTGCGGCCCGAGAGCAGGCCGGCGAACTGCTCGAAGATGATCTCGCCGCGGTCGTCGACCGGGATCACCCGTAGGGTCGCGCCGGTGGCCTGGGTCAGGAGCTGCCAGGGCACGATGTTGGCGTGGTGCTCGATCTGGCTGACGATGATCTCGTCGCCCGGTCCCACATGGGCGCGGCCGTAGGAATTGGCCACGAGGTTGATCGCCTCGGTGGTGCCGCGCAGGAAGACGATGTCGTCCTTCGACGGTGCGTTGAGGAAGCGCCGCACCCGCTCGCGGCCACCCTCGAACAGGTCCGTCGCGCGGGCCGCCAGGGTGTGGGCGGCCCGGTGGATGTTCGAGTTGTGACGGCCGTAGAACTCCGACGTGGCGTCGATGACACTCCGCGGCTTGTGGGTGGTGGCCGCGTTGTCGAGCCAGACAAGCGGGTGGCCGTTCACGCTCTGGTGCAGGGCCGGGAAGTCCTTGCGGACGCGTTCGACATCGAAGGGCGCCGCGACCGGGCTCGACCCATGGGAGGTCACGCGCGGGGCCGGCCCGCCGTGCCGCGAGGGCTCGGCGCGCGGGGAAGCGTGCGGCTTCGAGGGGCGCCGCGAGGCCGTCTGGACGGAGTCCGTCAGGAAGTAATAGTCGCCCGATGCGGACGCCGCCTCGTCGCCCCGCTGGGCCGCGTGCACGGGTTCGTCCGAGAGCCGCACCGTGCGCTGGGATTTTTCGCGCTGGAAGTTTTCCTGGGCGACGTCCCCGCCGCGCGTCGAGGGATCGGCCGGTACGAGGCTCGGCGCGATCGCGTGCGCGAAGGCGTTTGCGTGCGGATGGTCCTGAGCGATCGTCCGGTGCGGGTCCGGGCCGCCGGGCAGGAAGGCGGCCACCTCCTGGATGGTGGGCACGAAGAACTCCGGCAGGCCCCGCCGCGCCGGGAATGGGTCGGCGAGGGGATGGACCGAGGGGATCGTCGCCGTGTCGAGGAAGCCGGCACCCACCGGCGCGGGCGTTGCGCCGAACGGGTTGGCGGCCGACGGCCCGGTCAAGCCGGGCAGCCCGACGCCCGGGCCACCGAAGCTGCGCGCCCCGAGGGCCGAGGGCGTACAGATGGCGGCGGACTGCCCGGGGGCATGGGGAGGGTTCTCCAGACCCTGGGGAACCTGCGGCACGACCGGCAGCGCGGACGCCGCCTGGCCCTGGCCGTAGATCTCGCGGGCGAGGCGCCCGACCAAGTCGGCATGCGTCGTGTCGCTGGCCGCGCCCGTGGGGAGGCCGGAGGCGGACGATTCCAAGAGACCGGCCTCAGGCGTAGTCATGGTAGTTGCCCAGGAGCACGTTATCGAGGCGGGCGATCGCGTCCTCCACCAGCACGGCGGCGGAGAAATAGCGGGTCACCAGGTGCGAGGCGATGGAATGGTCGTTGGTGCCCATGTAGCGCACCGACAGGCCGGGCTCGATCTCGCCGGTGACGCCGGATTTCTGCAGGCCGACCACGCCCTGCTCGCCCTCGCCGACGCGCAGCAGCAGGATCGAGGTGGTCTGGGCGCCGGTGACCGGATCGGTGTCGATCGGCAGCTTGTCGCTCGGCACCAGCGGCACGCCGCGCCAGGTTAGGAAGGGCGCGCCGAACAGGTGGATCACCACTGGGGGCACGCCGCGCCGGGTGGCTTCCCGGCCGAAGGCCGCGATGGCGCGGGGGTGCGCGACGAAGAAGGCGGGCTTCTTCCAGACCAGTGTCAGCAACTCGTCGAGGTCGTCCGGGGTGGGCGGACCGCCGCGGGTCGGGATGCGCTGGCGACCGCCGACCTCGTTCAGAAGGCCGAACTCGGAATTGTTGAGGAGCTCCCACTCCTCCCGCTCCTTCACGGCATCGACCGTGAGGCGGATCTGCTCGCGCAACTGGTCGATCTCGTTGGAGTAGAGGTCGGTGACGCGGGTGTGGGTGTTGAGGATCGTCTGGATCGTGGAGAGGTGGTACTCGCGCGGATCGATCTCGTAATCTACGAAGGTGGTCGGCAGGCGAGGCGCACCGGTCTGCACGGCGAGCAGCTCGATGCCCTGCTCGCCGTGGCTGTTGGTATGCCCCGTCAGGCGGTCGCGCTCCTCGACATACTGCGCGATGCGGTTCTTGACGGCCTCGTCGTCGAGGGCGGCCCGGTCGAGGGTGAGCAGCGTGACGGCCGAGAGCGCCGTGACGGCGGGGGCGGGCTGGCCGGCCCCCGTGAGGGTGTCGTCGCCGAAGAAGTCGCCGCGGGTGGCGAGACCCGAGCGCAGGCGGTTCTTGTAGGGGCCGGACAGGGACAGCTCGACGGTGCCGTCGGCGACGATGGTCAGGCTGCGGTCGCCCACGCCGCCTTCCGAGATCGTCTCGCCGGCCTTGTGCTTGCTCTCGGTGAATCGGTCGGCGAGGGCCGCGAGCTCGGCATCGCCCAGCCGGCTGAACGGCGGCACGGCGCGCAGGGAGGCCGGGCTGATCGCGCGCGCCTTGTCGGCGGCGGCGAACTCGATGCGTCCGGGCTTGGCCAGCACGACGGCGCGCCGGTTCACACGGTAGACGCCGCCATCCACGTTGACGAAGGGCAGGAGCCGCAGGAGCCAGCGCGGGGTGTTGGCGAGGTTCTGGACCGACGTGACGGTCGCCGTCGATAGATTGCGTGCTGCGGATGCGCCCACGCTCTGCCCCTGTCCGCTCATGGTTGGTCGTCTCCGTCTGAATTGTCGGGTGATGCCGTGCGCATCCGGCCACGGATCGGCGCAAGCATAGTCGAGCGACTATGCGTTCGAGAACAACACTGCGGCGGCCGCGGAAAAGTATTGTTCCTTCCAGGATAAATATTTGTACATCACCGGAAGTGGCGCGGTTCTAACCGTGGTGTCGACGCGTCGTCAATGGAATAATATTCCGTTTTTTGAATGATTTGTTCTAAAGATTTCTTCGTGACGATGTATTAAAAAGTACATGTTTTTGATTTTGATAAAACAAAGAAGATTATCTCTCAAGAATAGGGTTTCGGGGGAATGATTGGAGCGATCTGGCGTAGGACCCGGCCCGCCCAAGCGGGGAGACCCGCGCGGCCGGTCACAGGGACCGGTCGGAAATCGGAAGACGGGTTCGCGGCCGCCCTGCGGGCCGCTGGTGCTGCCCTCGAAGCCGTCAGATCCCGTCGCCGAAGAACTGATCCATGGTCTGGGCCGGGTCCTCGGCGGCACTGATTCGCGATACGACGCGGGCCGGCACGCCCGCCACGGTGGTGTGGGCGGGCACGTCGTGCAGGACGACCGCCGCAGCCGCCACCTTCGCGCCCTCGCCGACCCGGATGTTGCCGAGCACCTTGGCGCCCACACTCAGCAGCACGCCGCGCTCGATCTTCGGGTGGCGGTCGCCGCTCTCCTTGCCGTTGCCCCCGAGCGTCACCGATTGCAGGATCGAGACGTCGTCGGCGATCACCGTGGTCTCGCCGATGACGACGCCGGTGGCGTGGTCGATGAAGACGCCCGAGCCGATCCGCGCCGCCGGGTGGATGTCGGCCCCGAACACCTCGGAGATCCGGCTCTGGATGTGGAGCGCCAGGGTGGCGCGGCCCTGGTGCCAGAGCCAGTGCGCCACCCGGTAGCCCTCGAGAGCCGCCAGCCCTTTGTAGAACAGGAAGGGGTCGAGGTAGCGTCGGCAGGTCGGGTCGCGCTCGCGGATGGCCACGAGGTCGCGCACCGCGTGCTCGCCCGCATGCGGGTCGGCCTCGAAGGCCGAGAGGCAGAGGTCGCGGGTGGAGAGCCGCGCCAGGTCGCCGTCGCCCAGGCGATGGGCGAGGCGGTAGGCAAAAGCGTGGATCAGGCTCGGCTGGTCGAGCACCGTCGCCTGGATGATGCCGGCATAGAGCGGCTCCTCGATGAGGGCCGCCTCCGCCTCGGCGCGCATCGCCCGCCAGACGTCGGAGCCGGCCGTAGTCTGGCTCACGCTGCGCAGGGGCGGACGGAGGAGGTTGCTGGGAACGCGCGAGGCCTGGCTGCCGGCGGTCATGCGGATCGGGACGTCCGGGCGGCGCGCGGCGGCATCGGTCTCAACCGACGCGCTGGAAGAGGGCGGCGATGTAGCCCACGAGGAGGCCGTGCCCCTCGAACTGGACGTCCACGACCTGCGCCCCGTCCCGGGCCGGCAGGATGTCGACGATGCGCCCGGTGGCGTGGCGCCAGATCCCGAGCGCATCGGCCACGTCGAGCCGGGCGAACACAACCTGATCTCCGAGAACCATCGCTATCTCCGGTCTATACGTCGTCGCTCGAAGGGGGGTGACTGGGGGCGTCGGTGGGCGCGGTCCGGGGCCCGCGGGCGGGCCGTCGCAAGGCGCGGACGGGAGCGTCGAACCTGAGGGAAGTGTGCCGATCCGGGCCGTTCCGGGTCAATGACAGCGGTTTCCAAAGATCGGCCGCTTACGGGCACAGCCTTCCTCTCGGACGGGTCCCGGGAGCAGGCTTGTCCTGCGCGGCCGATTCCGGCCGGCTCAGCGGGCCGCCACCGGGATATCGGGGCGTGCTTCTCCGGTGAAGCCGTACCGGTTCGGCATCGCCACTTTCGGGAGCGTGCCGGCGTCCAGCACGGCGTCCTCGGGCAGGAGGCCGTTGAGGTGGAGGACGTAGGCGCTCAGGGCATAGGTCTCGTCCGCGCTGAGAGATTGCGGCGCGTCGAAGGGCATGGCGCGGCGAACGTAGTCGAACAGGGTGGTGGCGTAGGGCCAGTAGCTGCCCACCGTCCGGACCGGTTTCGGAGTGGCAAGCGAGCCTTGGCCGCCGACGAGGGCGTCGGCGCTGCCGCCCTCGCCCTTCGCCCCGTGGCAGGCCGCGCAGCGCGCCCCGAACAGGACGGCGCCGTCGCGGACGCTGCCGTGGCCCGGGGGCAGGCCCCGACCGTCGGCGCGGACGTCGATGTCCCAGGCGGCCAGGACCTCCGGCGTGGCCGCGCGGCCGATCCCGAGGTGGGCCGACGGGCCGTGCAGGCCCGCGGCGGGTCCGCCGGGATCGGCCATGGCCGCACCGGTCAGGACGAGGCAGGCGAGGGATCCGAGGAGGCTAACCCGCATGGCTGACGCCTCCATCGGCGGCGACCCGCCAGCCGAACGTCGCGTTGTTGTGGTAGAAGGACTGTGTGCCCCGCACCGAGACCAGGGCGGCGCGGTCGGGCTGGACGTAGCCGGTCTCGTCGGTGGCGCGGCTGAGGAGCTGGGCCGGACCGCCCTCCCAGCGCCAGGGCAGGCGGAACCGGGTGAGGCAGCGCGGCAGGATCGGGCCCTCGAGGGTCGCCGCCTGCCAGCGGGCGCCCCCGTCCGTGGAGACCTCGACCCGAGCGATCCGGCCCCGCCCGGTCCAGGCGAGGCCCCGGATCTCGCGGAAGCCCGGTTCGCCCAGGCGCTCGCCCCCCGAGGGTGCGGTGATGACGGATTTGGCCTCCATCACGAAGGTGAACTGTCGCGCCGTGCCGTCCGGCATCAGGTCGGTGTACTTCGCGGTCTCTTCGCGGGTCTGGAACGGCTGGTCCCCGATCTTGAGGCGGCGCAGCCACTTGACGCTGAGGTTGCCCTCCACGCCGGGCACGAACAGCCGCAGAGGATAGCCCTGCTCCGGCCGCAGACGCTCGCCGTTCTGGGCATAGGCCAGGATCGCGCCGTCGCGGGCGAGGTCGAGGGGAAGGCTGCGGGTCATTCCGGAGGCGTCGGCGCCCTCGGCGAGGATCCAGGCGGCGCCCGGCCTCACGCCGACCTCGTCGAGGAGCGTGGTAAGCTCGACCCCGGTCCACTCGGAGCAGGAGAGCAGGCCGTGGCTCTCCTGCAGAGTCCAGGATGGCTTGGCGCCGAGCCAGGGCGTGTTGCCCGAGCATTCGAGGAAGTGGACGCGCGACACGGCGGGCATCCGCAGCAAGTCGTCCATGGTCAGGACGAGGGGGCGTTCCACCAGGCCGTGGATCGCCAGCCGGTGCCGCTCCGGGTCGATCGCCGGTACGCCGGCATGGTGGCGCTCGAAGTGGAGGCCATTCGGGGTGATGATGCCGTGCAGGTGCTGCAGCGGCGTACCGGTCGAGGCCGCTCCCGGAAAGGGCGGCGGCGTCCGCGGCCGGCGTCCCAGCCGTTCGAAGGGAGACGGCTGACCATAGGCCGGCGAGGCCACCGGCGCCCCGGGAGTGCGGCTCCACGGGGGAACCTCCAGGGGCTCGGCGGCGCCCGCCGCGCGGGCCGCCGCAGCGATCCCGATCCCACCGGCAGTGGCGCCGGCGAGGCGAAGGAAACCGCGTCGATGCGCGGGCCGGCGCAGGGCGTCAGGGGGCATGGGATGGAATCCGGACGAGGGTGGAGGGAGGTCCGAGGCGCGGAGGCCGCACGCGACCGAGCGCGAGCGGACAGGATCGACGGCGCCTCGAAGACCCATATCCAAACGTATTCAGAGGAGACGATCAACGGAACCGTCTTTCCTTTTTCAGTCCAGGACGAGGGAAACGGCCTCCAGATGGGCCAGGGCGGAGACTATCCTCGGTCGGGACGCCCGATCGCATGTCGGCTCGGCCGATGGCGGAGCGTCGGGGCAGCGTTCCCTCAGGCTGGGCGTGCGGCCGGCAAGACTGACCCACAGGATTGATCAGCAAGAGAAAGCGGCACTTTCCCGCGTCGGAGCAGAGCGTCCGGCGCTAAATGGCTCTCTGGGAGAAATACCCTCCGGAACCCGAGGCCTGGAGCATGAACGCTCTCCGGCAATTCCGCAATAAAGACTTCGCTTTTATTGACGTGCACCGGACGCGGGATAATATCTTCGGCGTCGATCCGGAGCGCAGTATTGATTTGGATTGCATAATTCTCTTCAGACGAGATGGCTTCTCCGAGTAGGGCTTCTGCTTCGAGCAGGATGGCTGCTCCGGGCAAGACATCGTCTCCAAAAAGGTCGCGGCGGGCAAGATGACAATCAGGCAATACACCATCCTCTCGCGACGGCTGGCGAGTGCCCTGCTCGGCGGGCTGGCGCTGTGCACGGCGCTCTCCGGCGTCGCAGCGGCGGCCGAGGGCCAGTTGCGGATCGCCAAGCAGTTCGGCGTCGTCTACCTGCTTCTCAACGTGGTCGAGGACCAGAAGCTCATCGAGAAGCACGGTAAGGCGGCCGGCCTCGACATCAAGGTCGACTACGTGCAGCTCTCGGGCGGGTCCGCGGTCAACGACGCGCTGCTGTCGGGCAACATCGAGGTCGCGGGGGCTGGCGTCGGGCCGCTCTTCACCCTCTGGGACCGCACCCGGGGCCGGCAGAACGTCAAGGGCGTCGCCTCCCTCGGCAACTTTCCCTACTACCTCGTCACCAACAATCCCGAGGTGAAGAGCATCGCCGACTTCGGCGAGAAGGACCGGATCGCGGTCCCGGCGGTGGGCGTCTCGGTGCAGTCGCGCATCCTGCAATGGGCCTCGGCCAAGCTCTGGGGCGACAAGGAATTCGCCAAGCTCGACCGGATCAGCGTCGCGGTCCCGCATCCGGAGGCGGCGGTCGCGATCATCAAGGGCGGCACAGAGATCTCCGGGCATTTCGGCAACCCGCCCTTCCAGGAGCAGGAGCTGGCCGAGAACCCGAAGGCCCGCATCGTCCTGAACTCCTACGACGTCCAGGGCGGCCCGGCCTCCTCGACGGTGCTCTACGGGACGGAGGCGTTCTACAAATCCAGCCCGAAGACCTACAAGGCCTTCCTGGACGCGCTCGACGAAGCGGCGAAGTTCATCACCGAGAACCCGGAAAAGGCGGCCGAGATCTACATCCGGACGACCAACAGCAAGCTCGACCCGGCGCTGCTGAAGACGATCATCACCAACCCGGCCGTGACCTTCAAGGTGACGCCGGAGAACACCCTGGGCCTCGGCCAGTTCATGCATCGGGTCGGGGCGATCAAGACCGCGCCCCAGGCGATCGGCGACTACTTCTTCGCCGATCCGCGCATCATCACCGGCAGCTGAGCGGCCACCCATGATCTCCGCCACCACCCTGTCCGACCTGTCGGTCCTCGAACTGGCGAAGTCGCCTCCGCGCGGCGGCGTCCGGCGCGCGGCGGCCCCTGCCCGACCGGCACCGGAGCCCGCGCCCGCACGGGACCCGTCGCCCCTGCTGCAGATCCGGGGCGTCACCCTGGAATACCGCACCCCCCAGCGGGTCGTTCGCGCCACGCACCGGATCGACCTCGACATTCATGCGGCCGACCGCTTCGTCCTGCTCGGGCCGTCGGGCTGCGGCAAGTCCACCCTGCTCAAGGCGGCGGCCGGCTTCATCACCCCGGTGGAGGGCTCGATCACCCTGGCGGGCGCGCCGGTGCGGGCGTCCGGGCCCGACCGTATCGTGGTGTTCCAGGAATTCGACCAGCTGCCGCCCTGGAAGACGGTGGCGCAGAACGTCGCCTTCCCGCTGCGGGCCGCCAAGGCGCTGGGCCGGCGCGAGGCGCAGGAGCGTGCGCGTCACTACATCGACAAGGTCGGGCTCACCCCCTTCGCCGACAGCTACCCGCATCAGCTCTCGGGCGGCATGAAGCAGCGGGTCGCCATCGCCCGCGCCCTGGCGATGCAGCCCCGGGTGCTGATGATGGACGAGCCCTTCGCGGCCCTCGACGCCCTGACCCGGCGCAGGATGCAGGAGGAACTGCTCGCCCTCTGGGACGAGGCTCGCTTCACCCTGCTGTTCGTCACGCATTCCATCGAGGAGGCCCTCGTGGTCGGCAACCGGGTGGCCCTGCTTTCGCCCCATCCCGGCCGGGTCCGGGCCGAGTTCAACAGCCACGCCTTCGATCTCGCCAGCATCGGCAGCGAGGCCTTCCAGGCGGCGGTGCAGCGCCTGCACGCGCGCCTGTTCGACACCGACGCCCCGGCGGAGGCGGTCCGATGACTGTCTTCGCGACACGCCCCGACCTCGTGTCCGGCGATCCGGTGCCGCCGATCCGCCCGGAATACGACCGGGTGCTCGCGCCCTTCGTGGAGGCTCCGGTGGAGCGCACGCTGCCGCTCGGCGCGCGGCTGTGGCAGCAGGACGGGCTGCGCAAGGGCCTGATCATCGCCGCCCTGGCTCTGCTCTGGGAGGGGTTGGCACGCTGGCAGGACAACGATCTGCTGCTGCCCGGATTCCTTGCCACAATGACCGCACTCGCGGATGGCCTCGCCAACGGCGAACTGCTGGACCGGGTGCGGATTTCGCTCACCGTGCTGGTGCAGGGCTACGTCGCCGGCATCGTGCTCGCCTTCGGGCTGACGACCCTCGCGGTCTCGACACAGTTCGGCCGCGACCTGCTCTCGACCCTGACGGCGATGTTCAACCCGCTGCCGGCCATCGCCCTGCTGCCCCTGGCCCTGCTGTGGTTCGGCCTGGGCTCCGGCAGCCTGATCTTCGTGCTGATCCATTCGGTTCTGTGGCCGATGGCGCTCAACACCTATGCGGGCTTCCAGGGCGTGCCCGAGACCCTGCGGATGGCGGGGCGCAACTACGGCCTGCGCGGGCCGTCCTACGTCCTGCAGATCTTGATTCCGGCCGCTCTGCCGGCGATCCTGTCGGGCCTCAAGATCGGCTGGGCCTTCGCCTGGCGCACCCTGATCGCGGCCGAGCTGGTATTCGGCGCGTCCTCGGGACGGGGCGGCCTCGGCTGGTACATCTTCCAGAACCGCAACGAGCTCTACACCGACCGGGTCTTCGCCGGCCTCGTCCTCGTCATCGTCATCGGCCTCGTGGTCGAGAATCTGGTGTTCGCGGCCTTCGAGCGGCTCACCGTGCGGCGCTGGGGCATGGCTCGGTAAGGCGTGACGCGCTAAGGGGCGACATACGGTGGCGGAGCAGGGTCGATTCCCATGAACACCTATGCATCCGGGTTCGCGGGCGGCGCGCTGATCGGCCTGTCGGTCGCGCTCCTGATGCTCCTCAACGGGCGCATCGCCGGAATCAGCGGCCTCGTGGCCGGTCTCGGCCGGGATCGCGGTCTCCGCTGGTGGGTTGATGCCGCCTTCGTCGCCGGGCTCATCGTCGGGCCGCCCGCCCTCGCCACCGGGGCCTGGCCGGCGATGCGCTTCGTCGCCTCCCTGCCGGTGCTCGTGGTCGCCGGCCTCCTGGTCGGGTTCGGCACCCGCCTCGGCTCGGGCTGCACCAGCGGCCACGGCGTCGCCGGCCTCGCCCGGCTCTCGCCGCGCTCGCTGGCCGCGGTCCTGACCTTCCTGGGAGCCGGCATGCTCACCGTGGCGCTGCTGCGGAGGCTGGCATGAGCGCGGCGCTCCGCCTGCTCGCGGCCCTCGCCGCCGGGCTGATCTTCGGGCTCGGCCTGTCGCTCTCGGGCATGCTCGACCCGGCCCGGGTCCAGGGCTTCCTCGACGTGACCGGCGCCTTCGACGGGCGGGCGGCCTGGGACCCGACCCTCGCCTTCGTCCTCGGGGGCGCGGTGAGCGTCGCCGGCCTCGGCTACGCCCTGGTCCGCCGCCTGCCGCGCCCGGCCTTCGCGAGAGCCTTCGACCTTCCGGCGAACCGCCGGATCGACGGACCGCTGATCGGGGGCGCGGCCCTGTTCGGCATCGGCTGGGGCCTGTCGGGCCTCTGCCCCGGGCCCGCCGTCGCGGCCCTGTCGACGGGGGCGCTACCGATGGCGGCCTTCGTCGCCGCCATGCTGGTGGGCATGGCCGTCCACCAGCGGTTCGTCGCCCGCGCCTGAGCTTCAGCGCACCCGGGACAGGACCTGCTCGGCGAAGCGCCGCATCTCGGCCTCGAACGGCTGGAATTGCAGCATGAACAGCTCGATGCCGGCGGCGTGGAAGGCGCGGATGCGGGCCGCGACGGTGTCGTAGCTGCCGACGAGGCCGGCGGCGGTCCCGCCGTTGGTCCCGACATGCCGCGAGGCCGCCGCATCGGTCTTGGCGAACATCACGCTCGCCGTGTCCGTGCGCGCCCGGGTGTCGGCCCGCAGCGCCGCGTCGCGGTCGGCCAGGGCCAGCAGGCGCGCGTGCTCGCTCTGCGCCGCCGCATCGGTCTCGCGGGCGATGACGAAGGCCGAGAGTCCGTAGCGCAGGGGCCCGTTGGCGGCGGGCCGGCGGGCGACGTCGGCGATCAGCGCCGCGACCTCCGCGAGGGGCTGGCCGTTGATGAACCAGACGTCGGCCCACTCCGCCGCGAGGGCGCGGGCCGGCTCGGATTCGCCGCCGAGATAGATCGCCGGGCGCGGCCGGAAGCTGCCGGCCGGGCGCAGCTGGTAATCCGCGACCTGGAAGTGCGGCCCCGCATGGGTGACGCGCTCGCCCCGCATCAGCCGGTCCACGAGGCCGATCCACTCGGCGCCGTAGGCGTAGCGCGCGTCATGGGCCGGGAAGGGCAGGCCGGCCCGCTCGAACTCGGCCCGGTTCCAGGCATTGACGAGGTTGAGGGCGAAGCGCCCCCGGGCGATGTGCTCGATCTGCAGGGCCATCTTGGCCAGCACCACGGGATGGTAGAGCCCGGGCTTGATCGCCGCGATGATCTCGATCCGCCGGGTCAGGGCGGCCAGCGCGGCCGAGGCCGTCCAGGCCTCGAGCTGGTCGCGCCGGTCGTCGTAGGGATTGGCGGTGTGCTGGGCGACCAGCACGGCGTCGAAGCCGAGGGCCTCGGCTTCCAGCACGAGGGCGCGGTTGCGGTCCCAGCTGGCGTCGTCCGGCTCGTCCGGATCGTGGTGCGCGGCGCGGGCGCCGTGGACGGCGGCCCAGATCCCGAAGCGGAGCGGATGGGTCATGCGCTCAGCCCCGCTCCGCCGGCGGCTGCCAGGTATTCACCGCGGTCGCGTCGAGGTCGCGGGGAATCAGCCTGGCCTCGCGGAAGGTGTCGGCGATGGCCTGCTGCTCGCCGAGCTCGGCCCGCACCACCGGCGTGACGTCGTAGGTCCGGCGCCGGTTCACGGTGGCGACCACCTCCGGGGAGAGGTCACCCCAGATCGGCGCGAGGAGCGCCACCGCCGCATCGGGCTCGGCCTTGGCCCAGCGGCCCGCCTCCCGGAGCGCCTGTAGACCACCTCGAGCACCCGCGGGTTCTCGGCCACGAACCGGTCGTTGGCGAGGTAGTAGCGGTGGTAGCTCGACAGGCCGGTGGCGTCGGCCAGCACCCGCACCGGCCGCTTGGCCTGGGCGATGGCGAGGAACGGGTCCCAGATCACCCAGGCGTCGAGGCTGCCCTGGCCGAAGGCCGCGAGGCCCTCCGGCGCCTGGAGATAGGCCGGCTTGATGTCGCCGAAGGCGAGGCCCGCGCGTCTGAGGGCGGCCGCCAGGATGAAGTGGCAGCCCGACCCGCGCGAGACGCCGACGGTGCGCCCCTTCAGGTCGGCGATGGAGCGGATCGGCGAGTCCTCGGGAACGATGATGGCCTCGGCCGCGGGGGAGCCGACCTCGCGGGCATAGAAGGTCAGCGGCGCGTTGGCCGCCTGGGTGAAGATCGGCACCGCGTCCGCGACGTCCGCGTGGAGATCGACGGCCCCGGCATTCATCGGCTCGATCACGCTGGTGAAGAGGTGCCAGGAGGGCGCGAAGCCCAGGGGCTTCAGGCGCGCGTCCAGGGTGCCCTTCGCCTTCAGGATGGTGAGCAGGGTCGAGGAGCGCTGGTAGCTCAGGCGCACGGTCCGCTCGGCCGCCCGGACCGCCGGCATCCCGAGGGGCGCCAGCGCGGCGGCCCCGAGGCCGGCGCGCAGGATCGTCCGGCGCGACGGGGTTGCCCCGCGCGGCGTATCGTCGGTCATCGATCGTCTCCGGAAGGCCAGTCTCGTCGAGGAAGGTCTCGCGGGGAAAAAGTCCCGCGCCGCGCCGCCGAAGGTCGCCGCGGGCCCGCTCGTGGATCGCCGACACCGTTGCGGTGCGATCCCGATCCCGTGCCGACGATTTACGGACGCCCGCCAAGATTTGGCAAGGAAAGGGTTTTCCGAATTTGCGCGCTTTCGGGGAGGAATGTTTTCGAAGGCGGACGGAGATCCAGGATGCCGCCGCGAAGTCCGTCGGCCCGCAGCCCGGCCTCACCGTGAAGGCCGGAATCGCGCCTCCGGCACGCGGATCGAGCACCGGCGGACGAACCTCCGCCCGCGCCCGTCACCGTCCCGGATCTGGGCCTTCCGCCTCCCCAGGGACGCCACCCTGCAGGCGCCTCGCCCTTGGCCCGGTCCGGAATCCCGCGCCGGTCACCCCGATCCGTTCGTAGAGCGGACGGTCAGGTCCCGACCCTTTGCGGACGCGGGGAACGTCCGCTCGCGGGTCGCTTTGTGAGCCAGAGACCGACGATCGGGATGGGTAAATCTGCGATGGTTCTCCTGTGATCACGAATTGAAAGGAGCAGACGGCCGAGAATTGCATCGAATTCGGACGATCCCCTTCGATTACCTACATCCATGTCGTCACAAAGCCTGCGTCGCGGCCCCCTTTGCGCGGCCGATGAATAGGATCCGGCCCGTCGGACGACCGATGGGCGAGCCCGCCTCGGGCTCCAGCGTGATTTCGAAAAGCTGGCCATCGCCAATGGCTTCGAGCCGTTCCGGCGGCAGCTGGATCGCTCCGCCAGGGGGCAGCACGCCGAGCGAGACCGGACCGCGGGCCTGGTCCCACAGGGTCCAGAGCTGCAGCGCCCGCCCATTTCCCGGCTGCACGTCGGCCAGCGGCAGGGACCGCACGGTGCCGTTCTGGGCGACCTGGATGAGCCATCCGGGGCCGCTCTCCTGACCGGTCGCGTCCCGGCTCTGAAGGATTGCGAAGTACCGCGTCGGGCTCTCGGCAGGGGCCGACACGCGGCTCGGCAGGATCGCGAGAAGGATTGCGGCAGCCGTGGCGAGGCCCGTGGTGGCCCGCCACAGGGCAGGGTTTTCCCATGCCGCGCGCCCCCTGGCACCTCGTACCCTGGCACCTCGCGCCCGGGGGGCTGGCTTGGTCGTCATGCTGCTCAGTACCTGCCGGCGCGTATCGAGGTCCTGGGCGATCCGCGCCCATTGTGCTGGGTCGACCTCAGCCTTCCCGAGAACGGCGGAGGCCGGGAGCAGCCGCTCTTCCCAGAAGGCGACGCGGCGGGCCAGATCCGCATCCGAACCCAGGGCCCGCTCGACCTCCTTCGTGGCTGCCAGGTCGAGCAGGCCCAGGACGTATTCGCCCGCCAGGACGTCGCGGTCTTCCGGATCGCTCGGGATCATGACAGGCAATCCTTCAGGGCGATGAGGCTGCGGCGGACCCATGCCTTTACGGTTCCGAGCGGAGTACCCAGCCGCGCGGCAATCTCGGACTGCGACAGTCCATCGACGTAGGCGAGTAGGATCACCCGGCGCCTGTCCGCGTCCAGTCGCGCAAGGCAGCCGTGCAGGCGAGCGCCGTCCTGCGATGCCGCCAGCGCAGCGAACGGATCGAGCCCGTCGTCGACGATCTCCGCGGCCATGGCGGCATCGAGGTCCGTCTCACGGCCGGCGGCCCGGATGTGCTTCAGCGCGCGATGTCGCACGATGCTGGTGATCCAGGCGCGCCCAGCACCGCGTCGGTTGTCGAAGGTCCCGGCGCGCTCCCAGATATCGAGAAAGGCATCATGCAGGACGTCGACGGCGACGTCACGCCGCCGCACGATCCTGAGCGCGACGGCAAGCAGAAACCCGGCTTCCCGGTCATAGAGGCGACGCAGCGACGCTGGGTCCCCGCGAGCGCAGCCCTCCAGCGCGGAGGCATGATCGAACGGCTCCATGATCATCCCGGCACTGGGCGGGACCGGCCACGTGGCCGGTCCCGCATCTGCGGAGCGAAACTACGTCTTGGGCAGGATGGCGATGTCGCGGACCTTGCCGGACACACCCGTGATCTTGGCGGACATCTCGCCCTTCCCGGTGGCGAGATCCACCTTGTAGAGCGTGTCGCCGGCCATGGCCCAGGCCTGGTTGCCGCCCTGTCCGTCGGAGAGGATGTCGAAGGCTACGGCCTCGCCCGACATGCCGAGCATGCCGACGGTATTCAGGATGCCGTCATTCGGCGGAGCCTGCTTCAACAGCGCGCCGGAGGCCTCGATGTCGAACAAGGCCGTCTCCTTGGTGCCTTTGAAGGCGTTGGTGTAGGCGCCGGCCATCACCTTCGGTGTCTTGCCCTTCATGGTGTCGGTCTCGGCGAACTTGAGCTGCCCGTCCTTGGTGACCTTACCGTCATCGACGTTGGCACGCAGGTTGGTGCCGTCCGAACCGATGATGCGCAGGCGATCGGCGACGGGATTGAAGTCGACGGTCGCCGCGGTGCCGGCGGCCAGCGTCGTGTCGAGCTTCGATTTTGCCGTGGCTTTGCCCGACATGGGATCGATGGTGACGATGCTGCCGTCCGAGATGACCGCGTAGAGCATGCCGTCGGCTGGCCGGACGTCGATGCCGAGGACGCTCCCGTTGATCCCGGTGATCGTCACCGTCTTTGTGACCTTCTTCGCGGTCGTGTCGACATGCGCCAGGGTGGCGTCGCCGACGAGTGCCGCGACGGTGTCGGCACGCGCAGCGGTTCCTAGGCCGGTGCTGGCCAGCAGGGTTACGGCGATGAGGCTCGGTCGCATGGCGTTCTCCATCTGCCGCAGAGGCGGCATCGAGAGCGCTAGCCTCGAGCGGGAGGATCGGATGCAGCCGCTCTCGGATATTTTCTCGCGCCGTCCCACCGTCCGCTTGCGAAGGCCACTCAGGTCGTCCGCTACGGCCGGGTTGGGTCGGGACCCGTCCGTCCGCTCTACGATCGGGTTGGGGGGCCTTGAGATAATCCGCTTCTGAGCGGCCGAGGCAGCAAAGCGGACGTCGCAGTCCTACGCGTTCGGAATTTCCAGCGGTCCTTCAGTCCGTACTTGGATAGGCGTCGGACAGACGTTCTAGGAAGGATAATACGAGATTGGTGGTAGCCACTGGCTGATCGAGGCTCGGGAGATGGGCGGCACCGACCAACTCTTGGGCTCGCCCGGTCGTAAGTGCCTCGTTCAGCAACCGGCAACGGTCCTGAATATGTGGGAAGTCAAGGTTACCCCAAACAACGAGCGTCGGAACGTCAATCTCATTTAGGCGGTCGAACACTGGCTCGGTATCGAGATTCGATTTTGTCGGAGGCAACCGTAGGACCGCGTCGTTCATGTCAAGGAACAGCCGCCGAGCCGAGCCTACCACACGTCCCTCCAGCGCTAGTGGACCATCCAACCAGAGCCGCGCCTTGATTGCGTTCACTCGGTCCAGATCGCCCGCGACTTCGGCAGCCTTCTGCTCCGCCAATATCTTGTGTATCTCTGCTGTGTAGACGGGCTCAGGTGCGCCATCGACGTTGGGAGCGAACAGGATTAGCCCAGCGACGCGTGAGGGATGCCGAAGTGTGGCGTCAATAGCGATCTTCCCGCCGAACGAGCAGCCAACCAAGACCGCGGGACGGCCATCCGCCACGCTTTCGATCACCGCCATCAAGTCTGCGACGGCCGAAAAATCCTCAGGTTCGGAGCGTGTCTCATGGTAGCCTCGGCGATCATAGGCAACCGCCATGTTGCTGGCCCCAACCGCATCCATCTGGTCCTGCCACATACGGCGGTCGCAGACGTGGGCGTGCAGGAAGACAACGGGGCGGCCGTAACCGACGACCTCGGTAGCCAACGAGGCTCTGCCGGAGATGATCTGCTTCTTGCTGTGCATTTTACGATCTCCGACAGCCATTGCAGCTACCATATCGATCCTAGTCCTACGCGGAGTGCGCCCTCCACCGCGAGCCGAAGTTCCCAGGTGAGCGATGAGTGTCCGGTTTCGGGATGCGCTGGCGACTGTCCGCACGGCCGAGTTGGGTCGCATCCTGCCGGGCCGCTTTATGACCGGGTAGAATGGATTTCTGCCTGACCGCTTACGGCCGGCAATGCACGGAAGCGGACCTTGTCTTCGTGCGCACTTTTGATCAGTTCGGGAGTAGTCCCGCCTCTTGATAGCTCCTGATCAACGAGTCGAACAGATTTAAGTCCGAGCGGCTTCGGGCGATGATCTGAGCCCCAGCTACAGCGGCATAGATGGCGCGGGCTCTCGATTCGCTGTCCTGCGGCTTGACTAGCCTTGCAGCAACGAGCTGCTCGCGTAGCCAGGACGTGTTGACGTCGGCGAAAGCCTGGACCTCCTTCAAAACCTGCTCAGGCAACTCATCATATTCTGTCGCCATGAAGCTGCTGAGACACATGCGATTGTTGCGTTCCAGAGAGAGGCGAAAAATGCTAGGGTATTTCCGTAGCGCTTCCATCGGGTTTTGCGCATCGGTTGAAATAGCTTCAAGATCGCGGGCAATGTCTTCCCAATAGCGGCGTGCGACCGCCTCACCGAGGATGGCCTTGTTGGCGAAGTAGTAGTTGATGCTTGCGGCTTTGATGCCGACGGCCTCCGCGAGGTCTCGAAAATTGATGCCTGCGTATCCATAGGCCATCGCTGCTTCCCTCGCGGCTACGAGGATCGCCTCTCGCACATCCCTCTTCGACGTCGCTGCCATTCTCAACCTCCATCTGTCATATGGCAGACAGGGCTTGACGGTACAAGACGTCGGTCCTAGTTTGCAGCCTGTCATCTGACAGACAGGCGATGATCTTAGGAAAGTGAGACGACGATGTCCGACAAGCTCAAGCTCTTCACCTCTCCCTCGGCCTTCCCTAATCCGCAGCGCCTGCGGATCTTCATGCACGAGAAGGGCATCGCCGGGCACTTCGACGAGACGATCTACGATATGTCACCGGTCGGCGAGCAGCGGGGCTGGAAGCACCTGAAGATGAACGCCTGGGGCGAGACACCGACCCTCGCGCTCGCTGACGGCTCTTACCTCAGCGAGACCTCCGCCATCGCCCGCTACCTCGACGACACGTTCGAGGGGCGCAAGATCATGGGCGAGACGGCACACGAACGCGGTCTCGATCAAATGTGGGACAACCGGGTTTGGGTCCACATCCTCTATCCCATCGTCACCGCATTCCACGTCCTGCACCAGGGTTTGGGCCCGAAGCTTGAACTGACCAGCAACCCGGCCTGGGGCGAGCATTCACGCAAGGTGGCCCTGGCGCACGCTGGCCTGGTCGACCGGCATCTCTCCGACGGACGCGAGTGGCTTCTGGGTGGCAATCAGCCGACGTTCTCGGACATCACGCTGGCGACGGCCATCGCGTTCTCAAAGTTTCCTGTCAACGCTACCCCCCTCGACGAGCGCTTCGAACATCTCGATGCCTTCTGGCGGCGCTGGCAAACCCGGCCGACCTTCCTGGCCGCCTATGCCGACAGGAGCAGCGGCGTACCGGAGATCGACAACCGCATCTGAGCGCCAAGCGGTCGGTCCCGGCCAGGGTCCGACCGCAATCCTGCCCGAGGAGCTCACCATGCCTGGACGGTCCGCCAGATAACGACTTCCAATTTCAACCCGATCAGAAGCTGTGGAGTTGCCGACCAATGGCAGCTTTCGAGAAGTGCCTACGGCTGTCCGCACGGTTGGCATGGGTCGGATGCGGAACGTCCGCTTCAGGACGCAGGGCCAGAATCCGCCCCCACCTTTCTCGGACATCGCCGCAGGCCGCCGTAAGCCTCGGCACGATGGCCGGTCTCACGGCACTCGGCGCCTGGAAATCCCGTGGCCGACGTTGTGGAGCGATTTCTCGATCTGCCACGCACCGAAACTCAGCGAATCGTTCGTCGCGGCGCCGTCGTGAGCGGCTCACGTCCGGCTCGCCTCACGCGCGCGGCGGCCTTCCGAGAGAAGACCGCGCGGACCTGAACGGCCCTGATACGATCGAGGCTCCGTCTCGCATCGGGGTATCGGCGGCCGAGCGATCGACCTTCTAAGCGAAACTGTCGCGCGCCTGCGCCATGCGCTCATCCATGCGCGTCCAGCCCGAGCTCTGCTTGGGCGCTTGCCGATCGGTAAAGATAGATGCTCGCAATGCGCTGGATGCGAACGACAATACGGTAGCGATACGCTCGGAAAACGTCTGGATGTAGGTCATGTTCAGCTGCCGCCGCCTGGGGAAATGCCTCCGCCACCGAACCGCGATGGCTCGTGAGATCTATGCTGAACTTTTTTATTAGTGTCTTCTCGTTTTGATTGCTTTGGTAAACGTCCGAAGCAGACCTCGGCAGTTGGTTCTGCGCGCGGACGGTCCATGCACCGATGAAGCCGAAGCCCTTGCGCAGCGGCCGGTACGGTGGGGTCCATGAGGCGGCTCACGCTCGCGAAGGAGTTCCCGCCGACGCCTCGTCCCCGCGCGGGAAGCGTTCCGCCTGCATCGGCGTTGGAGGTCGAGGGGGCGATCGTGGGCGGCCCAGGGCCGCCCGGCTTCGGCGTCGCTCACGCCCTCACCGAGCATCCGCCCCGGTGGCACGCCGTTCGATGTCACGCTGGAAGCGGGCTCCGGCCCACAGGAACCGCCTGGCCTCCGGTCAGCGCTGCCACAGGCACCACGATCGGCCCGAACACCGGCGCCGACGCTGGTATACCTTGTTCAGACGCAAGGCTTTAGGTGATCTCTTCCGCGGCCCGCACCAGAACAGACAAAGATCGGATGCGCTGCGCTCGGCCTTAATCCCGCGCAGCACGTGTCCTCCGACACGTCGAGACGGGAAAGCGCTCCCCATATGAGTTTCAGGCAGAGAGAAACGGATCAGAGACCTGGTTCGTACTGTGAAGGAGTTCGTAAGCTTTCATGAAGACCCGTATCGCCGCCCTCGCCACCGCCCTTGTCCTTGGCGTTGCTCCGATCTCGTCCGCAATGGCCTATGACAGCCCCTCCCGCTATACGGCGTTCGCGCCCTACGATGTCGAGACCACCGGCTCGGTCCACGATGTCCGCCGTCCCCCGGCCTATCTTGGCTGCCCGATGAGCTCGGCCGCCGAGGGCAACGCCAACCAGCAGAACTTCCCCACCCAGCAATACGGCCAGACCTCTGGCGGAAACCGCTGCTGATCGGAGGAGACAGGTCGATGCTGCTGAAAGGCTTCTCCGTGTTCCGTCCGGCATCCTGACGGATGAAGGCGTTCCGGATCCAGGGGCCGGGTCCAGGGGCGACACCCGGGCAGACTGCCGGTTTCTTCCGGCGCGTGGGAGACTAGGGGATGATGTTCCGCTGGAGGCAAAAAGCGGGACGCCGTCTTCGCCGCCGAGCGCGAGCCGCGTGCCGAGGGCGCCTTCGAAGGCCGTCCCTATGAATGGTGCTGATCGTCGAGGCTGCCTCACGGCCCCTGCGCGACCCACCGCGCGACCGCGACGGTGCGGAGCCGTTCCCGGAGCGGGGCCTGGAGGTCGATCACGGCCCCCCGACACGATGGGTCCTGGCCTCTGCGCCGGTGATCGGAAAGCGGCGGCGCCAGTTCCGCAAGCCGCAGTGCGGGCCGGTGCGCATCGACGAAACGTCCATCCGGGTCGACGCGGAACGGGCGTCAGCGGCCTGGCGCTGGCCATCGCGAAGCTCGAAACCAGAACCGCTTTTGCCGACCGGGCCTGGCTGGTCTCAGTCTGAAGTGGGAAGGGCGTCGTTCAAGCAGTGGCTGGGGGACCAGGATTCGAACCTGGACTAGAGGAGTCAGAGTCCACTGTTCTACCGTTAAACTATCCCCCAACATCCTCGCGTGGCACGAGGCAGGATCCGGTTTTTCATCGCAACCGATGGCGGTTGCGGCCCGGTCCGTTCCGGTGCAGGGGCGATAGCATGGCTTTCCGGACCGATGCAAGCCCGCTTCTGAACCTCCCGCCCAACCTCCCGCGCGCGAGGCGAACGGGCGTGTTTCAGGCGCTGCCCGGCGGCTCGGTGCGGGCCTCGATCATGCCGAGGGTCCGCAGGATCGCCAGGGCGACGATCTCGCAGTCGGTGTCGCCTTCCGGCGTGGCGGGGAGGATCGCCACGGTGCTCACCTCGTCGTCCGTCAGGAAGCCCACCACCACCTTGTAGACGTCGCCCTCCGGGGCGCCCTCGTCGTGCACGAGGCAGACGCGGCAGCCATTCGCCTCTCCGTAGACGCGCTGGGTGAGGACCTGGACGCGGCGGGGATCGGTCGGTTCCGTGCGGCGCGGGACGCCGAAGGTGGGGCGAATGATGTTGTCCATTTCCGCTCCTATACGCGACCGCCCTCGCTTCGGGGAGGCCCCTGCCCGCTTGGGTCCCGTGCGGGCCTCATCGCATCAGGCGTTCGCTCTGGTCTTCCTGTGCGAGTTTGAGGAGGTTCTGACCGTAGGCGGTCTTGGCGAAGAGGTTGCCGCGGGCGATGAGCTGGTCCTTGCCGATGAAGCCCTGCAGGTAGGCGATCTCCTCCAGGCAGGCCACCTGCAGGCCCTGGCGGTGCTGGAGCGTGCGCACGAACTCGGCCGCCTCCAAGAGGCTGTCATGCGTGCCCGTGTCGAGCCAGGCATAGCCGCGGCTCATGCGCTCCACGTGCAACTGCCCCCGCTCCAGATAGGCCTCGTTGACGCTGGTGATCTCGAGCTCGCCCCGGGCCGAGGGCCTCACGCCCGCGGCGATGTCGAGGACCTGGTTGTCGTAGAAGTACAGGCCCGTCACCGCCCAGGGGCTCTCGGGCGTCACCGGCTTCTCGACGAGGCGTAAGGGCCGCCCGTCCGGGCCGAGGGTGACCACGCCGTAGGCCGAGGGATCGTCGACGTGGTAGGCGAACACCGTGGCGCCGGTCTCGCGGGCGCGGGCCTGGGCCAGGAGCTCGCGCATCCCTGAGCCGAAGAACAGGTTGTCGCCCAGCACCAGGGCGACGCTGTCGCCGCCCACGAAGTCGCGCCCGATCAGGAAGGCCTGGGCCAGGCCCTCCGGCCGGGGCTGGACCGCGTAGCTGAAGGACAGCCCGAACTGCTCGCCGGTGCCGAACAGGCGCTTGTAGTTGTCGAGATGCTCGGGGCTGGAGATGATCAGGATCTCGCGGATGCCCGCCAGCATCAGCACCGAGACCGGATAGTAGATCATCGGCTTGTCGTAGACCGGCAGCAGCTGCTTGTTGATCGACAGCGTGGCCGGGTGCAGGCGCGTGCCCGTGCCGCCGGCCAGAACGATCCCCTTCATGCCCGTGTCTCCGTCGTTGTCCGTTCAGGCCCGACCAGCCGGTCGAGGATGTCGTCGAGGGCCTCCGCCCAGGGCCGCGGCCTCAGGCCGTAGGCAGCCGTCAGGCTCGCCGTCGAGAGCACCGAATGGGCCGGCCGCCGGGCCGGGGTCGGGAAGGCGCTGGTGGGAATGGC